>CAIMWA010000432.1 GCA_903845045.1 uncultured delta proteobacterium | reverse complement strand
GGCGTGGCGCGGGCGTGGGCGGGGCGCGTCGGCGTCGTCGGGGCGGGCGCTGACGGACGAGTTGCCTTGGCGGTCGCGAGGCGCGCCGCGGCGGGCTGCGGTGGGCCGACGGGCTTCGGGGCGACCCAGCGCACGGCCCAGCGGGTGCCGGTGAGGTGCTGCAGCAGGTCCTCGATGGCCGGGACCACCGCCGAGCTCATGAGCAGCGGCGTGAATTCGTCGTTGGCGCGGAGCAGGAGCACGCCCCCCGCGGCGTCGACGGCCTCGACGGGGCGGATGACGGTCTCGATCATCTGCGCGCTGACGCGGCTGCGCAGCGCGTCGACGACCTTGTCCCAGAGCTGCTTTGCGTCGTCTGCCATGGTCGTCGAAGGGTCCTGCGAGGCAGCATCGCGTGGGCCGAAGGGGGCGCGCGAGTAATCCGCACACATCGACGCACCCCTGTGGAAAACCTGCCGGGAAGTGGACACCCCTCTCCGGGCGTTCTATCCGCGGCAGCCATGGAGTCCTCTCGGCTCGCTCGTATCCTCTGCTGCGCCGCTGCGGTGGCGCTGGTCCCGTCGATCGCATCGGGGCAGGTGCAGACCGCGCCCGAGGCCCCGGTGTCGGCGCGCACGCTGGCGCTCGGCGGCGGCACGCACGCCATCGCGCAGAGCACGTCGGCGCTCTACGTGAACCCCGCGGCGATGGCCATGGCGCGGGTCTACCACGTCGACACGAACGTCCTCTTCGACCCGTCGCAGAGCCTGTGGTCCTTCGGCGGGGCGGTGGTCGACTCGACGCGCACGGTGGCGGCGGGGCTCGCGTACAACTACTCGCTGCTCGACGGCGACTCGCGCGGCCACAACCTCCGCATCGCGATGGCGATGCAGATCGTCGAGGGGCTCACCCTCGGCGTCACCGGCCGCTACCTCGACATCTCCGGACCGGCCACGACGAACAACGTCCGCGGCGTGGGCTGGTCGGGCTTCACCGTCGACGTGGGCATCGCGGCGCGGCCGTGGCGCTGGCTGATGCTCGGCGTGACGGGCTACTCGCTGAGCAACCCCGACACGGCGCTGTCGCCGCTCTCCATCGGCGGAGGCATCGGCATCGCGCCCATCGAGACGCTGACCATCGTCGCCGACAACGTCTGGGACCTCACCAGCTTCGCGAGCGGCCCCCGCGGGCGCTTCTCCGGCGGCGTGGAGTTCCTGGCGAGCCACGTGCCGCTGCGCGTCGGCTACACGTACGACATGATCCGCGCCGACCACGACGTGCAGAGCATCACCGCGGGCATCGGCTACCTCGACCAGATGTTCGGCGCCGAGTTCGGCATGCGGCAGGAGATCGTCGGCGGCTCGCAGACCACGCTGCTGCTGAACCTGCGGTACTTCCACCGGATTCTCTGACCGGGGCCCGCCCGGGGACACAGTTACGTTGTTGCATTCGCGGGCGCACACGCCCGGGGACACAGTTACGTTGTTGCATTCGCGGGCGCGCACCTCGGCCGTAGAGCCCAGCCCAGCCCAGCCCAGCCCAGCCCAGCCCAGCCGCCTCGTCAGAGCTCGAGGGCCGCGGACGCTCGTGATGCCGTGCGCGCGGTCTTCACGACGTGCAGCGCCGGGTCCTCGAGCTGCGCCGCGATGAAGCGACCGAGGGCCTCGGCGCGCAGCTCCACGGCCTCGCGTTGCGCGGGCGTCCAGGCGGACAACGCGTCGAGGCGCACGTGCTTCGCGACCGGGTCCCAGTGCCACGTGCCGGCGACGGCGCCGTCGACGAGCACCAGGGGCGCCGTGGCGTCGCGGGTGCTCACGGTGCGCACCCACGCCGGATCGCAGATGCCTTCGAGGGCGGGGCGCGCGTCGACGAGGGGGTCGCGCACCGGCAGCAGGTCCACGGACGGTCCCTCGACGGCTTCGGGACCGGGGTCGTCGGCGCGCACCAGCAGGTCGCCGGGGAGCCCTTCGACATGCACGGTGCGCAGCTGCAAGGCCTTCAGGGCCGTGGCGGCGCGGCTCGGGGCGAGGCCGAAGGCCAGCGAGAAGGTGCGCAGCGAGACCGGTCCGTGGGCGGCGAAGAAGCGCGAGGCGAGGGCGTTCACGGCGTCCGAGGCCGGGGGGACGGAGCGGGCCATGGGGTCGAGGCGGTAGCGCCAGGTGTCGTCGTCGAGGCGCGCGCGGGCGGGCTCCCGGGTCACCTCGCCGACGGACCACATGCCCCGCAGCACGAGGCTCGCGAGGGTGGCACAGCCCGCGCGGCGGCCCGAATCGCCCAACGAGCGCTGCGCGTCGGAGGGCAGGACCTCGCGCAATTCGCCCACGGTGCGGGGCGTCGCGAGGGCGTTGCGGAGGGCGTCGCGGGTGTCGATGAGGTCCCGGGACGAGAGCCCGCAGGCGGCGGCGAGGCGGGCCTCGCGGGCGGCGTGCTCGGCCACGGCGAAGGCGCGCAGGGCCGGGGCGTCGGCCACCGCAGCCACCCAGCGCAGCCCGCGGGGACCGGGCACCAGCGCGAGCGTTCCGTCGCGAAAGAGCGCCCGATCGAGGGGTTCGCGACGCTCGAGCACGCCGCGCGCGAAGAGGGCGAGCACCGGCGACGCGCTCGAGGGGCACGGGAGCCCGCCGAGGCGAGTGACCACCTCGACCAACGACTGCCCCTGCGTTCCATCGAGGAGCTGCCGGGCCCGCCAGGCGGCGCGAGCCCCGGCGAGCGACATCGTTGCGGGCTGCATGCCCCAGCGTGTCTCGCGCGGGGCATCGGCGCAATCGGCGGTGGCAGATTCCGAGGCTCGGCGCCGCCGTGCGGCCCGAATGCAACAACGTAACTGTGTCCCCGGTGCGCCCGTTGCGTCCCCGCCGTCGTTGCCTCCGCCGCCGTTTCGTGCGAGCAGCGCCGCCCATGAAGTTCTTCATCGACACGGCAGACTTGAAGGAGATTCGTGACGCGGCGGCGATGGGGCTCATCGACGGCGTCACCACCAACCCGTCGCTGGTCGCCAAGACCGGGCGCAAGTACCTCGACGTCGTGCGGGAGATCTGCGAGGTCGTCGACGGCCCCATCTCCGCCGAGGTGCTCGCCACCGACTACGACGGCATGATGGCCGAGGCCCACGACTGGGCGAAGGTGCACCGCAACGTCGTGGTGAAGCTCCCGCTCACCCTCGACGGGCTGCGGGCGACGCGCACGTGCAGCAACGAGGGCATCAAGACCAACGTCACCCTGTGCTTCTCGGCGAACCAGGCGCTGCTCGCCGCCAAGGCCGGCGCCACCTTCATCTCGCCCTTCGTCGGACGCCTCGACGACATCTCCGAGGACGGGATGAACCTCATCGAGGACATCTGCACGATCTACCAGAACTACGATTTCGCCACGCAGGTGCTCGTGGCGTCGGTGCGCCATCCGGTGCACGTCCATCGCTCGGCGCTGCTCGGGGCCGATGTCTGCACGATCCCCTTCAAGGTCATCGAGCAGCTCGCCAAGCACCCGCTCACCGACGCCGGCCTCGCCAAGTTCGTCGAGGACGCCCGCAAGATCCCGCGCTGACCCCCGCGCCTCGCCGCTTCGCCCCGCGCGGGACGATGGTAGTCTCCGCGCCCCCATGCTCGACCTGCTCGACTCCCTCGGTGCGCTCGGCGCCGCGGCGCTCCGCGAGGCCTTCGGCGCCGACGGCGTGCCCGCCCACGTCGTCTTCGAACCGTCGCAGCGCGCCGACCTGCAGTGCGCCGCCGCCATGCAGCTCGCCCGCGCCCTCAAGCGCCCGCCGCGGGACCTCGCCGCCGTCCTCGTGACCGCGGCCTCGACGCACCCCGCCGTGGCCCGCGCCGACATCGCCGGCGCCGGCTTCGTCAACGTCACCCTCCACGACGGCTGGATCGCCGCGCACCTCGACGATGCCCTCGCGCACCGCGCCGTCGGCGCCGGCCAGACCCGCGTGCTCGACTACTCGTCGCCCAACGTCGCCAAGCCCATGCACATCGGGCACATCCGATCGACGATCCTCGGCGAGGCGCTCAAGCGCGTGCTGCGCAAGGTCGGCTACGCCGTCGTCTCCGACAACCACCTCGGCGACTGGGGAACGCAGTTCGGCAAGCTCATCGTCGCGTGGCGCCGCTACCTCGACGAGGCCGCCTTCGCCCGCGAGCCGGTGCAGGAACTCCTTCGCATCTACGTGAAATTCAGCGACGAGGAGAAGGCCCAGCGCGCAGCCCTCGGCGCCGCCCCCGCGAAGGACGGCGACGACGACGACGCCCCCGCCGCCGTGGCCCCGCTGCTCGCCGAGGCCCGCGCCGAGCTCGTGAAGCTCCAGGCCGGCGACGCCGAGAACGTGGCCCTCTGGAAGCGCTTCGTCGACGTCTCCATGCGCGAGTTCGACCGCATGTACGCGCGCCTCGGCGTGAGCTTCGACGTCACCCTCGGCGAGAGCTTCTACAACGACATGCTCGCGCCCACCGTCGACGCGCTGCTCGCCGACGGCACCGCCGAGCCCTCGCAGGGCGCCGTCGTCGTCACCTTCACCAAGGAGCGCGACGGCGAGGCGCTGCCGCCGTTCCTGCTGCGCAAGGCCGACGGGGGCTTTCTCTACGGCTCCACCGACGTCGCCGCCATGCGCTACCGCATGACGACGTGGAGCCCGTCGCGGATCCTCATCGTCACCGACGAGCGGCAGCAGCTGCACTTCCGCCAGCTCTTCGCGACGGCGCGGCGCATGGGCGTCGGCGCGCGCCTCGAGCACGTGTGGTTCGGCTTGATGCGTCTCCCCGAGGGAACGTTCTCGACCCGCGACGGCAACGTCATCGCCCTCGAGGACCTTCTCGACGAGGCCGAGCGCCGCGCCCGCGCCGTGGCCGCGGAGCTCAACCCCGCCCTCGCGCCCGACGAGCTCGACGCCATCGCCCGCGTCGTGGGCCTCGGCGCCGTCAAGTACAACGACCTCTCGAAGGACCGGCAGACCCTCGTCACCTTCACCTGGGACAAGGCCCTCTCGCTGCAAGGCAACACCGCGCCGTACCTGCAGTACGCCTACGCGCGCATCCGCTCGCTGGTGCGCAAGGTGGCCGAGACCGGCGCGACGATGGGTCCCGTCGGAGCGCTCGAGCCCACGGAGCGCGCGCTGGTGCTCACGCTGCTGCGCTACCCCCTCGCGGTGCAGGAGGTCGCGCAGACCGCCCGTCCGCACGTGCTCTGCGACTACCTCTACGCCCTCGCCACGGCGTTCTCGAGCTTCTACGGCGAGCTGCCTGTGAAGGACGCCGCACCCGAGCTCCGCGCCGCCCGGCTCACGCTCTGCGACCGCGTCGCGACGGTGCTCCGCGAGGGCCTCGACCTGCTCGGCATCGAGGTCCCGGAGCGCATGTGAGCACCGCGCTGGTCACCGGGTTTCCGCGGCTCATCGCGCGGCGCGTGGCCCTCGAGGTGCTGCGCGACGAGGGCGCCCGGGTGTCGCTGCTGGTGCGTCCGACCTTCGTCGACGAGGCGCGGCGCTGGGTGGCCACGCTCGGACCCGCGCAGGCCCGCGTCGAGGTGCTCGAGGGCTCGGTGATGAGCATCGACCTCGGCCTCGCGGGGCACGAGTTCGTCGAGCTCTCGCGCCGCGTCGACGTGGTGCACCACGCCGCGTATTCGACGAGCCACGAGGCCTCGCCGGCGGCCCTCGCGTCGCTCAACGTGCAGGGCACCCGCGAGGTGCTCGAGCTCGCCCGCGCAGGCCTCGCCCACGGCCGCGCGCCCCGCGTCGTGGCGTACGGCTCGGTGCTCGCCCTCGGCGACGCCGAAGGCACGCTGCGCGAAGAGGACCTCGACGTCGGACAGCGCTTTCGCACGCCCGTCGAGGAGACGCTGCACACCGCCGAGAGGCTGCTGCGGTACGCCATGGACACGCTGCCCGTGACCGTGGTGCGCAGCGCGGCCATGGTCGGCGACTCGCTCACCGGCGAGATGGACCTCTTCGACGGTCCGTACCTCTTCATCGTGCTGATGCTCAGCTCGCCGGTGGACATCCGCCTGCCGCTGCCGGGGCACGGCGACCTTCCGCTGCAGGTGGTTCCCGTCGACCACGTGGCCCGCGCCGGCGTGGCCCTCGCGCGCGACGCCCGGGCCGCGGGCGGGACCTTCCACGTCGTGGACCCGTCGCCGCCGGCCATGGGGCGTGCTTTCGAGCGCGTGGCGCAGGTGGCGGGAAGGCGCGTTCCGCGGGGCATCGTTCCCGTCAACATCACGCGCGCGCTGCTCTCGACGCCGGGCCTCGAGCGCCTCACCCGCTCGCCCCGCGCCTTCGTCGACCGCCTCGCGCTGCGCGTGCGCTACGCCGACGCCGGGGCCCGCGCGCTGCTCATTCCGCGCGGCGTCGAGTGCCCGCCCTTCGACGGCTACGTGGGTCCGCTCGTGGAATACGTGCAGGCGCGGCTCACCGCCCGCCGCGCGCGCGCCGTCGAGGTCGAGGTCGATGACCCCCTCGCGTGACGCGCCCGAGGTGATCCTCGCGTCGACGTCGCGGTACCGCCGGGAGCTCGTCGCGCGCCTCGGCCTCGCCGTGCGCTGCCTCGCCCCGGACCTCGACGAAGAGGCTGAAAAGAAGCTCGTTTCGCACCTCACGCTGGACGCCCAGGCGCGGCACCTCGCCGTCGCCAAGGCGCGGTCGCTGGGGCGCGCGCACCCCGACGCGGTGATCCTCGGCAGCGACCAGATCGGCGATCTCGACGGCGTGGCGCTCGGCAAGCCGCACACCGTGGAGCGGGCCTGCGCGCAGCTTCGCGCCATGGCGGGGCGCACGCACCGGCTGCACACCGCGGTGGCCGTGCACCACGCGGCGACGGACCGCACCGAGGCCGTCGTCGACACCCACGAGCTGACCATGCGCGCGCTCTCGGACGCCGCCATCGCCGACTACGTGGCCCGCGACGCACCGCTCGACTGCGCCGGCAGCTACCGCGTCGAGGCGCTGGGCATCGCGCTCTTCGAGCGGGTGCGCGGCGACGACTTCACCGCCGTGGTGGGCATGCCCCTCACGCGCGTCGTGGAGCTGCTCGCGCGCTTCGGCGTCGGCGTGCTGGCTTGACGCGCGCGGGGGCCAGGGCGTAGCGGTCCCCCCATGCTGCTCGACGACATCAAGCGCCAGATGATGGCGGCCATGAAGGCCCACGACACCGTCACCAAGGAGATCCTGCGCGTGGCCGTGGGCGAGATCACCATGGCCGCGGAGCGCGCGGGGCAGCCCCAGGGCGACGAGCTCGCGCTGGGCATCCTGCGCAAGCTCGTGAAGTCCAACGGCGAGACCCTCGCGCTCACCGTCGACCCGGTGCAGCAGGACGTGCTCCGCAAGGAGATCGTCGTGATCGAGGCGCTGCTGCCGAAGACCCTCGACGCCGACGGCATCGTGGCGCTCCTCGAGCCCGTGCGCGACGCCGTGCGCGCCGCGGCCAACGACGGCCAGGCGACGGGCGTGGCGATGAAGCACCTCAAGACCACCGGCGCCAACGTGCAGGGCAAGGACGTCGGCGACGCCGTGCGCCGGCTCCGTGCGTGATCGAGCCCGCTGAGCGGACGGCGTCGGCGCGGCGGGTGCTCGGTCCCGTCGACGCGACGCTGGTCACCGTCGGGGCGATGGTCGGCAGCGGCATCTTCGCGACGCCGTCGTCGGTGGCGCGCGACGCCGGGAGCCTCGGCGCGGCCCTCGCCGTGTGGATCGCCGGCGCCGTGCTGTCGCTCCTCGGAGCCCTCGCGGTGGCCGAGCCCGGGGCGGCGCTGCCCGAGCGCGGCGGGCTCACGGCGATCCTGCGACGGGCCTTCGGCGCGCGCACCGCCTTCGCCTTCGGCTGGACCATGACGCTGGTGCTCGTGCCCTCGTCGGTGGCCTTCTTCGCGGGCGTGACGGCGCAGCACCTCGCGGCGGTGACGGGGCGCTCGGTGCCCGCGCTGCAGTCCCTCGTCATCGTCGCGGTGGCGGGCGTGAACCTCTTGGGGATCGTTCCTGCGGCGCGGCTGCAGAGCGGGGTGACGGCGCTGCGCGTGGCGGCCCTCGCGGCGGTGGCCGTGGCCGCGCTCGCGCTCCCGCCGGGCGTCGCACCCGCCGCGCCGACGACGACGACGCCGACCTGCGCGGGGCTCTTCGCGGCCCTCGTCGCGGTGCTCTGGTCCTACGACGGGTGGATCGACGTGACGTCGCTGGCCGCCGAGGTGCGCGAGCCGGGGCGCACGCTCCCGCGGGCGCTGGTGGCCGGCGTGGGCGTCGTGGCGGCGCTGTACCTCCTCGTGGTGGTGGCCTTTCATCGCGCGCTCTCGACGGCGGGCCTCGCGGCGTCGGCGGCTCCCGCGGCGGCGCTCGGCGCGCGGCTCGCGGGCGTGGCCGGGGCGCGGGTGCTCGTCGCGCTGGTGGCGCTGTCGACCTTCGGCGGGTGCCTCATCGGCCTCGTGTCGGGCACGCGCGTGGTGGCCGCCGTCGCCGACGACGCCGCGCGCCTCGCGCCCCTCGGACGCACGGATCGACGGGGCGTTCCTGCGGTCGCGACGGTGGTGACGGTGGCGTTGGCGCTCGGCTACGCGCGGGTGCGCTGGTTCGGCGAGCTGGCCCAGGTGTTCGTCGTCGGCGCGTGGCCCTTCTACGCCCTCGGCGCCCTCGCGGCGCTGCGCCTGCGACGCCGCGAACCCGGCCTCGCGCGCCCCTTTCGCACGCCGGGGCACCCCTGGACGGAGCGCGCGTTCCTCGTCGTGACGCTCGCCATGATGGCCGGCTTCGCACGCGAGAACGGCCGCGCCACGCTGCTCTCGCTGGCCGTGGTGGGCGCTGGAATCACCGTGTTTCCAGCGCTTCGCGGGCGCGCGGGCTGATCGGGGAGGCTGACCGGGGACACAGTTACGTTGTTGCACTCGCACGGCCGGCGCGAATGCAACAACGTAACTATGTCCCCAGTAGCGCGCGTACCTTGTCGCGCACGACGCCGAGCTCGCCGCGGCGGTTGCCCGCGTAGCCGAGCAGCAAGAGGTCCTCGGTGCGCACCGCGCCGCCGTGGAACAGGAACGCGCGCGTGCGAATGACCTTGTAGAGCTTCACGAGCTTGCGGTCGCTGATGAAGACCTTGTCCTCGGCCTCGAGGGTGCGCACCACGCGGCGGAACTCGGCGAAGGGCTCCCGCGGGAACCACCGCTCGCGGTCGCTGCCGCCCTCGCCCAACGAGAGGTCCATGAAGCGCTTGAGCTTGAGGAAGTCATCGAGCGAGGCCTCGCCGCGGGCCCACGGGCGCTGCTGCGTCGCGCGGTGGTACTCGTTGGTCACGCCGGCGTCGATGAGCTCGGCGAAGTGGTCGCGCTGCACCGGGCGCGTCTCGATCTTCAGCACGAAGCGATCGGCCAGCGCGTCGAGCTCGGTCTGCTCGGGGATGTCGTTCGTCGCCGCGAAGAGCATGCGCAGCGCCACCGGGAGGGCCTCGCCGTCCTGGTAGAACTTCCGCTCGTTCACGAGGGTGAGCAGCGTGTTCAAGATGGCGCTGTTCGACTTGAAGATCTCGTCGAGGAACGCGACCTTCGCCTCGGGCAGCTTGCCGCGCGTGCGCCGCACGAAGCGCCCCTGCTTCAGCAGCTCGATGTCGATGGGCCCCAGGATCTCGCTGGGCTCCGTGAACTTCGTGAGCATGTACTCGAAGTAGTCGCCCTCGCCGAGGCCGAGGCTCTCGACGAACTTCACCACCAGGTCGCTCTTCGCCGTGCCCGGCGGACCCACGAACAAAAGCGGCTCCTGCGCGCACGCGCACACCGTCGCGAGGTCGATCTCCTCGGTGCGCTGCACGAAATACTCGTCCAGCATCCGGCGGTGGCGGTTGATGCGCTCGCGCACCGCGTCGATCTCGGCGTCGAGCTCCTTCAGCGTCCACATGCGGTCCTCCAGTCGTCCAGGATGCGCCGGCGCAGCGCCTGCTCGTCGTCGTCGAGCCACCCGCGCACGCGGTCGCCGGACCACGTCGCCTCGTCGGCCAGCGCGTCGATCACCCGCTCGAGCAGCAGCAGCTTGTAGCGCTCGAAGAGCCCCTGCGCGCTCGCCGTGAACGCGTCGGTGAAGGCGTCGAGGGAGCCCAGCATCCGCCGCGCCACCGCTGCCCGCGGAGCCACCGGCCAGTGCCGCGACGCCTCGAGCGCCGCCGCCGCCGCATCATACCGATCCTCGTAAGAGAGCTCCGTCGCGGCCGCCCCTTCGACGGCCTCG
>CAIMWA010000431.1 GCA_903845045.1 uncultured delta proteobacterium | reverse complement strand
GGGAACGGTGCCCTTCGAGGCGCTCCCCGACGGACCCTGCGAGCCCGACCCGCTGCGCGGCGAGGTGCGGACCCGCACCGGCAGCTTCGCCATCGGCGATGCCCTCACGGTGTGCGTCGTCCGCGCCGACCCCGAGCTCGGACGCGTGGAATTCGGCGTCGCCGAGGCATGAGCGGCGCGGCGGCGAGGGCTGGACTTCCGTTCGGGACGGCCCATATCCCTCGCCCGATGTCGTCGTCCTCCTCGGCAGGTCGTCTCGGAGGTGCCGCGCTCGCCGCTTGCCTCGGCGTCGTGCCCGCGCTCGCAAGCGCGCAGGACGTCGAGCACCGCGGCCTCATGGGTCGCGTCGCCGTCGGCGTCGGCTACGTCGGCTCCACCGCGTCGGACAGCTCGAGTTCGATGACCGTCGCCGGGTCTCGCCGGGCTTCCACCTCGCCGTGGGCGCGTACGCGATCCCGAACCTCGCGGTGCACGCCACGTTCTGGGGCGGCGCCGCGATCAACCCCTCGGTGGCCTACACCAGCGCGCTCGGCAGCGGCAGCGCGGCGACGAGCGGGGCCAGCGTCTTCGCCTGGGGCCTCGGCGGCGGGCTCACCTACGTCGTCGCTCCGCTGAACCTCTACTTCACGGGCTCCCTCGGCGTCGGGCTGCTCAGCGCGTCGTCGATCCGCGCCGGCATCACCACGACGGCGAGCGCGTCGGCGGGCTTCGCGTTCATCCTCGGCCTCGGCAAGCAGTGGGCCGTCGGGCGCACCTGGGGCTTCGGCATCTCGGCGCAGGTGGGGTGGCAGTCGAACGCCGACGACCACAACGGAACGACGCCGGGCCTCGCGTGGAGCACGCCGCAGGGCGCGCTGTTGTTCTCCGTCACGTACCATTGACGCCGCGCCATCGTGGTCGCACGCCGATCCGGGGTAGCATCGCTGACCGTGAAGCACCGCCGAGCCGTCCTGCTCGCGGCCGCAGCGCTCGCCGGAGCCTGCAGCCTCGAGAACCCGAGCCTCGTCGTCGCCCCGAGCGGTGACGCCTCCCTCGCAGTCGACGCCGCCGTTGACGACGTCGTCCAGGACGACGCATCGATGACCATCGATGGGGCCGTCGATGCGCCGCCAACGAGCGACGCGCTGGATGTTCCCGCCGCGGACGACGGCGACGCCGGGGCTTTGGATGCCGCGGACGGCGCGGTCGATGGTGGGCTCGCCGATGTGACATCGGACGTCGTTCCCGCGGAGGACGCGGCGACCGTCGATGCCGCCGCGTTCGACGTCGTGCCGGCGGACGTGCCCGCCGTCGATGCGCCGACGGTGGACGCGCCCGCAGCGATGGACGTTCCCGTCGTGGTGGACGTTCCCGTCGTGGTGGACGTTCCCGTCGCGGTGGACGTGCCCGCGAGCGTCGACGCTCCCCGGACCGATGTGACGGCGCCGACGGACGTGGGCGCGGCGACGGACGCGGGCCCTGCCGACGCCGGGTGCGCGTCGGGCCTGTTCTCTTGCGGCGCGCACTGCGTGGACCGCGCTACCGATGCGATGAACTGCGGGGCGTGCGGCACCGTGTGCTCCGTCCCGGGGCAGCGATGCAGCGGCGGAACGTGCGGTTGCCCGTCGGGACAGATGGTTTGCGGAGGGCGCTGCATCGGCACGACCGGCGACACCGCCAACTGTGGAGCCTGCGGCCACCGCTGCGGCATCTTGGAGACCTGCTGCAACGGCGGGTGCACGAACCTTGGGGGCGACGCGCACAACTGCGGAAGCTGCGGCCACGTTTGCAGCAACTTCTGCATCCTTGGTTTCTGCGCGTAACGTTCATCGGCGACGACGCCGCGCAGCCGACGGACCGCATGTCGCGAGCCCGGCCTAGTGGCGCGAGCGCACACGTGCCTCTAGG
>CAIMWA010000430.1 GCA_903845045.1 uncultured delta proteobacterium | reverse complement strand
GGCCTTCAGCGCCGCGGCGACCTTGCGCGCCACGCTGCGCTCGGCCTTCGCTCGGGCGGCTTGCTCCTTCGTCGGCTCCGCCGCGGCGCGCACGACCCGCGTCGCCTCGACGATCTCGCGCGTCGAGGCCTCCGTGACCGGCTTGCCGCCGATGAGCGCGCGCTCCTCGATGAGCGACGCGACGGAGTCGTCCTCGGGGGTGGCGTCGGTGTGCGTGAGCAGCGCGTGCGTGCGCTCTAGCCCGAGGAGCAGCGCGTGCTCGCGCTTCGTGCGACGAACGATGCGCACGAGCTTCGCGGCCTGCGCCGGCGACATCACCTTTTCGGCGCGCAGCAACGCCTTGAAGCTCGCGTGCCCCCGCACGGCGTAGAGCTTCTCGTCGACGATCGTCACGAGCATCTCGCCCGCGTCGTAGAACCGCGCGGTGATCTCGCGCAGATGGTCGCGCAGCGTCGCGAGGCACGTCTCGAGCTTCGCCTCGTTCTGGTCGTGGGCCTCCTGCGCCCGCCGCGCGATGGGCGACGGGGCCTTCGCCGCCATCGCCTTGCTCCGCCCCTTGGTCGCCCTTCCCCGCTTCTTCGGCTTCATGCCTGGATCGTAGGGAACGACCGCGCGGCGTGGCCAGAGGGGGGCGAGGCATCGGGCCCTTCGAACCGTGCCTGTCGGCTTCGCTTCCCGCGAGGCAAGACCTCCCTCCCCCGGCCCCCTCGCCCGCCGACCCGAGCGCAGCGAGCGGTCGAAGGGAGAGGGGTGGCGCGCAGCGCCCGGGTGCGACGGTCACCCCCCCGGGCACCGGAACGTCAGCACGCCCGCCGCGCGGACCGCGCACCCCCCGCACGGGTTCGTCGCGCACCCGCACGACGCCGTCCCCGCGCACGAGGCCGGCAACGGACGGCACGTCGCGCTGTCGGGCGTGGGCACGTCGCTGTACGTCAGCTCGCAGTACTCCGTCGCCGCGTTGCACAGCGCGCCGTTGCACGGAACGGTGCCCGCCGGCGGCGTCGCGCAGGCGCTGATCACCGCGCCCCGGATCGGACACCACCCGTCGCAGCAGTCATCGCCGGTCTGGCACACGGCGCCCGCGGGAGCGCAGGTGCCCGCGTCGGGCATCGTCGTGGTCTCGCACACCCCGACGTGCGCGTAGGGCCGGTGCGCGCACGCCGTCGGCGTCGTGAAGGTGTTGCCCCCGCAGTCGCACCACGTCGAGGCGACGCTCGCGCAGGTGAGGTGCGCGCAACGCCACGGCACCGCGCAGCCCGGCGGGCCGTCGCAGCCCTGCCCCGCGGGACAGTCGGCGTCGGACGTGCACGCCTGCACGCACGCCAGCTCGGTGCACGCCACGAGGCCCGACGCGCTGCACGAGCAGTGGTTGCAACCGTCCCCGGCGGGACAGCTCGCGCCCGTCGGACAGTGCGCGCCATTGGGGAGCGTGCACCCCGGGGAGACGTCCGCGCGCGGTGGCACATCCTGCGTCACCGCGGCGTCGGTGCCAGCGTCCGTCGAGGCGTCGGTGGCGGTGGCGGTGACGAGGTTCGCGCAGGCCGCGGTGAAGACGAGCGCGAGCAGCGGACAGAGGCGAGCGATGGGGGCCATGGCGGGGAGTGTCAGCACGGGCCGTGCCGCACGCCTACGGTCACGTAGCGACGCACCCTTGCCCGCACCGGAACTTTCCGCGACGCTCGGAACCCTTCGGAGGGCTGAACCATGACCACGGCGAACGGACGTGCGACGACGGCGATGCTCGGGCTGCTGTGCGCAGCCCTCGCGGCGTGCGATGCGGGCAGCGACACCACGGTGCCCTTCGACGCCGCCGGCGCCGACGTCTTCGTCCTCGACGGCACCGCCGCGCCCGACGCCGCCGCCACCGACCGTGCGGCGCCCGACGTTCCGCGCACCGACGCCGGCCTCGATGCGACCCCCGCGGGGGACGCCACCGCGCGCGGCGACGACGCGGCGGTGGTGAGCGTGACCTTTCCGGACACGCTGTCCTGCGGGGCGACGACCATGGCGACGGTGGTCGTGCGCAACACGGGCACGACGACGTGGTCCCGCGCCGACGGCTACAAGCTCGGCGCCGTGGGCGACGCCGACCCGCTGCACCCCGGCGAACCGCGCGTCTGGATCAACGCCGGCGACACCGTTCCCCCCGGCGCGACGCACGAATTCGACGTGCCGCTGACGGGACCTACGACGCCGGCGACCTACGCGACGCGCTGGCAGATGGTGCACGAGTCCGTCGCGTGGTTCGGCCAGACCGCGAGCCACAACGTCGTGACGTCGTGCGCCGCCCACAGCGACGCTGGATCACCTCCGACGGACACCGGCTCGAGCGTCGCCGATGCGGGGCCGCGGCCGACCATCGACCTCGCGCACGCGTCGGTGCTGAACTCCCCGGCGGACGTCGCGTCGTGGCCCGAGACCGCCCGCATCAACACCCTCGACCTGAACCTCGACGGCGTCTACATCGACTTCACGAAGCGCGACGGCGCCGGAAGCTGGCCCGACGTTCCCTTCGGCGCGCCCGGCGACAGCCTCGAGTACACGCTCTGGATCGTGCTGAACATCGACGGCCAGTGGATCACGTCGGGGTGCATCCAGTATTGGCGCGGGCTCATGCGCAACGGCGGTCCTCCGTCGGGCTACGCGATGAACTGGTACTACGACGCCAGCCGTTGGGGGCGCATGACGGGCCACCAGCCCGCGGTGGGCGAGTGGGTGGGCTTCTTCGTCACCGCCGGCGACGCGCGCAACGTCACGGACCACAGCGGGTCGTCGGTGTTCGAGCGCTCCAACGTCGTCGTCGTGCCGTTCCCCGCGGACCCGGGGGCGGTGTTCAGCTTCTGAGCGTCACGGCAGCCGTCCCGCCGCGAGCAGCGCGTCGAGTCGGGCCTGCCGCGCGGCGTCCTCGGCGACCACCACGGCGCTCTCGGCGTCGCGGGCCGAGCGCTCGGCGTCGATGACCTCGATGTTCGTTCCCGCGCCGGCGCGGTAGGCCGTCTGCGTGAGCGTCAGCGTCTCCGTGGCCAGCGCCGACGACGACCGCGCCGACGTCAGCGCCTCGTCGGCCCGGCGAATGGCCTCGAAGGCCGCGCGCACGTCGGCTCGCGCCTGCCGCGCCGCCCCCTCGAAGGTCGCCCGCGCCTCGTCGGCCAGCGCGCGCCGCTCCCGTGCGGCTCCGTAGCGGAGCCCGCCATCGTAGAGCGGCACCGACAAGACGAGCTGCGCCTGCCACCCGGTGAGCGGCTGCGTGAGCGTCGGCGGGGTCTGGTAGAACGGCTGGAACACCCCGACGAGCGACGGGAGGTAGTCCACCCAGTTGTCGCGCAGCACCCGCTCCGCCGCGTCGACGCGGGCCCGGGCGGTGCGTAGGTCCGGGCGCTGCGCGAGCACGCTCCCGAGGGCGTCGTCCTCGGCGGGCGGCGGCGTCACCACCGAGGCCTCGTCGACGTCCGCAGGACCGTCGGCCGCCACCAGCACCCCCAGCGCCTCGCGGGACCGCGTGAGCGCCGACCGCGACGCGCTGAGCTGGGCCTCGGTCTGCGCCACCACCTGCGCCGCGCGCACCTCGTCGACGCGCCCGCCGAGGCCGCCGGCGAAGCGCGCGTGGGCGAAATCCTGGTGCGCCCGTGCGGTGTCGCGGGAGCGCTGCAGCACCTCGAGGCCGCGGTGCTGGGCGAGCACCGTGAGCCACGCCCGCGCCGTCGCGCTCGCCACCTGCCACCGCGCCTCCACCGCCCCGGCCCGCGCCGTCGCGGCGTTGTCGCGGGTGTGCGACCACTGCGCCCAGCGCTGCGGCGCTGCGATGGGAACGCTCACCGTGAGGTTCATGGCGAGCTGGTCCGCCGCGGAGATCACGTTGCCGTTGAGCACCCGGTCGTGGTCGAGGCGAAGGTACGTCGCGTTCGCCGACACCGTCGGGAGCCACGCCGCCCGCGACTCCTCGATGAGCGCGTCGGCGCGGCGCACCTCGCCGTCGGCCACGCGCGCCGTGGGGTTCTGCGACACCGCGCGGCGCACCGCCTCGGAGAGCGCCACGCGCGGAAGTTCCGCGTGCTCGGCGGACGGCGGGGTCTGCGCCGAGGCCGCCGTCGAGGCGGCGAGGAGCGCCAACGAGAGAGAGCGTGGGGTCATGGTCCTGCTCGCACCGGGGCGGGTTCGGGTTGGATGCGCATGCCGTCGTGCGCCGCGTCGCCGAGGTTGATCGCGAGGCGGTCGCCCACGTTCACGCCGGAGAGCACGCGCAGCCGCGCGCCGTCGTCGTCGGCGAGCTCCACCGGGCGCAGCGTGAGCCGCCGGTCGTCGCCGACCACCGCCACGAAGGGCCGCAGCCCGTGAATCACCAGCGCCTCCGACGGAATCTCCGCCAGCGCCGGGACCTGCAGCCGCAGCGACACCTGCACGAAGCTCCCGGGGGTGATGGAGCCGTCGCGGTTGTCGAGGTCGATCTCGGCGAGGAGCGTGCGCGACCGCGCGTCGAGGGCGCCGCTCACCCGCGACACCTGCGCGTCGAGCTTCACCCCCGGGCGCTCGTCGAAGCGGATCTCCACGGGCACGCCGGCGTGCACCCGCGCCGCGTCGCGCTGGTCGACGTAGACGAAGACGCGCAGCCGGTCGACCTGCGAGACGCGCACGACGGGAAGCGCCCCGCTCTGCGACGACGTCGCGTTCTGCACCAGCGCTCCGGGGTCGGCCCAGCGCGCCGTGACCACGCCGGCGAAGGGCGCGCGCAGCTCGCGGTAGCCGCGCTGCAGGTCGGCGGTGCGCACCTGCGTCGCCGCCTGGCGTTCGCCGCTCTCCGCCGCCTCGAGGTCCTGCTGCGACACGATGCCGGGACCGACGAGGCGTCGCGCGCGATCAGCGACCTCGCGACGGTTCTCCGCCGCGGCCACCGCCGACACGTACTGCTGCTCCGTCTCCGGCGCCTCGACGACGGCCAGCAGGTCGCCGGCGCGCACGTGGTCGCCGCGCTCCACGCGGATCGATCGAAGGTACCCGCTGACCTTGCCGTAGAGCGTGGTCTCCCGGTACGCGCGCGCCTCGCCGAGGAGCTGCAGCGTGCGGTCCGTGCGCGAACGCCCCACGGTGACCACCATCGCGTGCGGTCCTGCCTCGGCGGCCTCGACGCGCGCGTGGCCCTCGTCGCGCACCTGCGCGCGCCGGGTGTTGCGCAGCGCCCGCACGCCCCCGACGGCGCCGGCCACCACGAGGAACCCCATGACGTACACCCACACGCCGCCGGTGCTGCGCGGGGCCGCCGACGTCTCCACGGGCTCGCTCACGCGCCGCCCTCCTCGGCCGCGTGCTCGCCGGCCTCGCGGGCGAACTGCACGTCGAGCTCGTGCGCACGCGGCGGGGCCGTGCGCAGCAGCGAGTACACCACCGGAACCACGAAGAGCGTCGTCACCGTCGCCACCAGGAGTCCTCCGATCACAGCGCGTCCGAGCGGGGCGTTCTGTTCGCCGGCCTCGCCGAGGCCCATGGCCATGGGGAGCATGCCGAGCACCATGGCCAGCGCCGTCATGATCACCGGCCGCAGCCGCGTGCGCCCCGCTTCGAGCGCCG
>CAIMWA010000429.1 GCA_903845045.1 uncultured delta proteobacterium | reverse complement strand
GGGCCTCGGCGCCGCGCAGTTGTCGTCGCTGATCCACCAGAGCGTGCTGCAGCGCCTCGCCGCCGAGGGCGAGCCGGGCTTCGCCGTGGACCAGCTCCCCGCGTACGTGGCGCACCCGGAGACGTGTCCGGAGCTCTCGGGCAAGCGCACCGATCGACTGTTGGACCTCGCGGTGGTGGCGCTGGCGAACGACGCCCTCGACGAGGCCGCGGGGCTCGTGCACCTCGTGCGGACCCGCGCGCGCAACCGCAACATGGCCTTCGCGGGCACGACGCTGCTGTCGGAGATCGCGCGACGCCGTGCGGGCGACGATGGCGCGGCGCAGCAGCGGGCCATCGAGGGCGTGCTGCGGGAGCTCCCGCGGGCGCGCTTCGGCGCGGCGACGGTGGTGTTCCAGGTGTTCCAGACGCAGGCGCAGCTCGACGCGCGGGTGGAGCAGACGAAGCAGCAGATGGTCTCGCCGGAGACGGCGCGGGGCGTGCTGTATTTCAGCGAGGTGCTGCCCGGCATCGTGCGCAATCGTGAGCGCTTTCTGGCGGCGGTGGCTGCGGTGCGCGCGGAGCTCGACCGGCAGCCCGCGGAGCCCGACTTCGACTTTCACGACGTCGACCTCGCCAGCGCGCGCGACGCCCACGACGTGAACGTGGCCGTGTGGGACGTGGGCACGAACCCCGAGCTCTTTCGCGCGCAGCTCATCGCCGACGCGGGCAGCGACGGACCGGGCATCGCGAGCGACCCCGACCCCGCGCAGACGGCCCTCTTCTACGATCCGGGCGCGGACATCATCCGCGACTTCGCGCCGTTCCTTCGCGGGGTGATGGACCTGCGCGCGGGCATGGCGTCGACGCCGGCGGCGCAGCGCGTGCTCGAGCTCCAGCGCGGGGTCACCGATGCCGCCGCTGCGCAGGCCCTCGACACGCACCTGAGCGCGGTGGGCGAGTGGGCCCACGGCACGCACGTCGCGGGCATCATGCTGCGCGGCAACCCTCACGCGCGACTCGCGATCTTCCGCAGCGCCTGGGCCGGCGAGCACCGCGTCTACCACGAGCGCGGACCGACGGACGCCGAGCTCGACGCCGAGGCCGCGAACATCGACGCCATCGCCGCGTACATCAACCACCACCACGTGCGCGTGGTGAACGCGAGCCTCGGCTTCGAGCAGGAGTTCGTCGAGGACTCGCTGCGCCACGAGCGCTCCCGGTACCACTCCGAGGACGAGGTGCGCGCCCGCGCCCGCGTCGTGCAGGAGCGCCGCCGCGCCAACTGGCAGCGGGTGTTCACGGCCTGCCCCGACACGCTCTTCGTCGTCGCCGCGGGCAACAGCAACCTCGACGTCGTCGAGTACGGCGAGGTCCCCGCGGCCAACGTCGGCAACGCGAACCTCCTCGTCGTCGGCGCCGTGGACCGCTTCGGCCACTGGGCCACGTTCACCAACAGCAACCCCGAGCGCGTGCAGGTCTTCGACCACGGCGTCGAGGTCGACAGCCTCATCCCCAACGGCGACCACGTGCCGCTGTCGGGAACGTCCATGGCGTCGCCGAACGTGGCGAACCTCGCGGGCAAGCTCCTCGCTCTCGACCCGACGCTCACGCCGGCGCGCCTCGTGACGGTGATCCGCGAGACGGGCCGCCCCATCGCCGCGCCGTTCAACGGACACATCACCGACGAGGCCGCCGCCGTCGCCCGCGTGCGCCGCGAGCGTCACCCCGCGCCCGCAGCCCCCGCACACCCTGCCGCTGCGCACCCCGCGCCCGCACGTCCCGCCGCGCGCTGATGCGACGCACCGACCCCGAGCTGCGGCCGCTGCACGGCACCGACGCGCCGGCCTGGGATCCCCACGAGGTCGAGGCCGCGCTGCAGGCCATCGTGCTGCCCGAGCGCATGGCGCGCCTCGACGCCGTGGCGCGCGCGCGGCTCACGTCGGTGGTGGTCGTGCTCGAGGGGCTCATCGATCCGCACAACATCGCCGCGGTGCTGCGCACGAGCGACGCCCACGGCGTCGGCGAGGTGCACCTCGTCGACCGCGGCGTGCACCCGCTCCTCGCCAAGCGAGTCACCCGCGGCTGCGAGCGCTGGATGGACATCTCCGTGCACCCCGCCGGCGTGGCCTTCGCCGACGGGCTGCGCGACCGCGGCTTCGAGCTCTGGCTCGCGGACATGGACGGCACCGCCACCCTCGCCGACGTCGCCGCCCGCCCGCGCGTGGCGCTGGTCTTCGGCAACGAGCACAAGGGCGCGAGCGCGGCCATGCGCGCGCGGTGCACCGGAACCTTCGCGGTGCCCATGCGCGGCATGGTCGAGAGCCTCAACGTGTCCGTCGCCGCGGGCATCGCGCTCCACGCCGTCACCGCTGGACGCCCCGGGGACCTTGGCGAGGCCGAGGCGCGTTTGCTAAGAGCGCGGTTCCTCATGGAGAGCGTGCGCAGCCCGGAGCTGGTCATCGAGCGCTGGCGGCAGCAGCACCAGCAACAACAGCAACAACAGCAGCAGGAGCGGCCGTGACGCCGCGCATCGTCCGCGCGAAGAGCGATGCGTCGCGATGGCCCGTGGCGCTGCTCGGAGCCGTGATCTTCGGTGCCGTGGGCTACCGCGGCGCCAAGGCCGTGCGCTGGCCCGGCGTCGAGGAATCCGAAGCGCCCGCGACGACGACGGAGCCCGACGCCCCCACGACGCCCTCGACCGATGCGGGAGCGGTCGTCGCACCGCCGCGCCCGGTGGCGGTGGCCGATGCCGGTCCGCGGGTGCCGGTGCGGGTGAACGCAGGGTCGCTGTCGGGATGCGGCGACGGCGAGGAGACGGACCTCGCGCCCTCGGCCTGCGACGCACCCGCCGGCCTCGAGCCTGCGTTGCGCGAGCGCCTCGCCGAGGTGTTGAGCGGCTGCGCGGCGGCGCCGGCGGCGGCCCGGGAGCCCGCGCACGTGCTGAGCGTGAGCCTGCGCGTCGACCGTCCGCGGCGCCGCGTGGCTGCGCTGCTCGGGAGGAGTTCCACCGTCGCCGAGCGTCTTCCGCTGCTGGCCTGCGTGCGCGACGGCCTCG
>CAIMWA010000428.1 GCA_903845045.1 uncultured delta proteobacterium | reverse complement strand
TGCCCGACCTCGCGCCTCACGCCACGGTGTCGCCCCGCGAGAGCCTTCGCAGCCGCTCGTAGTAGTGCAGCTCCAGGGCAGCATCGCCGGCGGTGCGCGCGGTGCCGAGGGCGCGCTTCCACGCCGACGCGGCGCCGCGACGGTCACCCGCGGACTCGGCGCGCTCCGCAGCCTCGGCCTCGCACCGCGCGAGCACCACGTTGGACCCGGCGGACTCCGCGAGGTTGCGCGCCTCGTCGAGGGCCGACGGGTCGGCGATGCCCGCGAGGCGCCGGGCCTTCGCGAGGCGCAGCAGCAGGTCGGCGTGCATGCGCCGCGGCGCCTCCGACGACCCGCGCCCGCCCGAGCGCACGATGGACTCCGCCGTCTCGAGGGCCTTCACCGCGTCGACGAAGGCCCGCTCCACGGTCTCGAGCTCGGCGCGCAGCATCAACAGCTCCGCCGCCGCGGCCCGCGACCCCACGCGCTCCGCCGTGGCCACGGCGGTGTCGACGACGCGCAGACCTTCGGCGCGCCGCCCTCGCGCGAACAGCGCACGACCGAGCACGCCGTGGATGCGCAGCCAGTCCGCGGAGCCGCGCGCGGTGACGCCGAGGCCCTCGCGAAGGACCCCCTCGGCCTCGGTGAATTCCGCCGTGCGAAGCAGCGCCTCGCCGAGCTTGCGCGCGAAGATGGCGATGGCCCGCTCGGGCTCGTCGATCTCGCCCCGCGACAGCTCGCGCCGCGCGATCTCGAGGCCGCGACGCAGCAGGAACGCCCCGGCGTGGTCGTCGCCGCGGGCCAGCGCGCGGTCGCCCACGCGCTCGAGCAGCAGCAGGCTCTGAAAGCTCTCCTCGCCCTGCAGCGCGTGGAGCACCTGCACCTCGAGGGGGAGCTCGTCGCCGGCCTGCTCGCGCCGCTCGCGGTGCATCTCCTTGCGCAGCGGCGCCGGCGTCGCCACCTCGACGACCTCGCGAAGGAACGGGTGCGCCCAGCGCGCGACCTCCTCGCCCGCGGCACCGCCGAAGGTGATCCACCCGCGGTTCACGAGGTCCGCGCGCACGGTGTCGTCCCAGGGTGCGCCGCTGAGCGCGCCGAGCGCCGGGGCCGTGGCCTCGCCGAGCACCGCCAGCGCCTGCAGCGTGCGCCGCGCCGGCGGAGAGAGCCGCTCGCTGCGCAACGAGATGAGGTCCACCAGCGTCTTCGGCGCGTCGCCGCCGCCCTCGATGCTCCACCGCAGGAGCTGCTCGAGGTGCAGCGGCAGCACGTCGCCGCGCGGCAGGTCGATGGCCGCCACCGACAGCCGCGTGCGCACGTCCTGGAGGATGGAGACCACCGCGCCGGCGTCGAGGCCCTTGAGCGGCAGCAGCTCGCCGCGCGCCCACGGAGCGTCGAAGCGCGGTCCGTGCGTGAGCACCAGGAACACCGGCAGCGGCACCGGCCGCGCGAGGAGCCCCGCGAGGAGCCGCACCGTCGCGGCGTCCATGCGATGCACCTGCTCGAACACCAGGAACACGCGCCGCGCCCGCGATCGCGCCGCCGACTCGCGCAGCGCGTAGAGCATCAGGCGCACCGCCGCCTCGCTGCGCGCAGCAGGGTCGAGGTCCACGGCGCCGTCCTCGGTGAAGACCTCGGTGATGCCCGCGCGCACCACGGGGTCGGCGTCGAGGCCGTCGCGCCCGAGGATCGCCGCAGGATCGTCCGTCGGTCCGAGGCCGAGAAGCTCGCGGATGGCGCGCCCGGCGGCGGAGTACGCCACGCCCGCCCACGCGGGATCGGGCCCCGTGCGCACCACGCGCTCCCCGGAGCTTCGTGCGTTCTCGGCGACGGTGCGCACCAGCCGGCTGCGCCCCGATCCGTCGTCGCCGACGACGCGCAGCGACACCAGCGTTCCCGCGGCGGCGCGGGCGTGCGCGAGGGCGATCAAGCTCAGCTCGGCCTCGCGCCCGAGGAACGGAAGCTCGCCCAGCGGCGGCACCGCCATGGACGGACGCACGCTCGGCAGCGGCATCCCCGGCGACGGCAGCGGGATCGCGGCGACCACCTCCAGCGGGCGCACCTTGGCCCCGCACTCGCCGCAGAACTTCAGCGTCGGCGGCAGCATCGCGCCGCACGCGTGGCACCGCGCCTGCGACGCGGCCGGCGGCACCGTCGGCGACCGCACCTCCAGGGAGCGCTGCAGCGCCTCGGCGAATTCGAGGGCCGTCTGGTAGCGCTGCTCCGGGTCCTTCTCCATGCCGCGCAGGAGCACGCGCACGACGGACTCGGGGAGGTCGGGGTTGAACGTGCGCGGGTCCGGCGGCGCGTCGTTCACGTGCATGAGCATCACCTGCGCCGGCGTCTCGGCCTCGAAGGGCAGGCGGCTGGTGAGCGCGTGGTAGAGCACCACGGCGACGGCGTAGAGGTCGCTGCGCCCGTCGACCTGGAGCCCGCGGCCCTGCTCCGGCGCCATGAAATCGGGCGTGCCGCAGACGTGGTTGTTCAGCGTGACGCCGGGCCCGGTGTCGCTGCGGATCTTCGCGAGGCCGAAGTCCACCACCTTCACGAAGTCGTCGCCGGTGCGCAGCGGCTCCACGAGGATGTTCTCGGGCTTGATGTCGCGGTGGATGATCCCCGCGTCGTGGGCCTCGGAGAGCGCCGCGAGCACCTGCCGCGCGATCTCCACGGCGCGCGCCGGCGGCAGCGGTCCGTTCTCCCAGACCAGCTTCGCGAGGTCGACGCCACGGATGAACTCCATGACGATGAAGAGCAGCCCGTCCTCGGTGCGGCCGAAGTCGAGCACGCTCACCGAGTTCGGGTGGTTGAGCCGCGAGCACGCGCGCGCCTCGGCGTAGAAGCGCGCCACCGACGCCTCGTCGTTCGCGAGGTTCGGGTGGATCATCTTCAGCGCGAGGGTCTTGCCCAGCGTCGCCTGCTCCGCGCGGTACACGCGCCCCATGCCGCCGGACCCCACGGACTCGAGGATGATGTACCCCGCGCCGACCTTGCGGCCGATGAGCGGATCACCGCCGCCCTTCGGCGCCACCACCGGAAATCCGCAGGACGCGCAGTACCTCGCGTCGTCGGCGCAACGCGTCCCACAGGACTGACAGTTCACCACGGCGGGTCCACGGTAGCAGCGCGTCCGCGGCGCCGGAAGCTGCTACGTTGCTCCCGAGCCGTTCCGTGGACCTTCGCACCCTCCCACTCTTCGTGACGCCGGCCCTCGGCGCGTCGTGCTGGGTGCAGCTCGCGGCGCTCCCGGTGGTCGCCGGACGCGCGGGCCCGGTGTCCGCCGTGTGCGCCGTCGCCGCCCTCGGAGCGCTCGTTCCGCCGTTGCTCTCGACCACGTCGCCGGCCCGCGCGGCGCTGTCGTCGGGCGTGCTCTTTCCGCTCGCGCTCGCGGCCTCGGCGGCGACGGCGCAGGGGTCGGGCCTCCGCATCGACGCGCCGGGCCAGGCCGTGGTGGCGCTCACCACGGCGGCGTACCTCGGGGCCGTGGCCGTGCAGTGGAGCGCGTCGCGCCCGCGGCTCGCGGTGTCGTCCGTGGGCCACGACGTGCGGGAGCTCGGAACCCCCGCACCGCCGCCGTTGCGAGGCCTGGCGATGGCCGTGCTCGTGGGCGTCGCGGCGTGCCTCTGCCTCGTCGCGCCGCTGGCCGTGGTGGCGACCGCGGCGCAGTCCGCCCACGCCGTCGGGGGCGTGCTGCGCGGGCGCGCGGCCCTCGTCGTCGCCGGGGGCCTCGCGCTGAGCATGGCGTGGATCCTCGTCGGCGGCGCGGCGCTGCTTCGCAAGGGTCCGGCGGTGCCGCGCAGCGCGTCGCGGGCGTGGTTCTACCTGTGCGCCGCGGCGGTGGCCTTCGTGATGCGCGTGTGGCTCGATCACGCGCGATGAGCCCGCAGCGCACCGTCGTCTGGTTCCGCGGCAAGGACCTCCGCATCGCCGACCACGCCCCGCTCCGCGACGCCGCCGCGAGCGGCGAGGTCATCCCGCTCTTCGTGCTCGACCCGCACTTCTTCGCGCCGGAGCGGGCGCGCCCCCTCGCGCACCGCATGCAGTACCTCGTCGACGCGCTGCACGACCTCGCGGCGTCGCTCGCGGCCCTCGGCTCGCGGCTCGTGGTGGTCCCGGGACGCAGCGTCGACGTGGTGCCCGCGCTCGCGAAGCGCTGGCGCGCCGACCGCGTCGTGGCCCAGCGTTGGACGGCTCCCCTCGGCCGCGCCCGCGACGCGAAGGTGTCCGCCGCGCTGGGGCGTCGCTTCGTCCTGCACGACGGCGAGACGCTGGCGCCGCCGGGCTCCGTGCGCAGCGGATCGGGCACGCCGTACCGGGTCTTCACGCCCTTCGCGAAGGCGCTGCGCGCGACGGTGACGATCCCGCGTCCGTGGCCGGCGCCGACGTCGTTGCCCGCGGTTCCCGACGACGTGGCCGCCGACGGCGCGGCGCTGCCGACCTGCGAGACGCTGGGCTTCGCGCGCAACGACCGCGTGCTCCGCGGCGGCGAGACGGCGGCCGAGGAGCGTCTCCGCGTCTTCCTTCGCGACGGCCTCGGCGCCTACGCCACGCACCGCGACCGCATGGACCTCGCAGGCACGAGCCGCCTCTCCGCGGACCTCAAGTTCGGCACGCTCTCGCCGCGTCGCGTGTGGACCGCCGCGTCCGATGCGGGCGGCGGCACGGGCCTGCAGTCGTTCCTCAACGAGCTGTGCTGGCGCGAGTTCGCCCACGCGACGCTCTGGGACCACCCGGAGCTCCTCGACGAGCCCTTTCAGCCTGCGTGGAAGGGCTTTCCGTGGCGCACCGACGAGGCCGCGTGGGAGGCGTGGGTGCACGGCCGCACGGGCTACCCCGTGGTCGACGCGGCGGCGCGGCAGCTTCTCGCCGAGGGGCACATTCACAACCGCGCGCGCATGGTCGCCGCGAGCTTCCTCGCGAAGCACCTGCTCCTCGATTTCCGCCGCGGCGAGGACCACTGGCTCCGCCACCTCACCGACGGCGACTGGGCGCAGAACGACGCCGGCTGGCAGTGGTCCGCGGGGTGCGGGTGCGACGCGCAGCCGTGGTTTCGCGTGTTCAACCCCGTCGCGCAGGGCGAGCGCTTCGACCCCGACGGCGCCTACGTGAAGCGCTGGGTGCCGGAGCTCGCGAACGTTCCTTCGAAGTGGGTGCACCGCCCCGACGAGGCCCCGCCGCTGCTGCTGCGCTCCGCGGGCGTGCGCCTGGGCGTCGACTACCCGCGCCCCATCGTCGACCACGCCATGGCGCGCGCGCGGTTCCTCGCGACGGCAAGGGCGCACCTCGGGCGCGGCGACGGCGACCCGTAGACGACTCGAACGCTCCCGCCCGCTGGTGTACCCGCGGTCCATCCGCGACACTGCGACGCATGTCGGCCACGGTCCTCGGCGCGTGGGTGCTCGCGCAGAACGTCGGCGTCGCCGTGGCGGTGGGCGCGTGGGCATGGCTCCGGTTCCCGCAGTCCACGGCGCGCGCCGCGAGCGCCCTCGACCCCGGGCTCCAACGCGCCGACGTGCTGTCCGAGACGCTCGCCGCGTCCGATGCGGGGTGGGCGCGGCTCGTCGGCGCGGCGCTGTGCGAAGGCGACCCGGATGTGCAGCGCAGCTACCGCGATGCGGCGACGCCCGCCGCCGACGACGCGACGCTGACCGCGCTCCTCGCCACGGAGCAGGGGCGTCTGCGCCGGGGCGTCGCAGTGGGCCTCGCGGGCTGCGCGGCGATGCTCGCGAGCGGCGTGGCCATCGGGTCGACACGAGACCTCGCGTGGCTCGGCGCCCTCGACGCCGTCGCCGCCGGCGCGATCGCGTGGCGCATCGTCGTCGCTGCGCGGGGCGTCGCCGAGACGATGCGCGAGGTCGTCGAGGCGCTGCCGGCGCTGCGGCTTCGCGTCGGAACCTCGGCACCGTGCCCGGCCTTCGGGGCCCCGTGGTCGCGGCTGCCGCTCTCCGACGCGATTCCGCTCCTGGTGGCGCCGCTGGCGCTGCCGGTGGTCGCCCTCGGGGCGATGCTCCTCGCCGTCGGCGTGGTGCCCCTCGACGCCCTGCGCGCGGTCCGGCTGTGCGCGATGTGCGCGATGTTCGCGGCCGCTTCGGCGATGGCCGTCGCCGTCGGCACGCGCCGGGAGCTCCGCGTCGAACCGCGGCACCACGCCCTCGTCGTCGTGCGCTCCTTCGCCGGCGTACCCCTCGCGACGCTGCGCGTGCCGCTCGAGCTCCTGCGGGGCTTCGAGGCCCGCATGATGGGCGTCGGACGCAGCCGCCGCGTGCACCTCGTGGCGCTGCTCGGCGCCGTGCCGATGGAGATCCAACTCGGCTCCGGACCCCGCGCGACGCCGGGCGCCGCGATGTTGAACGAGGCCTTCGGCTTCGCCGCGCGGGGCGCCGACGACGCGGTCTAGCGCACGCCCGCGGTGCGCTCGAGCACGTCGAAGAAGCGGTGCCGCTCGGCGCCGTTCATGGGCCCGGCGTAGCGGTACACGATGGAGCGATCGGGCGCGACGATCATCACGTGGCTGCGCCCGCCGCCGAGCGTGAGCCAGCGCGCCAGCGAGCCGTCCCAGTCGATGAGGATCTCGACGCCGAAGGTGCGGGCCGCGTCGCGCACGGCGTCGCGGGCGTACCCCGCCGCGGGCCAGAAGTTGTACCCGTCGAGGTTCGCGATGGGGATCAACGTCACGTTCGACGGCACCGTCGCCGCCCGCGCCCGCGTCGAGAGCTCCGCCTTCAGCGGGTCGTTCTGGTGCGCGCCGTCGCGGTCCTCGTACACGACGATGGCCACGCGCCCGGCGTAGTCCGAGAACCGATGCACCGGCCTCGCCGTGCCCTCGAAGGACCACTCCGGCATGCGGGAACCCGGCGGATCGGCGTGCACGCCCCCCGCGAGGGTCACCGCCGCGGCGAAGCTCGAAAGGAGCCGCGTGGGCCCGCGACCGTTGAAGCGCTGTCCAACCATTGTGCCGATGACATCTGCCTTTGTTCAGCCTGTTCGTCAAGGAACGGCGGTGATGTTCAACAAAATGACGGCTTCTCCTTGACCGCCGTCAGAGCTTTGTTCAACTTGCGTTCATCATGGTGCTCGCCCTTGTTCAACCCCGCCCCGACGTTCCGGACCGCCTCGAGCGCGCCCTGGCCGGGGCCCTCGCGACCCTCGACGACGCCCCGGCGGCCCTTGCGCCGGTCACCGCCGCGGCGCGGTCGGTGTGCGAGCGCGGGGGCAAGCGCATCCGTCCGCGGCTCTGTCTGCTCGCGTACGAGGCCGTCGCGCGCACCCCGGCGACGACGGCGGTGCACCGCTTCGCGGCGGGCGTCGAGATCCTCCACGCGTTCATGCTCGTCCACGACGACATCGTCGACGACGCGCGCACGCGCCGGGGTGGTCCGAGCGTGCACGCGGCCATCGAGGGGTCGCTCCCGGCGAGCGCCCCGGCCCGCCTCGCGACGGACCTCGCGCTCCTCGGCGGCGACCTGCTCTTCGCCACCGCGGTGCAGACCATGTCGCGCTCCGGCGTCCCCGCGGCGCGCGGACGGCGGGCCATGCAGCGCGTGCTCGACAGCGCCACGCAGGCCGCCCAGGGCGAGTGCCTCGACGTGTTCCACACGGTGCGCGGCATCGGCGACATCCCGTCGGCGGACCTCGCCGAGGCGATCCGTCTCAAGACCGCCGAGTACTCCTTCGTGGCGCCGCTCGTGGCCGGCGCGATGCTCGGCGGCGCGACCTCGCCGACGCTCGAGGCGCTGGGCTTCTTCGGCGGAAGGCTGGGCTTCGCGTTCCAGCTCGCCGACGACCTGCTCGACCTCTTTGGCGACGAGGCGCGCACCGGCAAGCCCGTGGGCGGCGACGTGCGCCAGCGCAAGCGCACCGTGCTCGTGCGCACCGCCTACGAGCGCGCCTGCGACGCCGACCGCGAGCGGCTCTCGTCGATCCTCGACGGCGCGTCGGTGACGGACGAAGACGTGGCGTGGGTGACGGAGCTCGTGGACCGCACCGGCGCCCGGGCCGAGGTCGAGGACCGCGTGCGGCGCCTCGTTCGTGCCGCGATGCGCGCGCTGTCCCGCGCGGCCATCGACCCGGCGGCGGCGCAGGCGCTGCGGTCCCTCGCATCGGACGTCGTCGCGAGCACCGCGAACCTCGTGCGGAGGCCGTCGTGAGCGAAGCCATCGACACCCTCGTCGTGGGCGCCGGCGTCGGCGGGCTGTCCGCGGCGGTGCGCCTCGCGGCCGCGGGCCAGCGCGTGCACGTCGTCGAGCGCGCGCCGGGCCCCGGCGGACGCTGCGCCCGCATCGACGCCGACGGCTACAAGTTCGACACCGGACCGACGATCCTGCTGCTCAAGCCCATCATCGAGGAGCTGTTCAAGTCCGTGGGCCGCAAGCTCGAGGACTACCTCACGCTGGTGCCCTGCACGCCGAACTACCTGATCCATTTCAGCGACGGCGCGCGGGCCGAGTTCACCAGCGACCTGCGGCGCATGCAGACCTCCCTCGAGGCCATCGAGCCCGGCTCGTTCAGCGGCTACCTGCGCTACCTCGAGGAGGGCCGCCGCGGCCTCGAGGTCTCCCTCGACCGCTTCGTCACGCGGAACTTCGACACCTTCGCGAGCTTCGCCACGCCGGGCAACCTGCAGCAGGTCTTCGCGGTGAACGCGCACCGGTCGCTCTACTCCGTGGTGTCGAAGTACTTCCAGGACGAGCGGCTGCGCATCGCGCTGTCGTTCCAGACGATGTACCTGGGCATCTCGCCGCACGAGGCGCCGGGCGTCTACGCGCTGCTGCCGTACACCGAGCTCGCCGACGGCATCTGGTTCCCCATGGGCGGCCTCTACGCGCTGCCCCTCGCCATCGAGCGCCTCGCCAAGGAGCTCGGCGTCACCTTCGAGTACGGCGCCACCGTGGACCGCATCACCGTCGACGGCGACCGCGTCACCGGCGTGCGCCTCGAGGACGGCACCGTGCGCACCGCCGCGCGCGTGCTCGCCAACGCGGACCTCCCGTTCGTGTACCGCAAGCTCATCCCCGAGGCGCGGCTGCCCCGCGCGGAGAAGCTCAAATACACGTCGAGCGCGTACATGCTCTACCTCGGCCTCGACGGACGCGCGAAGGGCCTCGAGCACCACAACGTCTTCCTCGCCGAGTCGTTCAAGAAGAACTTCGACGAGATCTTCGGGTCGTTCACCGTGCCCGACGATCCTTCGTTCTACGTGAACGTTCCGACGCGCACCGACCCGTCGCTCGGGCCCGAGGGCTGCGATCAGCTCTACGTGCTCGTGCCGGTGCCGCACCAGCACCCGAACATCGACTGGAAGGAAGCGGGCCCGAAGCTGCGCGCCAAGGTCTTCGAGCGCCTCGCGCGGGAGGGCTACGGCGACCTCGAGAAGCGCATCGTCGTCGAGCGCGTGTGCGACCCCGACGGCTGGGCCGAGGGCTTCAACCTCGAGCGCGGCGCGGCCTTCGGGCTCAGCCACAACTTCTTCCAGGTGGGCTACTTCCGCCCGTCGAACCAGGACGCGACGTTCTCGAACCTCTTCTTCGTCGGCGCGAGCACGCAGCCCGGCACCGGACTCCCGATGGTCATGCTGTCGGCGCGGCTGGTGTCCGAGCGCATCCTCGGGAGCCCCGCCACCGAGGCCGCCGCGTGAGCGCTGCCTCGCTCGCCCTCGCCGAGGCTCACCGCCACACCCGCGCGGTCACCCGCACCGGGTCGCGGTCGTTCTATTTCGCGTCCTTCGCCCTCGACGGGGCGCGGCGGCGCGGTGCCTACGCGCTGTATACCTTCCTGCGTAAAGCCGACGACGCGGCGGACGCCGAGGCCAGCGCCGACGCCCGCCGCGAGGCCCTCGCCGGGGTGCGCGCCTCGCTCGAGCGCTGCTGGTCCGCGCGCCCGTCGGACCCGCCCGAGGCGGCGCTCGCGTGGGCCGTGCAGACCTTCGGCATCCCGCGCGAGCCCATCGAGGCGCTGCTCGACGCCATGCAGGGCGACCTCGGGCGCGTGCGCGTCGCCGACTGGGCCTCCCTCGAGCGCTACTGCGAGGGCGTCGCGGGCACCGTCGGGCGTGCCATGGCACCGCTCCTCGGAGCCCCCGGCGCAGCCATCGAAGCCGCGGCGTCGCTCGGTCGCGGCATGCAGCTCACGAACATCCTCCGCGACGTGCGCGAGGACCTCGGCATGGACCGCATCTACCTCCCCGCGCAGGCGCTGCAGCTCGCCGGCGTGACCGAGGCCTCGCTGCGCGCGGGCACCCTCGACGACGCCTGGCGCACCGTCGCCCGCCGCGTCGCCGACCGCGCGCGGGACCACTACGCCGACGCCGAGGAGGGCATCCGCGCCATCGCCCCGTGGCGCTCCCGCGGCGCCGTGCGGCTCATGCGCGCGGTGTACGGCGAGATCCTGCGCGAGATCGAGCGGCGCGACTTCGACGTGTTCTCCGAGCGCGTGGTGATCCCCACGCGGCGCAAGCTCTGGATCGCCGCGCGCGTGCTCGGCGGCCACGAGGAGCCGTGGCGGGCGGTGCCGGCGTGACGCGCAAGGTGGTCGTCGTGGGCGCGGGCTTCGGCGGTCTCGCGGCGGCCTGCGAACTCGCGGCCCGCGGCGCCGAGGTGACGCTCCTCGAGCGCGCGGCGGTGCCCGGCGGCAAGGCCCAGCGCGTCGCCCACGGCGGCTTCGCGTGGGACACGGGACCGACGCTGCTCACGCTCCCGGCGGTGCTCGACGAGGTGCTCGGCCTCGCGGGCATGCGCCTGCGCGACGCCGTGCGTGCCGTGCCGCTGTCGCCGCTGTGCCGCTACCGCTTCGCCTCGGGCGCGACGCTCGACCACCACGCGGACCGCGACGCCATGGTGGCGGGCATCGGAGCCATCGACGCCCGCGACGCCGCGCAGTGGCCGGCCTTCGAGCAGCACGTTCGTGCGCTGTGGGAGACCGTGGGGCGGGCCTACGTCGACGAGCCCTTCACCGGCGCCCTCGACCTCGCCGCGCGCTCGGCCCGCCGCGGCGCCGGGACCGTCGCCATGCAGCTAGGCCTGCGCACCCTCGGACAGCACGCCGCGAGGTGGTTCCGCTCGCCGGAGATGCGGCAGTTCGTGGGGCGCTTCGCGACGTACGTGGGCGCGTCGCCGTTCCGTGCTCCCGCGGCGCTGGCGATGATCGCCGCCGTCGAGGGCGCGGGCGACGCCGTGTATCCCGTCGGCGGCATGGCGCGCGTGGCCGCGGTCTTCGCCGACGCGGCGCGACGCCTCGGCGTGACGCTGCGCCTCGACGAGCCGGTGCGGCGCATCGAGCGCGACGGCAAGGGCTGGAGGGTCTCCACCGACGCGCGCACCGCCGACGCCGACGCGGTGCTGCTCGACGTCGATCCCCTCTACGCCGCGACGCTCTTCGACGACGGCTCCGCCGCGCGGGACTCCCTCGACGCCGACCGCGGACGCACCCGCTCGCTCTCGGCCCTCGTGGTGCACGTCGCGCTCCGCGGGCGCACCGAAGCCCTGGCGCTGCACAACGTGCTCTTCCCCGCGAACTACGCCGCGGAGTTCGACGACGTCATGGAGCGCGGCGCGCTCCCGTCGGACGGCACCGTGTACGTGGCCGCGCCGTCGCCCGTCGACGCCGGCACCGCTCCCGAAGGCCACGAGGCCCTCTTCACCCTCGTCAACGCCCCGGCGGACCTGCGCGCCTCCGACGACGCGTCCGTCGCGCGGGTGCAGGACCACGTGCTCGCGCGCCTCGCCGCGGTGGACCCATCGCTCCCGGGCCGCGTCGTAGCCCTGCACGCCCAGCGGCCGATGTTCATCGCGTCGACGGGCAGCGCCGACGGCGCCATCTACGGCGTCGCGCCGCACGGAAGCCTCGGGACCTTTCGCCGTCCCCTCGCGCGCGTCGCCGGCGCCCGCGGGCTGTACCTCGCGGGAGGGTGCTCGCACCCCGGCGGCGGCGTCCCCATGACCGTGCGCTCGGGCCAGCACGCCGCGCGGACCCTCGCCGCGGACCTCCGCCTCGACGTCGCCCCTGCGCTGGCGGTGCCCGCGTGAACGACGCCCTCCCGACGCTCCCCGGCGCTTACCGATGGTGGTATGTCGACGCCATCTCCGCCGACGGCCGCGACGCCCTCGTGGCGATCTTCTTCTCGGGCTCGGTGTTCTCGCCGTACTACGCCGCGCGGCTCCGCGACGGGCGGGCGCCGCGTCCCAGCGAGCACGCCGCCGTGCACGTGGCGGTGTACCGCGACGGCCGCCCCTGGTACTGGCACCTCGCCGAGCGCGACGCCGGCGCCTCGCTGCGCTGCGAGGGCGGCGTGCTCTCGCTCGGGCGCTCGTCGTGGCGCGTCGATGCCCATGGACGCCACACGCTGCGCCTCGACGACGGCGCGCGCCGCGGGGTGCGCGGCGAGGTGTCCTTCGATCCCCTCGAACCGCCGCTCACGCGCGAACCGGTGGTGCTCGCCCCGAACGTCGCCGACCACACCTGGCACGCGCGGGTGCCGCGAGCGCGCGTGCGGGCGCGCTTCGAGCGACCCGGCTTCAGCCTCGACGCCGACGGCTACCACGACACCAACGCAGGCAGCGAACCCATGGAGCGCGCGCTCCGAAGCTGGGACTGGGCGCGCATGCACACGCCCGACGGCACCTCGGTGCTCTACGACGTCGTGGCGCGGGACGGCCAGCGCTTCACGCACCGCCTCGGCGCGGTCTCCGCCGCGGCCCGGGCCTCGGAGACGTCGCAGCGCACCGGCTGGGGCATCGCCGTGCCCGGGTCCCTCTGCGTGCCCGACCCGACGCCGGTGCACCGCATCGTCGAGAGCACGCCGTTCTATGCGCGGTACTTCCTGCGCGACGCCGCGGGACGCATCGGCATGGGCGAGTCGCTGGACCTCGCGCGCTTCGACTCGCCGGTGGTGCGCTGGATGCTCCGCTGGCGCACGTCGCGGCTTCGTCCGGCGACGGGGGTGGCGGCGTGAGCGCGGTCTTCGCGGCGGTCGCGGGCGGCACGGCGGCGTTCACCGCGGTGCAGCTCGTCGCAGTGCAGCGCCAGCTCGTCGCGACCCGCGCGCCGGAGCCGGCACGCTGGCCCTCGGTGGCCGTGCTGCGCCCTTGCGAGGGGGCCGAGCCGGCGATCCTGGAGCGCTTCGCGTCGGCGTTTCCCGACGACTACCCGGGCGCGGTGACGCACGTCGTCGCGCACGGAAGCGCCCTCGCCCCGGACGTGCGCGAGCTCCTCGGCGCACACGGCGCCGTCGTGGTCGAGAGCCGCGATGCGCCTGCGGGGTGCAACCGCAAGGCGTTCCATCTGTGCACCGCGCTCGCCGCGGCGCCCGCGGACGCCGAGGTGATCGTCGCGCTCGACGCCGACGTCGAGGTCGCTCCGGGGCTGCTCCGCGCGCTCGTGGCCGCGGCGGTGGCGCCCGGCGCCGTGGCGTCCTTCGCGCCGCCGGTGCAGCAGGGAGCGGGCGCTGCGTCGCGTCTCGGACGCGCAGCCTTCGCGGGCTCGCCGCACGCCTTCGTGGTGCTCGCGGGGCTCTCGCGCATGCTCGGGCAGCCCGCGCCGATGGTGGGCTGCGCCGTCGCCATGCGCCGCGACGCCCTCGACGCCGCCGGGGGGTTCGCTCCGTCGGTGAGGGTCATCGGCGACGACCTCGCGCTCGGCGAGGCCCTCGCCCGGCGAGGGTCCATCTCCATGGCGCACGTGCCCGCGGACTGCCGCAACCCCACGCAGCGCACGGGGTCGCTCGTCGCGCAGCTCGCGCGGTGGATCCGCGTGGCCGTGGCGCATGGCCCGTGGAGGGCCGCGTCGTACCCGCTGGTCTTCGCGCCGATGGTGCTCGTGGCCGCGGCCGGCGCCCTCGTCGCGGCGTCGCAGCCGGCGTTCGTGGTCACCGGCCTCGCCGGGGTGTACGCCCTCCGCGTGGCCCTCGCGTGGCAGCTCCGGAGGGCCGTCTACGGCGCTCCTTGGGAGTGCCTCGCCGATCCTTGGCTCGCCGACGCGACGTGGTTCGCGGCGACGCTCGCCGCCGCGTGGCCCGCACGCACCCGCTGGGCTGGAAATACCTACCGCATCGGAGCCGGCGGACGGTTGCGCGCGGCCGAAGGAGCACCGTGACCGAACCCCTCGAAGCGCACGTGGACGACGCACCCGACGAGGTCGACGCCGAGGTCGCTCCGGGCCTCTACCGCATCCAGACCATCGCCCGGCGCACGGGGTTCAGCACCGCCGTGCTCCGGGCCTGGGAGCGCCGCTATGGGCTGCTGCGTCCGTCGCGCGCGCCCGGCGGATTCCGGGTGTACGCCGACGAGGAGCTGCGCCTGCTCGAGCGCGTGCGTGCGCTCCTCGACCAGGGCCTCACCATCGGCGACATCGCGCGCATGGGGCGCGATGCGCTGCTGGGCGCGACGGCGCCGGAGCCCTTCGCCCCGGCGCGGGGCACGTCGAGCGTGGGCTCGGACCTCGCCGACGAGTTCGTGCAGCTCGTCGAGCACGGCGACGTGCGGGGCGCCGAGGAGGTCGTGTCGCGGGCCCTGCACGCCGACCTCCCGCGGGGTCCGCTGACGGAGTTCGTGCAGCCGGCGCTGGAGCGCATCGGCACGGCGTGGGAGCGGCACGCGCTGTCGCCGGGCGTCGAGCGCATCGCGACGCACCTGCTGCGGGTTCCCCTCGAGGCGATGCTCAGCAGCGCGAACATGGGCCTCGGTCCCATGCGCGTGGTGTGCTCGCCGGGGCCGGGCGACACCCACGAGCTCGGCGCGCTGATGGTGGCGCTGGCCTGCGCCCGCGGCGGCATCGGCGCCCTGCACCTCTCGGGACCGCTGGACCCCGAGCACCTCGCGACGGTGGTGCGGCTCACGCGGGTGCGCGCCGTGTGCCTGTCCTACGTGCAGGTCCCGGATCGGGCCTACCTCGACGCGGGTCTGCGCAAGATCGTGCGGCTGCTGCCGCCGCGCACCCGGGTCGTCGTCGGCGGCCGCGGAGCCCAGGGCTTCGGCGACGTGATCCGCGCGGCCGGCGCGATGCACCTCGACGACCTGCACGCGCTCGTACCGCTGCTCGCCGGGCGCTGACGCCTACGGTCTCCGCGGCGCGCCCGCCACGCGCTCCTGCCACACCCGAGCCCACGCCGGAAAGCGCGCACCGTCGCGGACCACCCGCGCGCGCGCCCGGCCGGCGAGACCGTCGGCGAGGTCGGCGTCGAGCAGCACGTCGGCGAGCTCCGGCGTCGGCGGAGGGTGTCCGGCGGTCAGCGCCGTGCGCCGTGCCAGCTCGTACAGCTCCACCGACAAGAAGCATCGCGCCAGCACGAGCGCGTCGGCCGTCGGCGCGCGCGCGCCGGAGCACGTCGCACCCCGCAGCGCCGCCGCGAGGCGAGCGCCGCGAGGGTCCAGCGCGGCCGCGCGCACGGCGACGCGGTCGGCGTCGTCCCAGCGACGAAGCGCCGCGAGGGCACGGCCCAGACCGAGGAGCGCGTCGACGTCCGTCGGGAGCGTGTCGACCAGGGCGCCGTAGCGCCGCGCGGCGTCGGCGAGGTCGAGGGTGCGCAGCGCCGCGAGGGCCCGCGGAGCCTGCCACCCGTCACGGAGCCCCGCGACGATGGACGACTCGCCCGGCCACATCCGTACGTCGAGGCGCACGCCGCTCGCATCGAGCCGCGCGACCGGCGCCGACGCGTCGACGGTCGCATCGAGGAACGCTCGCACGCTGCGCAGCCCCTCCTGGTCCGCATCGGGCACGCGCAGGAGCAGCAGCCGGGCGGTGAGCAGCGCGAGGTCCATCTGCCCGTCGCGGGAGTGCCGCCGCGCCGACGCCGCGAGCCCCGCGCGGATGTGCTCGATGGCCCCATCGAAGCGCCGCGCCGAGACCTCCACCGTGGCCAGCGCCACGAGGGCGCGCGGCTGCCCCGGAAACGCCGCGACCTCGTAGCGCCAGAGCGTCGCCTCGTCGCGAAAGTCCGCGGCGTGCCCCGCCGTCGCAACGGCGCCGACGGCCACCGGCAGCGCCATCGCGACGCCCAGCGCCACCGCCGACCGCAGGCTGCGGACGCCCAGCGCCGCGAGCGCTCGCACCATCAACGCCACCACCCCGAGGAGCGGCGTGTAGAGCATGCGGTCGGAGACGAGGTCGGGCATGTTCCGCGCGACGACGTTGAGCGCCGGCGCCGCGGCGAGCAGCGCCCACGCCACGTCGGCGGCCCAGGGACGCGCCCTCGGCGAACGCACCGCGGCCGCGAACACCGCCAGCGCCGCCGCGCCCACCGCCACGCCCACGGCGACGCTCGCGCCGGGGTACACCGCGCGCCCGTGGACGTCGTGCGCGATCTCCGCGAAGCCGAAGCCCGCCGGGAGCGGGCGCAGCACCCGCGTCGCGAGCATCCCGAGGGACGCCGCCACGCGCGCGGCGGCGGAGGCCAACCCCTGCGATCCTGGAGCGTGGGGACCGGCCAGCGGGAGCCACGCGAGGCGCCACGCGAAGACCGCGCCCACCGACGCTGCGGCCGCGGCGGCCCTGCGAAGCCCGTCGCGTCGAGCGGGCTCGGCGCCGGCCCACGCGTCCACGGCGAGCAGCACCGGAAGCGCCGCGGCGCTCTCCTTCGACAGCGTCGCGAGCGCTGCGTAGACCGCGCATCGCAGCGGGGTGCGGGCGCCCGCGGCGAG
>CAIMWA010000427.1 GCA_903845045.1 uncultured delta proteobacterium | reverse complement strand
GCCCCGCGCCGCGCCATGGCGTGCACGAGCGTGGTCAGCACGCGCGCGCCGCTCGCGCCGATGGGGTGGCCGAGGGCCACGGCACCGCCGTTGACGTTCACCTTCGCGAGGTCGAGGCCGGACTTCTGCGCGACGGCGAGGGCGACCACGGCGAAGGCCTCGTTCACCTCGAAGAGGTCGATGTCGTTCACGCCGAGACCGAGGCGCCCGAGCGTCGCCGCGATGGCCGCCGAGGGCGCCGTGGTGAACCACTCGGGCTCCTGGGCCGCGCCGCCGTAGCCGACGATGCGCGCGAGGGGCTCGAGGCCATGCCGCTTCACCGCTTCGCCCGACGCCAGCACCAGCGCCGACGCGCCGTCGTTGATCTTGCTCGCGTTGGCCGCGGTGATCGTACCGGCCTTGTCGAACGCAGGCTTCAGCGAAGCCATCTTGTCGAGGTCGCCGCGCTTGGGCTCCTCGTCCTCGGCCACGACCACCGGGCCCTTGCGGCCCTCGATGGTGACCGGCGTGAGCTCCGCGGCGAAGGCTCCCTCGGCCTGCGCGGCCAGCGCGCGGCGGTAGCTCTCGCGGGAGAACGCGTCCTGCGCCTCGCGGGAGAACGACATCTCCTTGGCGCAGAGCTCGCCGGCCATCCCCATGTGGAAGTTCTTGTACGGGTCCCAGAGCCCGTCGTGGATCATGCCGTCGACGGCCGTGGCGTTGCCCATGCGCATGCCCTTGCGCGCCGTGGGCAGGTAGTACGGAACGTTCGACATGCTCTCCATGCCGCCCGCCACCACCACGTCGGCGTCGCCGAGCAGGATGGACTTCGTGCCGAGGATCACGGCCATGAGCCCGGACCCGCAGACCTTGCCCACCGTGGTGCACGGCACGCTCTTCGGGAGCCCGGCGTAGAGCGCCGCCTGCCGCGCCGGAGCCTGTCCCTCGCCCGCGGTCAGCACGTTGCCCAGGTAGACCTCGCCGACCGCGTCGCCGCCGAGCTTCGCCTTCTCGAGCGCCGCCTTCACCGCCGTCGCGCCGAGCCGCGTGGCCGGGACGTCCGCGAGGGCGCCCTGAAAGGCCCCGATGGGGGTCCGCACTGCACTGCAGATGAACACTTCGCTCTTCGACATGGTCGCTCTCCTGAGGCTCTCGGTCGCGTTGTTGCGCCGCAACACCGGCTGCTCCGGCGCGGCGTATTGTCACCCTGGAAACACGATCGTCAAGCTTGCGCTGCGATGCAGCATTCAGCCTGCCGCGTCGCGCTTGCGCTCGGCGACCCGGGCGGCCAGCTCCTCCGCCGACAGGCGCCCCACGCGCTGCGTGAAGCGGGCCGGGTCGACGCCCGACGAGCGGATGAAGTTCTGCACGTCGGGGTTGTCGACGACGAGGATCTCCGCAGGCGTTCCCTGCGCCACGACGCGGCCCTTGATGAGCATGGCGATGCGGTCGGCGATGTCGAAGGCGCTGACCATGTCGTGCGTGATCACCACCGACGTCACGCCGAAGCGCGCGCGCATCTCCTCGATGAGCTGGTCGACGGTGCGCGACGTCACCGGATCGAGACCGCTCGTGGGCTCGTCGTAGATGAGCAGCTCGGGCTCCATCACCAGTGCGCGCGCGATGCCCACGCGCTTGGCCATGCCGCCGGAGATCTGCGCGGGCGTGAGCGTCGCCGCGTGGTCGACGCCGAGCTCCTTGAGCTTCGTCATGGCGCGCTCGCGGATCTCCTTCTCCGAGAGCTTGGTCTGCTCGCGCAGCGGGAACGCCACGTTGTCGAAGACCGTCATGGAGTCGAAGAGCGCGTACTTCTGGAACACCATGCCGAAGCGCCGCCGCGCCTTGGCGAGCTCGACGTCGGAGAGCGCCGCCACGTCGAGGCCGTCGATGAGGATGCGCCCGGCCGTGGGCCGCTCGAGGGCGATGAGGTGGCGCACCAGGGTGCTCTTGCCGGCGCCCGAACCGCCGATGACCACGAGGGTCTCGGCGCGGCCGATGGTCAGGTCGACGCCGTGCAGGATCGTGCGGTCGCCGTAGCGCTTCACGAGACCCTCGACGACGACGTGCGCTTCGACGGTCACGTCACACCTGGGTCAGCATCGAGGTGATGATGTAGTCGAGGACGAACACGCCGACGACGCTCCAGACGACCGCGCGCGTGGTCGCCTGGCCCACGCCCACGGCGCCGCCCGACGCGAAGAAGCCGTGGCGGCAGGCGATGAGCGTCACCGCGAAGCCGAACACCACGGACTTGAGCAGCCCCTGCCGGAGGTCGGCCTCGGCGAGCATCGTCTTGATGCGGTCGAAGAAGATCCCCGGATCGAGGGAGAGCCACTTCACGCCGACGAGCCACGCGCCGCCGAGGCCCACGAGAAAGAACACCAGCGTGAGCACCGGGATCATCACGATGCCCGCGATCATCCGCGGCACGATGAGGTACTGAACGGGGTTCACCGCCATGGTCTCGAGCGCGTCGATCTGCTCCGACGAGCGCATGTTGCCGAGCTCCGCGGCCATGCCCGAGCCCGCGCGCGCCGCCACCATGATGGCCGTGAGCACCGGCGCCATCTCGCGCGACAGCGTCAGCGCGACGACGCCGCCCACCATGTTCTCGGCGCTGAAGCGGCGAAAGCCGTAGACCGTCTGCACCGCGAAGACCATCCCGGTGAAGAGCCCCACGAGCCCGACGAGGAACGTCGACTGCACGCCGACGAACTCCATCTGCGCGATGACGAGCTGAAAGCGGTACGGCGGGCGCACCGTCCACATCACGGCGCGGAACGCGAGGTCGCCGAGGACGCCGATCTCCTCGAGGAGCGTCTTCACCGGAGCGACCACCGACGCCAGGAGCGACGGCTGCGCCGAATCGGGGGAGTCGTCAGACATGACCCGTGGGGTTTCGATAAACCCGAGGCACGCGGCGCGAGACCGCGGTCAGCACCTCGTACGGGATGGTGCCGACGCGCTGCGCGATCTCTTCGGCGCGGATGCAGTCGAAGCCCGCGCGCCCGCGCTGCGCCCCGAGCAGCACGGCCTCGTCGCCGACGCGCACGACGCCCGACGCCGCGAGATCGGTCACGTCGACGGAGGTCATGTCCATGGAGACGTTGCCGACCACGCGGCACCGCTGGCCGTGCAGGAGCACCTCGGCCTCGCTCGACAGGCGCCGAAAGAAGCCGTCGGCGTAGCCGATGGGGAGCGTCGCGAGGACGCTCCGGCGCCCGGTGCGCCACGCTCCGCCGTAGCCGATGCGCGCGCCGGCGGGGACCTCGCGCACGGCGATGACCTCGGTGCGGAGCCGCATCGCGGGGAGCAGCCCTGGTCCGGCGTGGGGGAACGGCGCGACGCCGTAGAGCGCGATGCCGAGGCGCACGAGGTCGCGACGCGCTTCGGGCACGCGAAACGCCGCCGCGCTCGCCGCGACGTGACGCACCGCCGGGACGAAGCCCGCCGCGCCCAGGATGCCATCGGCGCGATCGAAGGCCGCGAGCTGCGCGCGGGTGGCGGCGAGGTCGTCGGCGTCGGCCGTCGCGAGGTGCGTCATCAGGCCCTCGACGACGACGTGCCTTTGGTCGGCGAGGGCCGCGACGAAGCCCGGCAGCGCATCGAGCGTGACGCCGAGGCGCCCCATGCCCGTGTCGACCTTCAGGTGCACCCCCACCGCCGCCCGCCCCCTCGCCCGCGCCAGCGCCTCGAGCTGCGACGGGTCGTGGATCACCGGCGTGAGCCCCGCGTCGAGGGCCGCACCGAGGCCCTCTCCGTAGAGCCCCGACATCACGAGCACCGGCAGCGCGATGCCCGCGTCACGAAGCTCCATGCCCTCTTCGACGAGCGCCACGCAGAAGCCGTCGACGCCTGCCTGCGCGAGGGCCTTCGCCACGGGCACGGCCCCGTGTCCGTAGGCGTCGGCCTTCACCACGGCGTAGATCCGCGGCGGTGCCGCACCTTCGTCGCCGAGGTGATCGCGCACGACGCCGAAGTTGTGCGTGATGGCGCCGAGGTCGATCTCGGCCACGGTCGGACGATGGACCCCCGTCGACTTCACGCCGGCCGACCTGGAGGCCGCATCGCTCACCCCGCCTCTTGGACGCGGTAGCTCGTGACCATCGGCGAGCGCTCGATGATCCGGTGCAGCCATTGGGCGTCGCGCGCGGACACGGCGATGATGCGCACCTGCTCGCCGGCCTTGGCTTCGGGGGCTTGCGCGAAGCCGACGGCGCGGGCCTCGGCAGTGGTCATCACCTGGGCGCCGGTGTCGCGCAGCGCCTCGTCCGAGAGCAGCGTCGACGGGTCGCACTCGGCCACGAAATGACACTCGAACAGCTGGATCATGGCGGGCATCATCGCACGCTCGTGCGCGCCGGGGTCAACGTCGCCCCGGCTCCCTCGAAGGCGCGGAACCATGTCTCGAGCACGAGCAGCGTCCAGAGCCGGTCGGGGCTGCCGCGGCCCTGCGCGAAGTCCGCGAAGAGGGCCTCGACGGCGGCCGGTTCGAAGAGTCCGCGGGTGCGCGCCGTGCGGTCGAGGAGCGTGTCGCGGGCCATCGCGCCGAGGTCCTCGGTCATCCAGCGACGCAGCGGGAGCCCGAAGCCGCGCTTGGTGCGCCGCAGGATCGGCGCCGGAACGACGTCGCGCACGGCCGCACGAAGAAGCCGCTTGCCGCGCCAGCGGAGCTGCACCGACGTCGGCAGCCGCGCCGCGAACTCGACCACCGCCGTGTCGAGGAACGGGCATCGCACCTCGAGGGCGTGCGCCATCGCCGCGATGTCGACCTTGGCGTTGATGTCGTCGGGAAGGTACGTGCCGAAATCGAGGTCCAGCAGACGGCGCACCCGATCGGGCGCGGCGCTCTCGGCGAGCAGCGCGGCGAAGCGAAGCTCGGTGGCGCGCGGCGCGAGCGCACGCATCGCGGGGCCGTAGAGCGACGCCTTCTCGCGCGCACCGAAGTGCCCCAGGAGCGCGAGGTACCGTCCGGCCTCGTCGTCGCCGAGCGCTGCGCCCAGGTCCGCCACGTCGGAGTGCACCCGGCTCCCGGCGGCAGCGATGGCCCGCGCCAGCGTCGCTCGAACCCCGCGCGGAAGGGCATCGACGATCCCCGCCCAGCGCGCCGGGTTGTAGCGGCGGTAGCCCGCGAAGTTCTCGTCGCTGCCGTCGCCCGAGAGCGCCACGGTGACCTGCGAGCGCGTCTCCTTGGCGAGGTACCAGGTGGCCACGGCGCTGCTGTCGGCGAAGGGCTCGCCGTGGTGCTCGACGATGGACCGCAGCGTCGTCGTCATGGCCGGGGAGACCACGAACTCGTGGTGCCGCGTGCCCCACCGCTTCGAGACCGTGCGCGCGTAGGCGAGCTCGCTGTCGTCGGCGTGCGGAAAGCCGATGGAGAACGTCTCGATGGGACGCGTCGACGCGCGCGCCATGAGCCCCACGATGGCGGAGCTGTCCACGCCCCCGGAGAGAAACGCTCCGAGGGGAACGTCGGCCACCATGCGGCGACGCACGGCCCGTTCGAGGAGCCGGCGAAGCTCGGCGCGCAGCTCTTCGGGCGGAGCGACCAAGGTCTCGCCGCACGGCCGCGACCAATGGCGGCGCAGCGACGGAGCCCGCCCCGACCGAAGGACCATCGCCGTGGCCGCCGGGAGCTTCGCGATGCCCTTCCAAGCAGTGCGCGGCGCAGGCACGTACTGGAGCGAGAGGTACTCGTCGAGGGCCGCGAGGTCGGGCTCCGGCGGCTCGTCGGGAAACGCGCGCACCAGCGCATGCAGCTCCGACGCGAAGGCCAGCCCGCGCCGCGTCCGGCGGTGAAAGAGCGGCTTTTTGCCTACGCGATCCCGGGCCAGCAGCAGCGTGCGCGTGCGGGCGTCCCACACGGCCAACGCGAACATGCCGTCGATGCGCGCCAGCAGGCCCTCGCCGTGGTCCTCCCAGAGGTGCGTGACCACCTCGGAGTCCGAGCGCGAGCGCAGGGTGTGCCCCGCGCGCAGCAGCTCCTCGCGGATCGGACCGAAATCGTAGATCTCGCCGTTCACGACCGCGACGACGGAGCCGTCTTCGTTGGCGATGGGCTGGTTGCCCTCGGGGCTCAGGTCGATGATCGAAAGCCGACGGTGCCCGAGCACGACGCCGTCGCCCTCCCACAGCCCCTCGGCGTCGGGACCTCGATGCGCCATCCGGTCGAGCATGCGACGTACGGCCGCACGATCATCGGGGTGCACCGCCGCGCCGGCGTCGGCCAGGAATCCTGCAATGCCGCACATCGGAGGCCGGTCGCGTAGCACCGTTGCTCCGTCGGCCGCAACGAACCGCGATGGAGTGCCGCCGAACCTTCGGGATACGGTGGGCGCATGTCATCGACGCCAGCCCCGGATGCCGCGTCGCGCGGAGCCACCGCGCTCGCCGTCGTGGCCGCCCTCGCGCTCGCCAGCTCCGGCTCGGCGCTCCTCGCCCTGCCCTCGGTCGCTCGGAGCTTCGGCGCAGTCACGTCGCTGACCCCGGCGGTGTCCATGGCGCTCGCGATCTGCGTCGCGGTTGCGCGAAAGAACGCCGGCGCGAGGCCCGTCGAGGCGCTCGTAGGCGCCGCGCTGACCTTCGCCGCATCGGTCTGCATCGCCGAGGGTGCTCTGCACGCCGCCTGGTCCCTCGCCCCTTCGCATGGAGCCCTCATCGGCGGACGCATCCCGTACAGCGACGCGTCGGACTACCTCTCCGGCGCCGAGCGCCTGCTCCGTCACGGCCGCCTCGACGAGTTCACCAGCCGCCGCCCGCTCAACGTCTCGCTGCTGGCCGCGCGGATCGCGCTCACGGGCGGTTCCGCGGTCGGCGCCCTGCATCTCCAGGCGCTGCTTCTCGCGGCGTCGACGTGGCTCGCCGCCCGGGAAATCGCCGTCGACCTCGGGTGGTCCCGCGCCGCCGTCGTCGCGTTCGGCGCGTTGGCCTTCGGCGTCGTCTTCGTCCCCACGACGCTCAGCGAGTCGCTCGGCGTGACCCTCGGAGCCCTGGCCCTCGCGACGCTCTGGGGTGCCGCCCGCGAACCCTCTGCGTGGCGCCTCGCGGCGTCCGGCGTGCTCCTCGCTGCCGGCCTCTGGGCGCGGTCCGGGCCGATGTTCGCGCTCGTCACAGTCGCCGCGTGGGCCGCGTGGCGGTGCCGCGGCGAGGGTGCTCGCGGGATGGCCGTGGCAGCCGCAGCGTTCGTCGGCGGCGCGGGCGGCGGCGCGGGACTCGCGAGGGTGCTGCTACGGGTACACCACGGCCTGACGGACGGCGCCCAGGCCAACGCCGCGTATACGTTCTACGGTCTGGCCCACGGCGGCCAGGGCTGGGAGCTCGCGTGGCACGACCACCCCGAGATCGCGACGCTCGGCGATGTCCGGGCGGCCGCGTGGGTCCGGCGGCTGACCGTCGAACACATCGCCGCGCACCCGGGCGACCTCGCGCTGGGCCTCGCCCGCAACGTCCAATGTCTCGCTCGCACGTGCACCGGCGAGGCGCTTCGCGCGCACCCCGTCGCCGAAGGCCTGCTCTTCGGGGCCATCGTCGCCGCCCTCGTCGCGTGGACGGTCCGTCGTTGGCGAGCGACGCGGGGCGCGCCGCAGCTTGCCCTCGGCGTCGCGGTCACCGTCGGCGCGGCGCTCTCGGTCCCCGTCGTCTACATGGATGGCGGCGATCGGGTGTTCGCCGTCGCCGTTCCGTCGATGCTCGCCTTCGCCGCGCTCTTGCTGCCCGTTCCGCTCGGCGCGCGAAGGGAGCGCCCGACGGTGGCAGCGCCGATGCTCGGCTTCGCGATGCTCATCGCGGCGATGGTTGCTCCGCGACTGGCACGGGTGCACCCGACGCCGACCCCACCGATGGACTGCGCCGCCGGCGAGGTGCCAGTGGACGTCGACGCTGCCACGGCGCCGCTGCGCGTCGCGATCGGCCTCCGCCCCGGCGGGCTCGGCGTCCCGTTGGCGGAGTTTCGTCCGCGCATCGCGTATGTCCCGTACCTGGGCACCAACGGCCTCGCCGCAGCGCTCGGAACCCTCCCCGCAGGAACCGACGTGAGCGGGCTCTTCGACGACCGCGCGGCGACGCTCGTGTACCTCGTGGCCCCGGCCGGCGTGGTGCCGACGCGCGGACGTTTTCGAGCGTGTACGCGGGCGTTCGGCGGTGGCGCGCGGCCGCTTCGGCAGGTGACGCGCATCGACGCATCGCCGTGATCTGACGCCGCGTGCGATGCCCCGGCGCGCGCACGGTGGCACCGCCCATCGCAACGGTGGTACAGCGCGCCCGATCGTCGGAGGCGGAGATGTGCGGCATCAGCGGGTTTCTCTCGAAGGAGCGTGAACGTCCGGGCGACGCGGAAGCGGTGCGCCGGATGAACGACGCACTGCGCCACCGCGGCCCCGACGCCGACGGCGTGATGGCCCTCGGCCCGTGTGTTCTGGGGCATCGTCGGCTGTCGATCATCGACCTCTCGCCCGAGGCCCGGCAGCCGCTCTGCAACGAGGACGGCACCGTAGCCGTCGTGGTGAACGGCGAGATCTACAACTTCGTCGCGCTGCGCGAGGAGCTCGAGGGCAAGGGTCACGTGTTTCGCTCGCGCTCCGACAGCGAGATCGTGGCGCACCTCTACGAGGAGCACGGCGAGGACTGCGTCGCTCGGCTCCACGGCATGTTCGCCCTCGGCATCTGGGACGCGACGCGCCAACGCCTCGTGCTCGCGCGGGACCGCGGCGGAAAGAAGCCGCTCTTCTACCGCGAGCTCCCGCACGGGACGGCCTTCGCGTCGGAGGTGCACGCCCTCGCCACGGCCTTTCCGGAGCACCCCGCCGAGGCCGACCTCGACGTCATCGAGGAGTACCTCACCCTCGCGTACGTCCCCTCGCCGCGCGCAGCGTTTCGGGACACGCACAAGCTCCCGGCAGCGCACTTCGCGGTGCTCGAGCCCGGACGTGCCCCGCGCGTCGAGCGGTACTGGTCACGACCGACGGGTCCGCTCCGCACGGAGTCGACGGACGCGCTCGCCGAGGAGCTTCTTCCGCTGCTGCGCTCGGCCGTGCGCCGACGCATGGTGGCCGACGTTCCGCTGGGCGCGTTTCTCTCGGGGGGACTCGACAGCTCCACCGTCGTCGCGCTCATGGCCGAGGCCAGCCCGCGGCCCGTGAAGACGTTCTCCATCGGCTTCGCCGAGGCCGACTACTCCGAGGTCGCGTACGCGCGCACCGTCGCGCAGCGCTACGGCACCGACCATCAGGAGCTCGTCGTGCGCGCCGACATGGTCTCGGTGGTCCCGGAGATCGTCCGGCACCACGGCGAGCCCTTCGCGGACAGCAGCGCCGTGGCCACCTGGTACCTGTCGAAGATGACCCGGGAGCACGTCACCGTGTCGCTCTCCGGTGATGCCGGCGACGAGAACTTCGGGGGCTACCGGCGCTATCGGACGGCGCGCATCGGCCACCTGCACGACGCGTTGCCTTCGCTCGTCCGCGGCCCCGCCCGTGCCGCCTTCGGGGCGTTCGGAAGGGTGTTCTTTCCTTACCTGGGTCGGTATGCCGACGAGCTGGGCCACGGCGAGGCCGCGCGCTACCTGATGCTCGTGGGCCAGTTCGAGGGCGCCGAGAAGGACGCGCTCTACGCCGCGCCGATGCGCGAGGTCCGCCGCGGGGCCACGCGCGCCCGCTTCGAGGAGATCCTCGCGCGAAGCGCGGACCGCGAGCCCCTCGGGCGCATCACGGACCTCGACTGGAACACGTACATGATCGACGACATCAACGTGAAGGTGGACATCGCGGCGATGGCGCACGCGCTCGAGGTGCGCTGCCCGTTCCTCGACACCGACGTCGTCGAGTTCGCGGCGCGGCTGCCGGACCGCCAGCTCCTGCAGGGTGGCGACGGCAAGCGCGTGCTGCGTCGCGCGGCGGAGAAGCTCATCCCGCGGGAGGTCATCGACCGCCCGAAGATGGGCTTCGGCATTCCCCTCGAGCACTGGTTCCGGCACGAGCTGCGCGGGATGGTTCGCGACCTGCTGCTCGACGGCACGGCCCGCGCGCGCGGCCTCTTCGCCCCCGACGCCGTGGCGCGCCTCGTCGCGACCCTCGATGGCCGCAACCCCCGCTACGACCGCGTCTGGACGCTGCTCATGCTCGAACTATGGTTCCGGGAGTTCATCGACCGTCGTCCGGGCGCGTGAAAAGGCCGCCTCGTCGGCCTCGGGAACGAGCGCCGCGAGCACCGTGCGGAGGTCGTCCGGGAGCGGGGCCTCGACGACCGTGCCGAGGTCGGGCAGCCAGACCGCTCGCGCGTGGAGCATCACCCGAGGCACCGCGAGCACTGCGCCGTCGGAGGACGTGACGCGCTTCCCCCCCCCGTACGCGACGTCGCCCAGCAATGGGTGTCCGGCCCGTGCGGCGTGCACGCGGAGCTGGTGCGTACGCCCCGTCACCGGGGCGAGCGAGAGCGCCGTCGCCGCAGCGCCACGGGCGACGACGGTCCACCGAGTCTCGGCCGGCTTGGACGAGGTCCCTTCCGCGCACACTCGCTGCGTCGGCCTGCGCAGGTCGACGGCGATGGACCACGTCCACACGCCTCGCGTGCGCTCGACGAGCCCCGTCGCGAGACCCGCGTACCATCGATGCAGCCGCCCCGCGGCCCGCGCCTCGGCCGCCACTCGAAGCGCCGACTCGTCGCGCGCGAAGAGCACGGCACCGGTCACCGGCGCGTCGAGCCGCGAGAGCGGGTGCAGCACCGGAGCCCGCGGTGCGAGCGCTCGCGCCCGGTCGACGAGGCTCCGATCGTTCGGTCCGTTCGGCGTCGTGAGCAGACCCGCGGGCTTGTCGAGCACGAGCCAACGCTCGTCTTCGTAGAGCACCGCGGCGGGCGTCACTCGCATGGGAGACGCTCCACCACGCCGCGTCCGCCGTCGACGCGCACGCGGTCGCCGGTGCGCAGCGCCCTCGTCGCTCCGCGCACGTTGACCACCGTCGGACCGCCGTACTCCCGCGCCACCAACGCCGCGTGGGAGAGGGCTCCGCCGAGCTCCGTGACGACCGCGGCCGCGACGAGGAACAGCGGCGTCCAGCCGACGTCCGCCACCGCCGTGACGAGCACCTCGCCGGGGCGCAGCGCGGCGCCATCGCCGGGCTCACGCAGCACGCGCACGATGCCGGTCACCACCCCCGGCGACGCACCGACGCCGACGAAGCGATCGCCCGAGAGCTCCTCGCGCGGTACGAAGGGCGGAGGTGATCCGACGAAGGTGGCCGGCGGGTCCGGCCGCGCGCAGTCCCGTGCGTACTCCGCGCGGCGCAGCGCGAGCAGACCGTCGGGATCCGGGAGCTCGCCGCCGAGCCACGCGTCGAGCTCGTCGACGGTCAGCATGAACGCGGCATCGCCCGCGCCACCGAGGCGCTCCGACGACGCCACCGCCAGCACCCGGAAGAACCCGAGCACCTCCGTGACGCGGGCGCGCATGCGCTCTCGCAGCCGAGCGAAGCGCTGCGTGCGAGCAAGCAGGTGCCGCGCTCCGGACCGGCCCACCGGCGGGAGCCTGCGAGCGAGCTCGTCCTCGGCGGACGCCCGCACGCGGAGCTGCTTCTCGACCCGCGCGAGGATGCGATCGTCGGTGTGCTGTAGATAGGCCCGAAGCGCCGCGAACAGCGTCCCAGGGTCCTCGCGCCAGCGCGGCGTCGAGAGCTCGGCCTCGCGTGGACAGCGGTAGCCGTACGCCCGCAAGAACGCTGCGAAGGCACGCCGCGTCGGCCCGTCGGGCAGGTCGTCGACGCGCAACGACCGCGGCTCCCGGCCGAGGATCAGCGCTCGTGCGGCGGGCTCGAGGCGAGCGACCTCGGCGATGTGCGCGAGCGAGATGCCCGGCGCGGCGGAGTCGAGATCGGCGATGCCCGCGAGGAGCTCCCGCTCGAGGCGATCGGCCTCCGCGGGCACCGACCATCGCAGCAGCTCGCGCATCGCGACGACGCTCGCGAGGTAGCCCGACGCGCACGCCAGCATCAGCTCGCCGGTGCGGTCGAGCAGCGTCCGGGTCTCACGCAGCAGGGCACGCACCGCGACCCGCGAGGTCGTGCGCAGCGGCAGCGTCGCGAAGCGCTC
>CAIMWA010000426.1 GCA_903845045.1 uncultured delta proteobacterium | reverse complement strand
GCGAGGCCGAAGGCCATGAACATCGTCACCGGCAGGCTCGCGCGGCGCGACGATCCATCGGACGTCGCGGGCACCGAGGCCTCGCCGAGGTTCCACGCCGCGGTGCCCTGGGTCACCGCTTGCCGCGGCGCGGCCACGCGCTCGTCGCTCACGACGTGTCCGTCGCGCACGGTCACCACGCGCGCCGCGCAGGCCGCCACGTCGGGCTCGTGCGTGACCATCACGATGGTCAGGCCGCTGTCGCGGTTGAGCGCCTGCAGCATCGAGAGCACCTCCTCGGAGGTGCGCGAGTCGAGGTTGCCCGTGGGCTCGTCGGCGAGCAGCACCTGCGGGTGCGTCACCAGCGCGCGGGCCGTGGCGACGCGCTGCTGCTGCCCCCCGGAGAGCTGCGCGGTGGTGTTGTGCATGCGGTCCGCCAGGCCCACGAGGGTGAGCACGGCCTCGCTGCGGCGCTCCCGCTCGGCCCGCGGAACGCCGCTGTACACCAGCGGCATCTCGACGTTCTCGACGGCGTTCGTGCGCGCCAGCAGGTTGAAGCCCTGGAAGATGAACCCGAGGAGCTGGTTCCGCGCGACGGCGCGCTCGTCGGCGTCCATGCGCGAGACGTCGCGGCCGGCGAGGAGGTACGTGCCCGTGGTCGGGCGATCGAGGCAGCCGATGAGGTTCATCAGCGTGCTCTTGCCCGACCCCGAAGGACCGACGATGGCCACGAACTCGCCCCGCGCGATGTCGAGCGTCACGCCCTCGAGGGCCTGGAACGACATCTCGCCGGACTCGTAGCGCTTGCCGACGTCGCGCAGCGAGAGGATCGGGGCCTCGGTCGCGACGTCGCCCATCAGAACATCCTCATGCGGGGTGCGCCGCCGGTGCGCGCGCCCGACGCGTCGGTCTCGTCGACGACGACCTCGTCGCCGTCGTTGAGGCCCGGTCCGTCGATCTCCGTGAGCACGCCGTTGGTGATGCCCACGCGCACCGGCACCCGCGTCGACGACGCGCCGCGCACCACGTAGACGGTGCCCATGCCCGGGGCCGTGGTGTCCGCCGCGCCCGCCGCCGCGCCCGCGCCCGGCCGGGCCGCGGCCGCGACACCTGCGTCGCCGCGTCCCGCGGTCGTCGGCGCCGACGGGCGAAAGCGCAGCGACGCGTTGGGCACCGCGAGCACCTGCGGTCGGTGCTGCGTGTCCACGGTGATCGTCGCCGTCATGCCCGGGCGGAGCTGCCGCGCGGGGTTCGCCACGTCGATGACCGCCGCGTAGGTCACCACGCCGTTGGTGGTGACGGGAGTGATGCGGAGCTGCGAGACCGTTCCGCGAAAGACCTCGCGCGGCCACGCGTCGACGCGCGCCGAGGCGACCATGCCCTCGCGGAGCTTGCCGATGTTCGCCTCGTCGACGTCGGCGATGACCCGCATGTGCGTGAGGTCGTTGGCGATGACGAAGAGCGTCGGCGTCTGGAAGCTCGCCGCCACGGTCTGCCCCGGGTCGATGGCCCGCGTGGCCACCGTGCCGTCGATGGGCGCGAGGATGCGCGTGTACCCGAGGCTCGTGCGCGCCGACGACAGCGACGCCGTGGTCTGCGCGATCTGCGCGTCGGCGACGGCGACGGCGGCGCGGGCGGCGTCACGCTGCGCGGTGGCCTGCTCGAGGTCCGCCGGGGCGTTGAGCCCGCGGGTGCGAAGGTCGTGGGCCCGCGCCAGGGCCCGCTCGGCGAGGAGGAAGTTCGCGCGGTTCTGCGCCCGCGTCGCCTCGGCCACGCCCAGCGCCGCGCGGGCCTGGGCGACCTGCGCGAGGTACGGCGTGCGGTCGATCTCCGCGAGGAGGTCGCCGGTGTGCACCTCGGTGTTGAAGTCCACGGCCACGTTCAAGATGCGCCCGCTCACCTGCGCGCCCACCTGCACCTGGAGCAGCGGCTGCACCGTGCCCGTGGCGCGGATGGTCTCGTCGAGGTCGCGGCGCTGCACCCGCGCGGTCACCCAGCGCGGCGCCGCCGGCACGGCCCGCGCGCGGCTCCACGCCCACGCGCCGAGGCCCAGCGCGAGCACCGCGACGACGATGCCGATGCGCAGGGCGATGTGCTTCCATCGCCCCGCACCCTTCACCGCGGCCGCCGCTGTCCGCGGGGGCTTCGTCGCAGGCGCCGAAGGGACCGGAAGAATGCCGTTCGCCGTCGCGCTCATGGCCGCGCATCCTTCCGCGCCCGAAGGGGCACGCTCGTTCGATCTCGCATCGGTCCTCCTCGCGCGCACCGGACGCGCATCGGGCCCGGCGTGGTGCGACGCATCCGACGTGCCGCGGTGCGGCGGCGGCAGTTCTGCGGTGATCGAGGGAGGGAGACGGCCGCGACGTGCACGGCGTGCGCGGCGGGTGCACGCCGTCGCGCGTCAGACCGCGAGCACCGGCACGCCGTGGTCGTCGCGGCCGGTGACGATCTCGAACGCCGCGCGGTGCTGCGTCGTGAGCACCACCGGCGCGCGTCCGTCGCGCCGCAGCGTCACGGTGCAGCGGGCGATCTTGCTGTTGAGGCACGTCTTCCGCCCGCCCGGCGGGTTGTCGTAGGGGAGGCCGACGAACGCGTCGGCGCCGGCCTCGAAGCGCGCCTCGACGGCCGTGGATCCCCGACGCGTCGCGAGCTCCCACGCGAAGAAATCGTAGCGGGCGCTCGCTCGGAACGCGGTGCCGAGGTCGTTGAGGGCGAAGGTCTCGCCTTCGTGGCGAAGCACCACCAGCGTCGCCGAAGGAAGCCTCGCAGGACCGAGCTTCGCCCGCGCGGTGATGACCTCGAGAAAGCTCCTCGGCGCGCCATCGAAGCCCGCGACCTGGCCCCACGCATACGAGTCGGTGTGCCGCGCGCCCCAGTTGTGGTGCTGGCTCCCGACCCACCCGTCGATGGGGTGCGCCACGTCGTCGACGACGACCTCGCCGTCGAACACCGCGTTCGGCGAGGCGATGACGCCCTTCGGAAACGGCCCGCGGTAGAGCCGCTCCGGGAGCAGCAGCAGCGGCGGCTCCGGCGATCGGT
>CAIMWA010000425.1 GCA_903845045.1 uncultured delta proteobacterium | reverse complement strand
AGCCCTCGGAATCCCAGCGGTTCCGGGGGCTTCGCAATTCCTGTCACCTTTTGCGTCACCTTTATGTCTGCCCAAGGACGAGGTGGCGGAGGCGAGCGGCCCTCGCGGAGGTGCCGGTCGTCGACGAGGACACGGGCGCCGGGACGCTCAGCTCGTTGCCGGTGAGGGGGTGCCGTTCGGCCGTCCCTGGCCCAGCGCGTCGAACCCGTCGTCGTCGAGGGAGCGCGTCACCGACTCCAGCATCCCCTCGGCGTACGTCCGCCGACCGAAGCGCACGACGCGGGGCGTGACGTTCCGATCGATCACCGCTCCGCAGGCGAGCAGGAGGGCGTCCGAGGGCCACCCGGTCTTGCGATCGGGAGCATCAGCAGGAACGAGCGCGACGTACTCGGCCCACGCGTCCCCGTCGGCGTAGCCCTCCGCCATCACGTGGTACCGACACGCCTCGGCGGGTGTCGGTGCGACGATGAACCAGTCCTCGTCGTGGTCGGCGGTCTCGCACCAGTAGAGGTACAGGCGCTCCACGCCCGGTGGGTACCTCCGAGGGTCGACGCGGATCTGTCCGTCGGATCGAAGATCCTCGCGGAGAGCGTCGCGAAGGTGCTTCGCGTCGAGGGAGACCTCGCCCCAGTCCGACGTCTCCGCCGCACGTCGATACGCCGAGGTGAGCACCGAGCCCGCGTTCGGGCAGAGCGCAGCGAGCAGGGCGTCGGCGCACTCGCGCTGGATGGGATCGTCGGCGCGGACGTGACCCACGAGGGCGACGTGTTCGACGAGGTTCGGAAGTCCCGCGGCGACGTCGACGTCCCGGAGCTTGCTGTTCTTCCCGAAGGCGAGGTCGACGGGCAGGTCCAGGTGGACCATCAGGGGTCCGTCGTAGCGCGACCACGAGATCGTCTCGTCCACCGCTCCCGTCTCGCGGAGGATCTCCTCGAGGTGCTCCTCGTCCCGAGCCTGGACGACGAGGAGGCGCAGGTGCTGCTGGCGCACGAGGAAGGTGATCATCGCCGGGGAATCGTGCCCAGGCAGCGCGTCATGAAGCAAGGGTGGGTGCGCTGGTGTTCCGTAGGGTCAACGGTGCGACGCAAGCGTCACCCCACTCGGCTTCGAGCGAGACGGTCGTGGCCACCGGCGGCAATGTCCTCGAACACGCCGTCGAGGGGCATGAAGACGTCCCAGCGGTCGCGACCGAGGCGTGCTGCGACGGCGTCGATGAACCGCACCTCGAGCATGTCGTTGCGCTTGCCCTTCCAGAGGACGTCGGCGAGGGCGATGACCAACTCCTCCAGCGTGCAGTCGGCCATCGAGCGCCACTGGGCGTGGGATCGGCAGACGCGGGCGAGCAGAGCATCGACGCCGTGATCGAGGAGCAAGCGTTCCCCCTCCGCTTCGTGCCGAGCCCCAGGACCCTCGAGCTCGTCGAGGTGGCGCACCTTCCCGACGTCATGGAGTACGATGCCGGCGCGGACGAACGCCACGTCGAGCGGGAGACCGAGACGCCCCAGCTCGGCGAGGAGCCGCTCGCCGGCCTCGCCCACGAGTTCGCCGTGTCGGAGGAGGCGCGCGGAGGCGCCAACAGACCGAAGTAACCGGAGGGCATCAGTGTCTGTCATCGGGACCGTTCCAATGAGGTGTGTGCGACGGACCGCATGAATGCCATTGCTCGACCGATGGTCTTCTGCGATCGTTGGCACATGAGCGAACTTGAGGGGGCAATGTACCCGAAGGTCGTGCGGTTCATGATCGACCATTGGAACGCGAGCGTGAGTCTTTCCGCACACGATTCCTCCGGCGGCGTCCGGGGAGAAGGGGTCTCGATCGATTTCGACGGACAGAACATCAGGCCCGACGTGTTCGGCATCATAGCGGACAACGGCACCGAGATCCCGCTGCTCGGCGAGGGCAAGCAATCGATCGGTGGGCACGACGGGATGGAAGCGTTTGGCCAGGCCCTCGCGTACAAAAACCTCGGGATGCTGTCGTTCGTGTTCTTCCCGGAGAAGGAGTTCACCGAACTCTCGTCGAACGCTCTCGAACAGATGTGCCGACAGTTCGGCATCGGCCTGCTGAAGGTTCCGAGCGGCAGCAAGGCGATCAAGCCTGACCAGCACATCGTCGTGGACCTCTTCTGCGGTCGGCCCGCCGACGTCCCGCGTTGCATTGGGAAGACGCTCGGCGCCATCAAGAACCTCGACCAGAAGCAACTGGCACACATCTACCCGAGCTCCTTGCGAGACTTCGTGTCCCTGTTCGGCGACGGGGTCGTGAAACGGCAGCTTCTGGAGCAGAAGTTTTCGACGCGTTGGGATCGGTTCGCCGCGGTGCTCCAGGAACGTCCCTATGACCCGATGGTGCGGAAGAAGCTGGCTGACGGCGACGCGGACGATCTGCAACGGGAGTACTTCCGGAAGTTTCTGCACGGTCTTCTCGCCCTCGGCATCATCGAGTCGGAGGGACCAGGCTTCCGGAAGACGGTCCGCGGTCGGTCGATCGCCGCAGCGACGGAAGCAGGAGAGCGGTTCAAGAGCACGGTGAGTCCTACGGTGGCGCGGCACTTCGGGCTGGCGTTGATCGCAGAGTTCGAGGATCCCGTCCTCCGCATGATCGAGACGATTCAACGCGTGGGGATGCCAGTCTCCAGGAAGGCGTACTGCACGAAGGCAGCCTGCGGAGAAGTTGGTACGGGCGACGGCGCCAATTGGTTCGACTGGCGGGACCGCGAGAAGCACGTCAGACCGAAGCCTCGCTGCCCGAGGTGCGGGAGCACGACGATCGAACCCGGCCTTTGGGGTCGCCAGTGGATCGAGGCCGGCGAACGGGCAACGACCATCGACTACTCGGTGCTGAAGTTCGCCGCGGCGGTCGGCGTCGTGAAGGCTCGGCCTGCCGTCGCGTGGGCGGATGAGTTCCCCGGCCTTCGCTGCGAACGGCCAGATGGAACCCCCATGCGTTGGCATCACTTCTGGCTCGGCGACATCCTCACCGGGGCAGTTGGAGTCGACGAAGATGACGACGAGTGAGGCGCTGCGGGACTCGGGTCCCCACAAGTCCAAGGGCCTGCTCGGGGATCTCGCGAAGTGCATCTACCCTTCGAGTCGCCACCGAGGGGCCGAGCGAAGGGTGAGCTGAACCTTGAGCATCTCTTCACGTACCCGTCCGGCCAGTCGCGTAGCTGACGCCCCGGCGCGCTCGTGAGATGCGCGCGCGCGCAGGAGGGCGACGCGACCCACGTCACGACCGCGGCGCCGTGATATCGAATCGCCGCCGTGATGACCGAGGCGAAGTTCGTGGAGCAGTTGCAGTCGATCGAGGCCGAGCGGCTGGGTGACGCCGCGGTGTCGGTGTCGGAGGCCGCCGTCCGCGTTCGTGGCCGTCTGGCCGAGATGCGCGCAACCGAGACCGACGAGGAGTTCGCGGTGTCGGTTCCGAACGAGGCGCTCCGCACCGTGTTCGTGACCCTGTGCCGTCGCTACGGGATCGACGTCTTCCGAGCGTCGAAGCGGCGCGACGCGCGGCTGATGATCCGTGTGCCCTCGACGTTCGTGAAGACGGTGTTCATGCCGATCTTCGACGCGCTCGCGGAGGCCACCGAATCGCACCTCGCCGACGTCGCCGAGCGCGCGCTTCGGGCGGCCTTCCCGACCGATCGTCCGGGGGGCGCGGGCGTCGGCTGAGCGGCCTCGCGCGTGCCAGCGGACGCTCTACGCGACGGCGGCGCTCGGCCGCAACGACGCGCCGGGAACGAGTGGGTAGTCGAGCTCCCACGGCGGCGTGATGATGCGGCGGTGACGCTCGTCGAGGCTCGCGACGGTCTGCCTCCAGTGCTTGGGCGCGAGCTCGAGGGCGCGCGTCACGGGCCAGTGCGGTGCGAGCCGCAGGAGCTGCTCGAGATAGACCTCGGGAGGGAGGTCGTGGAGCACGCACGACGTACCTGTTCCGCCAACCCCGTAGTCCGCCGATTCCGCGCCCCGCGGTACGCGCGTGTGCATGGAAGACATCCCCGGCATCGTGGTTCGTCGCACCCACCGCGAGTGGGCGCGGCTCGTACGGAAGTGGCAGCGCAGCGGCAAGACCGCGCGGGCGTTCGGTGACGAGCGCGGCGTCAACGCCAACACGCTCACGTGGTGGAAGTGGCAGCTCGGACGCAGCTCTGGCGGCGACCGCGATAAACCGCCCGTTCCGCGCCTCGTCCCGGTCGAGGTCGTGGAGGCCCACGACGACGACGCGCGCGTGGAGGTCACCGGCGCGGGCTGGGAGCTGACCAACGCGGCGGGCGTGCGGCTCACCGTGCGCGGCCCGTTGACGGGGGCCGACCTCGCGGCCGTTCTCGCCGCAGTCACGTCGAAGGAAGGGCGGCGATGATCCCGACGCCCTGCGAGGTCTACATGGCGATGGCACCGATCGACCTGCGGCAGTCCTTCGACCGGCTCGCGGCGATCGTGCGCGAGCAGTTCGGCGACGAGGCGCGAAGCGACGCGGTCTTCATCTTCCACAACCGACTCCGCACGCACGTGAAGATCCTGGCGCGCGATGCGACGGGACTCTGGATTCACTACAAGCGTCTCTCGCGTGGAACGTTTCGCATCCCGCTGCCCGTTCCGCCCGGTGCCCGTTGCGTTCGCATCGACCGCCGCGAGCTCGAGTTCCTGCTCGAAGGCATCGACGCCGCGAAGCTGCGCGCCGCGCATCGCGCGGTCGGTCTTCCTCGCTGAAGAAAAATCGACATCGATCTCGCGCGGCCTCTTGCCGTTCGCGAATACATGGTCATGTATTCGTGCGTGATGGCGGACGGCGCATGCGAGCGATGCACCGAGCGGAGCGCGGCGCTCCGTCGTGCCGAGGCGCGCGTCGAGGAGCTCACGCGCGAGGTGATGCTTCTCCGCGAGCAGCTGCGCGAGGCGCTCAAGCTCAACGTGCTCCAGCAGGGCGACCTCGCGCGATGGATCGCCCTCGTCGCGAGCCTCGAGGGCCATCGTCCCGAGCGCGTCGCGCGCAATGACCTTCAGCTCGCCTTCGACCACATGCTCGAGTCGTTCGCGGGGGTGCCCGTGGCGAATGCGTCCTGCGACGACGTGGCCGCGAGCGGCGAGAGCGACGCGCCGAGCAGGCCGACGGCCGCGTCACGCGAGGCGCCCGCGTCGAGCGAGGAGAGCGCTGCGTCGAGCACCGGCGCGACGGCCCACGGTCCGAACGACGACGAGCGCGGGACGCGCAAGGGCCACGGCCGCCGCATGCTCTCGAGGACGGACCTTCCGGTCCGCGAGATCGTCATCGATCCGCCCGAGGTGCTCGCCGACGGGGGCGTGGGCTGGGCGCTGATCGACGCCGAGTACACCGAGCGCGTCGCGCTTCCGCACGCGGGATACCAGCGGGTGCGCATCGTTCGCCGCAAGTGGGTTCGCGTTGGCGGCGTGACGGCGCCGAGCATCGCCGAGCAGCTCGCGGGCACCGTGCCGGTCACGCAGATCGTCACGGCGCCGCTCCCCGACGGCGTGTGGCCCGGAACGATGGGCGACGCGAGCGCCATCGCCAACATCATCGTCTCGAAGTACGACGACTCGCTCCCGCTCCATCGTCAGGAGCACATCACGAATCGCCACGGCTTCCGGATCCCGCGCTCCACGCAGTGCAACTGGCTCGAGGCCGCGTACGACTGCACGTGGCGGGTCGTCGCGGCGATGACGGCCGACGGCATCGCGCACTCGCACGTCATCGCGACGGACGCCACGGGCGCGCCGGTGCGCGCCAGGGGCAGCTGCGACAACTGGCACGTCTTCGTGTTCATCATGGACCAGGGGCACGTCGTGTTTCGCCACAGCGCGAAGCACACCGGTGCCGCCGTGCGCGGGATGCTCTCCGGATTTCACGGCACGCTCCTCTCGGACGCGCACAGCATCTACGACGTGCTCCACGCCAAGGAGGGCATCGTCGAAGCGGGCGACTGGGCCCACGGTCGCCGCTACTTCTTCAAGGCGATCCCCTCGGACCGCGAGCGCGCCATGCAGGCGATCGCGCTCATCGGCAAGCTCTTCGACGTCGAGCGGAACATCCTCGCGCTGCCGCCCGACGAGCGACTACGGATACGAAGGGAAGAGTCCGCGCCGCTCGTCGAGTTGTTCGAGACGTGGGTCGATCGCGAAGCGCCGAAGGTCGAGCCGCGGTCGCCGATCGCGGCGGCGCTCGGGTACTGCGCCAACCAGCGCCTGGCGTTGCGACGATTCCTCGTGGATGGCCGGCTCCCGATGCACAACAACGCGTCGGAGGCGGAGCTGCGCAAGCTCGCGCTCGGGCGCGACAACTGGATGTGGTTCGAGAACGAGACGGGGCTCCGCTGGTACGGAGTGTTCCGCTCGCTGATCTCGTCGT
>CAIMWA010000424.1 GCA_903845045.1 uncultured delta proteobacterium | reverse complement strand
GGAGGCCTCGGAGAGGGCGCGGGCCAGCTCCGGCGAGACGATGCGGTCCGAGGGGACCCGACGGCGGTAGATGCGCTCGAGCGCGGTGCGGTGGCTGCTCGTGAGGCCGGCGGTGTTTCCGAAGAGCTCGATGGGCGGTACTCCCTCGCCGGCAGTGTGGAGTCTTCGGCGCGGGAGCGAAAGGCCCATCGCGCGCCTCGAGTTGCAGGAGTTTCGCGCTCTCGTCGGCGGACTTGCTACGGTGCGCTCCATGGACCACGCCCAGCGCGCGGCGAACGCGGGGTTCGCGGTGCTCCTCGCCCTCACGACGTCCGGCGGCGCGGCGATGGCGCAGCGCGTAGCGGGCCTCGCCGTCGGCGGCGCCCACGCGTGCGTCTGGAGCAGCGACGGCACCGCGCGGTGCTGGGGCCGCAACGACCACGGACAGCTCGGCGACGGCGCGCACACCGACCACCCCGTTCCCACCCTCGTCGAGCGCCTCGCGAGCGTGAGCGAGATCGCCCTCGGGCGCGAGCACTCGTGCGCCGTCGTGGGCGGCCTCGTGCGGTGCTGGGGGCGCAACCAGAGCGGACAGCTCGGCGACGGGAGCACCGCCGACCACGCGCGACCGGCGCCGGTGCCGGGCCTCGCCTTCGTGACGCAGCTCGCGCTGGGCTTTCACGACTCCTGCGCGCTCCGTCGCGACCACACGCTGCGCTGCTGGGGCTGGAACGAGCACGCGCAGCTCGGCGAGGGTACGCGCATCGACCGGGCCTTCGCGGTGCCGGTCTTCGGCTTCGCGGGCGTGGCCGAGGTGCGCGTCGGCGGCGGTCACGTCTGCGCGCGGCTGCGCAGCGGCGACGTGCGCTGCTGGGGGCGCGACGGCTTCGGCGAGGTCGGCGACGGGCGTCCAGGCACGCAGGATCGTCCGCACCCGGTGGCGGTGCCCGGGCTCACCGGCGTGCGCCAGCTCTCCCTCGGCTACTCGTCGTCGTGCGCCATCGGCAGCGACGGCGTGGTGCAGTGCTGGGGCGGCAACGATGCGGGTCAGCTCGCCGACGAAGGGACCACGGACCGCAACGTTCCTGCGGCGTCGAGGGTGGCCCACGCGACGCAGCTCTCGCTCGGCACGAACCACGGGTGCGCGGTGCTGGCCGACGCGTCGGTGCGCTGCTGGGGCCACGGCGAGGACGGTCAGCTCGGCAACGGCGGCACCGTGAGCTCCGCGGAGCCGGTGGTGGTGCGGGGCCTCGCGAACGTCGTCAGCGTGGCGGCGGGCGACGCGTTCTCCTGCGCGCTGACGTCCGACGGAGCCGTGTCGTGCTGGGGACGCAACGACCACGGGCAGCTCGGCGACGGGACCACGGTGTCGCGCGCGCTGCCCGCGTTGGTGCGCTGGGGGCCGTGACACTCCGGGAAGGCTCGCAAGCTTCGGCGGGCGCGTCGTCGGGTTCGAAGGGGTCGCGCTCGGCGTAGCATCCCGGGGAGCCGATGAACGACCCAATGGGCGGCGCGCACGCAGATGGTAGCGTCCGGCCGCAGGCCACGGCGCGCGCGGACGCCTCCACCGAGGACATCGTCGGCGAGTTCCTGTCGGGGAACGTGGCGCCCGCGCTACCCGACCCGACAGCGTTCTGGACCGCTCCGGATCGGGGGCGCGATTGCCGGCGCATCGATCCGTTGGTGCTTGCGTACCTCGCCGCGAGGAGCGTCGGCGCGGACCACGCCCGCGATGCGGTCGCCACCTATCGGCAGTGGATCGCGACGACGCTGCCGTTCGCCGAAGATCTTCGAGCGGAATTGGAGGACCTCGCGCGGTACGCGACAGCGTTTCGCAGACTCCATCGCGGACTTCGAGAAGATCCGCACGAACTCTTCTTCGATCGGTTGCGCGCCATGCGATCGCCCGGCGCCGGCGCGCTCGTGCTGCGAATTCTCGCCGATCCTCGCGTCGCTTTCTCGGACCGAGACGGAATGCTCCACGACCTCGATTCCCACTTCGTACGGCGAATGCTCTGCAATCGCTTGACGGCTGGAGACGATCCACGCCTCCTCGAACTCCTGCACGAATCCTTCGCCGAAGCCGCGTCCTCGCGGGATATCCTGCGCACACTGCTCGCTGCAGAGCCGACGTTCGCGCTCGGCTGGCCGATGGCCGCCGAGTTCGAGAGAGCTTGGAAGGCTGGAGGCGACGCGCACCGGCTGATGTCATCGCGCGTGTGGGGCGTATTGGAGTCTCTCGACCTCGCGCAGCGAACCAGCCCTCGCCTTCGTCGGTTGAAGGGAGTCCCGCACTACGTCCGAGCGCCTCGCTCTGAGGACGACGCCGAGGCCACGAGCTTCGGCAACCTCACGTTCGCTGAGCCATCGGACGTGGGAGCGACCATCGCGACGCGCCTGCAGGGCCTCTCGCCGGACCTGGAGCGCGAACTCACGCCGTGGTTCATCGGGCGGACCACATGGTCCGATGAAGACATCGAGAAGCGTACGTGGTTGGTGTTCGAGGCGGTGAAGACCGCGTGGCCTCAGCCGTGATATTGAGAACATGTAAGGAGACGCAAGGTGAGTGAGCAAGACGAGATGAGCATCGCCTCCGATGATCTGTTCGTTGTACTGTACGGGCACGGTCGAAACACAGGCAAGAGCGTATCCGAGAACTTTGTCTCGGCGCTGGTTGCAATGGTATTCGTGCACGACAAGCAGCTGGCTCAACGCGTGCTATGGAAACTCTGGGATATCCACATTCCCGATGAAGACATGGAGAAGATGGAGATTCGGACCGAAGCCGCGTACGCAGCAAACGCGCGGGATTCGTTCATCGACATCGAGATCAAGACGCCGAGTGCGCTCGTCTGGATCGAGTGCAAGGTCGGGGCGAAGCTGAACACGTACGAGTTCGAGACCGCGGAAGGCATCGAGAGGCAGGATCAGATCAAGAAGTACCTCGATGCGCTCGCCGCCGTACCGCGGGAATCGGCGAGGAGCAAGCATCTCGTGGTGCTTGCCCGCGACCTGGTGAGGCGCGATGGCAACGGCGACTACTATCGAGGTTCGAGAACGTGGGCCGAACTCGATGACTTGATCCGTGCGTTTGAACCCGGAGACGCGACCATTTCGACGGCGCTTCGGCGGGCGGCGATTCGTTTCTTTGAACGCTACGGGCTCGAGCGCCCGCTACCGATTCGTCGAGACGGGTTCAATCCAGCGCACGCGCGACAGATCGTCGCCATGGCGTTGTCGAAGAAACATATCAATGGTGCGGCTTCGAGTGCCGGCGAAGGAGCGGTGTGGTCATTCTTCACGCAGAATCATGGTGATGTATGGCTTCGGCTCGACGAACATTCTGGAATCTCGGTCGAGAGGAAAGGCGGAATGCTCGACATCCGACTTCGCGACGACTTCTGGCAGTTGGAGACGGTGAAGGAGCAGGTCGACCGCGTCGCGGACGTCATCGACGCGATCGCCGACGCCACGGTGATCAACGGAGTTTTGCAGCCGACGGAGATTCTGGCGAAGCTCGGAGCGAACGCAGGACTTGCCGAGCGCGTGCTCGAAACGTGGAACCGCGATTGGAGACGGACCGTCAGGCCCACCCCGAAAGCAAGCCCGCAAGGCGAACTCAAGGTACCACTGCCCGGACGCTCGGCGGGTGGATGCCGAGTTTCGATCGTTCCTTCCAAAGATGGCGGAAGAATCGATATTTGGCCGCCGGCCGAGGACATCACGCGATGCCGGGAGATCGTACGGTCGCGGCTCGAACTGGCCGGCGTTGGAACCGAAGTTGCTTCCATCAAGCTCAGCTCGCTCGACGACGACAAGGCGTCGTGGCTCGGGGGCGTTCTTGCCGCACTCTACCCGCCATCGCCGCTCGCCGATGCGCCCTGAGGGCGGTGAACCGTTCGTCCGCTCATGCCCGCGAATTCGGCCAACGCTTCTCGCAGAAATCCTGTCTCTTACGCAGCAACGCTTCGCGTTCGACGGGAGCTCCGGGGAGCCTTCGGCGGCTCCGCGACCAGGACCTCGAGAGGGATGCCGAACGTCGCATGGAGCGAGCGGATCATCGCGAGCGTCAACCGACGCTTGCGCCCAAGTATCTCCGAGACGCGCGCCCGACTCCCGAGAATCGGCTCGAGGTCCTTGCGGGTCTTGCCCTGCTGCTCGAGGCGAAACCGGATGGCCTCGATGGGGTCCGGGGGAAGGATCGGCGTATGCGCCCGCTCGTACGCGTCGACGAGCGTGGCAAGAACCTCGAAGCGATCACCGTCCGGCGTTCCGGACACGGCCTCCCAGAGCCGCTCGATCTCCGCGAGCGTACGCGCGTGATCAGCTTCGGTTCGGATCGGATGGATTTCCATGGGATTTATCGCTCCTCGCGATCACACCGTCGCAGCGTCGACACGGTCGTACTCGGCGTGGGTGCCGATGAATCGAATGTAGACGCAGCAGATGGGCGCGTACTTTACGGCCACGATCAGTCGATACCTGTTTCCCCGGATGTCGAAGACGACGCGGTCGTTCGGCAGAATGTCAGCGGTCCCGTACCGCGCGCGAACGTCGCCCGGCCCCTTCCACATCGCCTTCTCGACTTCTTGATGCCACGCCCGCAGCGACTGCTCGGAATCCGCGTGCCGGATCCAAAATGATTCGAGCGTCGAGCGGTTGAAGATGCGCACGCCGAGGGAACGGTACCATGTTCCCAGTTTGGGAGCAAAGGCCTCGCTTCGGCGTTCGTGGGGCAGAATACCTGGTTGAAGCGTCGAGCAGGAACGGCTTCAGCGGCGCCGCTCAGCGCGCGAGGGCGCCGAGCACCTGGTTCGCGAGGCCGAGGCCGACGCCCACGAGCTGACCGAAGTCCGGCGTCTGCGCGGCGGGGCGCGAGGGTTCCGGGGCATCGACGGGCTCCGGCGCCGCGACGGGCGCGGGGGCGGCAATGGGGGCGCGGGTGGCGACGGCGGTGGGCGCAGCGGCCACGGTGGTGGAGGGCGCCGTGCCGCCGAGCGCGAAGCCCCGCGACGGATCGCCGGCGACGGCCACGAGGTGTTGCCCCGAGGTCACGTCGTGCGCGTCGTACTGGTGCTGCACGAACTCGGTGACCTGCGCGAAGTCCATGGAGCCGTCGGAGCGGCGCCGCACGCCACCGCCCACGGCGCGGCGGAACGAGTACGCGAGCCACCCGCCGGCGTGCACCGACGGCGCCGTCGACGACAGCTCGCTGGCCCGCGACGAGACGAGCCCCGCG
>CAIMWA010000423.1 GCA_903845045.1 uncultured delta proteobacterium | reverse complement strand
CGCCGAGCGCGAGGACCTCGGCGACCACCTCGCCGGGGTGCGTCGCCCGGATCGGTGACGCACACGACGGACAGGTCGCTTCGCCGACCCGCGCCATGAGCAGGCGCAGGAAGTCGTCGACCTCGGTGAGCGTCCCGAGCGTCGCCCGCGCACTCGGCGGCGGCGGGAATTGCGTCACCGCAACGGTCGGGACCAGGCCCTCGATGGCATCGACCGGCGGCCGCGGCAGACGCACCAGGCCGCGACGTACGGACGCCCCGAGGGCCTCGATGTAGCGGCGCTGCCCCTCGGCGTGGATGGTGCCGAACGCAAGGGAGCTCTTGCCCGACCCCGAGGGGCCGGTGATCACCACGAGCCGGCCCAGCGGGACGTCGACGGAGACGTCGCGCAGGTTGTGCGTCCGGGCCCCGCGGACCCGAAGGAGGCTCATCGGGAAGCGACCATGCTCAGCGCTCGCTCGAGCGCCGCGACCATGCCGCCCTCGTCGGCCACGCCCTGTCCTGCGATGTCGGCGCCGGTGCCGTGGTCCACGCTCGTTCGGATGATCGGGAGCCCGAGGGTGACGTTCACCGCGCTCCCGAAATCGAGGAGCTTCGACGCGATCGTCGCCTGGTCGTGGAACATCGCGACGACGGCGTCGAAGCGCCCGTCGCGGGCCTTGCGGAACGCCGACTCGGCGCCCATCGGTCCGGTGATCGCGAAGCCCTCGCCGAGGCGCTCCCGTGCGAGCGACACCCCCGGTGCGATGGCGTCGATCTCTTCGCGGCCGAACATGCCCCCCTCGCCCGCGTGCGGATTCAGCCCGCAGACCACGAGGTGCGGACGAGCCACGCCGAAGCTCGACCGCAGCGCGCGCGCGGTGATGGCGGTGGTCTCGGCGACGGCCTCGGCGGTGATGTCGCTGGAAAGCTGCGCGATGGCGCGGTGCGTGGTCACCAGCGAGGTCTTGAGCAGCGGTCCTGCGAACATCATGACCACGCGCGCGACGCCGCAGCGGGCGGCGAGATGCTCGGTGTGGCCCTTGAACGGGATGCCCGCCCGCGTGATGCCGCCCTTGTCCACGGGACCGGTCACGAGCGCTGCGGCTTCGCCCGCCCGCACGGCATCGAGGGCGCGCTCCAACGCATCGAATTGAGCTCGGCCCGCGGCGATGCCCGGCGCGCCGGGGCGGCGTTCGTCGGCCGTGAGCGCGCCGACGGCAACCACCTCGACGTTGGGCATGCTCCGGAGCGAGACACCTCGGCTCGCTTCGGCCGCCGCGAGGGCCCCGGCGTCGCCATGGACCACGAAGCGTTGGTCGGGGTGCGCCGGCGCCACCGAGCGCAGCGCGGCCACGGTGACCTCGGGACCGATGCCGCAGGGGCATCCCATGGAGATGGCGATCTTGCTCATTCGTTCGCTCCGTCGCTTCGCGCTGCGAGGCGGTAGCCCACGCCGCGGACCGTGTCGATGACGGCGTGGTCACCGAGCTTCTCGCGGAGCTTGCGCACGTGGACGTCGACGGTGCGCGTCTCGACGGATCGAACGCCCCACACGTCGCGCAGCAGCACCTCGCGGGACACCGCACGCCCGCGGAACCGGGTGAGGAACGCGAGCAGCGCGAACTCCTGCGGCGAGAGGGCGACGGATCGTCCCGGAAGCTCGACGCCGCGCGCGCCGAGGTCGACGACCATGGCTCCGACGTGGACGCGCAGGTCGTTGGGGGCCTCGCGCCGCCGCCACTCGAGCACCCGGAGCCGCAGGTACAGCTCCGGCGGGACGTAGGGCTGCAGCGTGAGGTCGTCGAAGGGCCACCCCGGGTCGACGCGGAGCACCTGATCGCTGCTCACCGCGAGGAGCACCGACGCCGCCCCGGCGCGCCGGAGCTTGAACAGCAGCGTGCGCATGGGGTCGACGTCGCCGCCGCACTCGACGAGCACCGCGTCACCGCCGCGGGCGATCTCGACGGGATCGTCCGAGGGGAAGTGCTCCACCGGTCGGCACCCGAGGTCGCGCAGCACCTCGAGGGCCTCGGCCGGACGGGACGCGCTGACGAGGGCAATCCGCACGGCCGGAGCCTACTTCGCTCTGCCTTGACGTCGCGAGCGACGGTCTGTTAGTCCGCTACGACCGCATCCGCCCGGAAAGCAGAGATCACCATGCGTTGGGCTGTCGAGCTCCCTGCACCATCCGGCGGAACAGCCGCCACCGTGACCGTGGAATCGGACTCTTGGGCCGGCGCCTTGAGCAGCGCCCGCGGCGGCGTGTCGATTCGCAAGTTCCGCTGCGAATTCGAGAATGAAGGGGTCGTGCGGGTGCACGACCTCGAAGCGAACGAGCGCTACGTCGTGCGGCCGTTCCGTGCGTCGGTCGCGCCGTCGAGTCCGGCGCCGACGGATCCGCCCCCCGCGGTGGACCCCCTCCGTGCTGCGACGGTGCCGATCGCCACACAGCGCGCCTCGCGTCCTGCGGTGCCAGTCGCATCCCCGGGCTTCGTCGTCGCTCCCCCTCCGGGCTCGAGCGTCGTCCCGACCCCGAAGCCCGCGCCGCCTGCGCCGGAGCCCCCCGCCGCCAAGGAGCCCGTTGCTTCTGCGCCCGTCGTGGTCGCGCCCCCCGCGGCTCCGGTCGTCGTCGTCGCGCCACCGGCGGCCGCGGTCGCGGCGATCGTGGCTCCGGAGCCGACGCCGGTGCCGACCCCTGCCCCGGCGGTCGCGCCGCCCCCGGTCGTGGCTGCGCCTGCGGAGCCGACCGTCGCTGCGGCGCCGCCACAGGTCGTCGAGGAGGCTTCCCCGCCCCCGCCGACGCCCGCTCCCGAGGCCGTCGTTTCGGTCGAGCCCGCGGATCCGGAGCCCGTAGCGGCAGCACCCGAGCCGCCCCCCACCGACGAGGTGGCTGCGCCGGTGCCCGCGCCCGCGGAGCCGGCCGACGTGACGATTCTCGCTTCGGCGGCGGAGACCGAAGCCGCCCGCGCGGCGG
>CAIMWA010000422.1 GCA_903845045.1 uncultured delta proteobacterium | reverse complement strand
GGGCCGCGTCCTGGCCGCCGACGGCGAAGGGGTAGCGGTTGGCGAGGGTGCGCGCGAACGGCACGACCACCGCGCTGCACCAGCGGTCCGAGCCAGCGCCCGCGAGGCCCGCGGTGGCGCGGCGCACGGTGAAGTCGATGGGCGGGGGCAGCAGGTTGCGCAGCACCGGACGGGCGTCGACGGCGCCGCCGTTGATGAGCGCCTCGACGCGGGTCTGCGCCGTCTGCAGCGCCGTGAGCATCGGCTGCGTGTTCGCCGCCGGGTTGTCGATGTGCGTCTGCAGGGCGTCGCGCACGAACGCGAGCTGCTCCTGGTACTCGGTGAGCGCCGTCGGTCCCGGCGGGGCCGGCGGCGGGGCGGGAGGTGCGCCCGCGGCCGGAGCGGGGGAGGGGGCCGGCGCCGGGGGCACGCCGAACTCCACGAGGCCGTGGAGCAGCGGGTCGTTCTCGACGTCCTCGCGGCGACGACGGTTGTCGACGACGTCGGCGGTCTGTCCGCCGCGCGCGGCGAGGGCGGCGGTGGCCGCGTTGGAGGCCGCGAGGCCGGTGCGACCCTGGGCCTGCACCTGCTGGTTCACGGTCGCGGCGGCGGCGGCGAGCAGGCTGCTGCTGGCGGCGTTGGTGGCCGCGGCGTTGGGGTCGAGGAGCCGCGTGTTCTCCGCGACGGTGCGCATCAGGTACACGTACGCGGGGCTGCCGCCCTGGGTGAACCACTGCAGCATCTGCAGGGCCATGTTCGGGTCCGCGGGCTCGCGCACGCGAAGGCTCGCGACGAAGTTCCGCCACTCGGCGATGTACTGCTGGAAGTACTGCGACCGCACGTCCGCGAGGGCCGAGGCGAGCTGGTCGGCGCGCGCGGCGTTGCGGGTCTGGCCGAGCACCCACGCCTCGCCGACGATCTCCTCCGGCGCCTGGTTGAGCCGGTCGCGCACGTACTCTTCCCAGCCGCGCCGCGTGAAGGCCCCGCGCACCACGCGGCCCTCCTGCGGACCGACCTGGAACACGTGCTCCGGCGAGCGCCCGAGGGCGCGCGGGAGGGTGATGTCGTAGCCCATCTGGGCCACGTTGTTGATGATCCCCTCGAGGGCGAGGTCCACCGTCGAAGTGCGGTTGAGCACCTCGCGCAGGGCGCGCACCGTGGCGACGTCGCGGGTGAGCGCGAGGTCCTGCGGGCGGTCCTGGAGCTGGTCGAGGTACGCCGCGATGTTGGCGTTCATCGCCGCGAGGTCGGCCTGCGACGGCGACGCGCCGAGGCTCCACGCCGCCACGAGGGCCCGAGTGAGGTACGCCTTCTGGTCGTGCGTGCTGGGCTCGTTCGCCGTCGGCGGCGTCGTCGGGCTGAGCAGCAGGTGCGTCTTGAGCACGTCGTACTCGACGTTGCGCTCCTGGCCCGTGGGGGCCGTGCCGCCGGGGTGCCGCGCCACGAAGTCGCGCATGCCGCGGAGGTCGCGCTGCGCGAGCGGGTCGATGACGTTGCGCCGCAGCGCCTGCGAGTAGAGCCGCGAGACGTCGGGGTAGATGTCCGCGCCCTTGTACATGCCGAAGCGCATGTACGGCGGGATCATCTCGGTGCCGGTCTCCCACTTGCGGAGCTGCTCGACGCGCTGGCGCACGGGCTCGAGCTCCGCGAGGGTGAGCGGCGCCGCGCTGTTCCCGCGGCTCGTGATGCGCATCACCTCGGCGTCGGACTCGCGCACGAAGTCGCGGTTCTCGACGTAGGCGATGGCGGGGATGGTGAGGATCACGGCGGCCGTGGCGAAGGCGCCCGCGGCGACCATGTAGCGCTGGCGGCGCTGACGGCGAAGCTCCTCGGGGCTGCGCGCGGCGACCTCGGCGTCGGGGAACACCACGCGCGCGAACACGTCGCGGAGGAAGAAGCTCTTGGCCTCGGTGACCTGCTGCGCCGGCGCCTGCGTCTGCGGCAGCCCGAGGGTGTCGCGGAGCTTCTGCGTGAGGCGGTCGATGGGCCGGCCCTCCTGCGTGCCCGACGTGAAGTACACGCCGCGGAACGCCGGCGCGCCCTGGTACACGTTGGTCGAGAAGAGCGTCTCGACGAAGTCCGAGAGGTTCTGCTTGGCGCCCGCGAACTGCTGCGGGAACTGGTACACGGCCTCGCGCACCTCGAGCTTCGGCTCGCCCGCCACGCGGCGGAACTTGCGCTGGTCGACGACCTTCACGAGCTCGTCGAAGCGCTCGTTGAACGCCGCGCCCGGCGATGCGAGCGTCTGGCCGAGGGGGAACGTGAAGCCCCAGATCTGCCCGCGCTCGTTCTTGCGGAGGTCCCCGTAGTACTCGGAGAAGCCCGCGATGAGGTCGCACTTGGTGAACATCAGGTACACCGGCATGCTCATCTGGAGCTGCCCGAGCACCTCGTCGACGCGCTCGCGCACGCGCTTGGCCACGGCCTCGATCTCGGGCTCCCGCGCGCCGAGCAGGTCGGCGACGCTCACGGCCACGATGACGCCGTTGAGCGGCTTCTCCGGGCGGTGCTTGCGCAGCAGGTCGAGGAACGACAGCCACTCGTCGCGGTCGTCGTCGGCGGTCATGTACCGGCCGGCGGTGTCGAGGAGCACGGCCTCGTTGGTCAGCCACCACTCGCAGTTGCGGGTGCCGCCCACGCCGCGCACGCCGCCGCCGCTCTGCGTGGCGTACGGAAAGTTCAGGCCCGACGCGCGCAGCGCCGTGGTCTTGCCGGAGCCCGGCGGTCCGATGATGACGTACCAGGGCAGGGCGTAGAGGGCCTCGGAGCCCGACTTGCCGAGCTTCGAGCTCTTGAGCGACGCGATGGCGCGAGTGACCTCGGCCTGCATCGCGCGCACCTCGGCCTGCTGCTCCGGGCGCACCGTGCGGGCGTGCTCCTCGGCCTGGGCGTTGAGGGCCTTCTCGATCTCCCGCGCGGCGCGGCGGGCGCGCCACTTGCGGTAGAGGATCACCCCCACCAGCACCAGGATCGTGAGGATCGTGATGGCGATGGCGATGTCGTAGCCGTGGGCGATGCGGTCCTTCAGGACGAAGGCGGCACCCCAGGAGATGCCGATGACGAGGAGCGCGAAGATGTACTTGAACACGGGCGCGCTCCTCTCAGTGAACGAACTGCGCGATGCGGTTGACCACGGTGGAGACCTCGTTGGCGAGGGAGATGCGGAGCCCGACGTAGAGCACCAGGGAGATCACGACGGCGCCGGCCGCGAGGCCCACGACGGGCAGGTCGGCGCGGGCGCGGCTGCGCACCTCGCCGGCGGGGCGGTCGCCGTGCACGGAGAGAAGCTCGGGACCCGCGAGGCCGGCGCGCGCGAGGTCGCCGGCGAGCTGATCCATGATCGCAGCGAGCTCCGCCTCGCCGCCGCGCACGCGGTACTTGCCCTGGAACCCGAGCACCAGGCACGTGTAGTAGACGCGCACGACGTCGATGCGGCGGGCGTCCTGACGGAGCGCGAGCACGCGGGCGAAGAAGTTCTCGCCGGCCACGTTCTCGTTGAAGTACTGGAGCTGCAGCGGGCGCTGCATCCAGTACTGCCGCAGGTTGCCGCCGGCGTAGATCGCGGCCTCGTCGGCCAGCGCCACGATGGCGTAGGTGATCTCGAGGATGTCCTCCCGGGACAGGCCGAGGTCCGCCGCGCGCTTGCCCATGGTGTCGATGAGCGTGCGCACGCGCTGCAGCACCGTCTCCGGCGGCGGCTGCGCGTTGGCGTCGATGCGCCGCAGCTGGATCAGGAAGTTGAAGACATCCGCGGTGAGGTCGTCGATTCGGTCCATGCCGGTTACCGTGCTCCGATGGGAGGCGTCATTGCGTGGCGGCCTTCGGGATGGCCATCAGTTCGAGCTTGATGTTGGCGGGGTCGTAGGGCGGCGGGAGGTAGATGGAGATCGTCCGCTCGCTCGACACGTTGCGCCAGAACTGCCCTGCTTGATTCAGCATGAAGTAGAGCAGCCCGGCGCGCGGCGGGATCTCCGGCGGCGGGCGGTAGGTGACCTGCAGCTCCACGCCCGGGAGGGCGCTCTGCACGATGGCCGTGACGTCGCTCCACGCGGCGATCTTCGAGAGCTGGGGGATCTGCTGCGCCGCCGTCTGCTCGGGCTGCGCCGAGCGCACCGACAGGATGTACACGGCGCCGCGGATCAGCCGCTCGTCGTCGAGGCGGCCGAAGTGCAGGCCGTCCTCGCGGCTCTCGAGGGGCACGAGGATGTAGTTCTCGCGCACCGTGAGGTTGAGCAGCACGGTGATGCGCTCGATGAGCTCGGCGAAGGTCGTCGCGAGGTCCTGGTAGAGGAACTTCGGGAGCGTCGTGGGCGCGAACTTCGCGTCGGTGGCGAAGGTCGAGAGCGCGCCGGCGAGCTGGCAGAGGAACAGGTACGCGTCCTCCGGGGGCGTGTCGCCGCGCTCGCAGAGGTGGTTCACCACCGGCAGGTACGCGTTCACGGCGTTGAGCAGGAGGAAGCGCGTGATGTCCGCCGCGGTGAACTCCACCGTCGCGGCGTCGCGCTGGCGGCGCTGCTCGGACAGCGAATTCTGCTTCGCGGCCATGAGCGCGAGGAGGCGCCGCAGGCTGCTCATGAGCCACGACGAAGCGCCGATGCGCCGGATCGACGGGATGTACTCCGAGCGCACCACGAGCTGCCCCGCGGCGTCGCGCACGATCTCGGCGATCTTCATGGACTCGAAGTCGTCGCGGGACTCGGTGCCGAAGAGCACGGTGACGTGGCGCTGCGCGAAGGCCACGGCGACGTCCTGGGCGCCGCCCGCGGCGTCGACGACGGCGCGCTGGGCGGTGAAGAAGCGCATGCCCTGCGTGGGCACGGTGCCGGGCGCCACCACCGGCGTGCCGTCGCGCTCCGCGGGCACCGCGAGGAACACCTCGAGCACGCGCTGCGTCGCGCCGAAATGACCCTCGACGGGGCGCACCGCGGGGGCCTCGGGGTGGGCGCCGTCGAAGGCGATGGGGAGCCCGTCGGGGAGCACGCCCTCGAAGCGCTGCACGCGCACCTGCCCGGCCACGAGCGCGCGCTCGTCGAGCTCGAGGGAGACCACGCCCCAGTCGTAGGGGCTCAGCGCCGAGAGCCGCGCCTCGAGGAGCCCCTCGTGGTAGCGGTCCTGCTGCTGGAGGTGCTGCGGGGACATGAACATCCCCTCGGACCAGATGACCCGCTGCGGAACCTTCATGCCCAGACCCCGGCCCCTGCGGCCGGCGCCGCCTGCGAGACGGAGGGCGGCGTCACCGTGGGCGCGCTCGGCAACGACGGTGCGGTGGGCGCCGCGGGCGCGGCGGGCGCACCCGGCACGCTCGGAGCGGTCGGTGCGGCGGGGATGTCGGGAGCCGACGGCAGCGGCGGCAACCCTCCGCCCGAGGGCGCGGGCTGGGGCATCGCGGGGCGGCCGGGCAGCGTGCTCGGGAGGCGGTAGCGTCCGCGGTTGTCGCGCACCCCTGCGTCGGCCGGAGGATCGTCGACGCCAGGCTCGATGAAGTAGTCGTCGAGGACGAAGACGTACCGCGGCTCGCGCACCGGCGGAGGGTTCGCGCCGGGGTTGGCCGACTGCGCCGCGCAGCGTTCGTCGCCGGGCGGCGGCGGGAGCTCGAAGATGCTCCGCCATGTCTGCCCCGCGGGGTGCCGGAAGATCGCCACGGCCACGACGTGCGTCGCCGCGGGGTCCCGCCGGAACGCGCGCGCCATGCGCTGGTTCGGGTAGAGGTACATCTCGTCGACCTTGAGCAGGTCCTCGCCGAGGGTCTCGCGGTCGTGGTGCCAGATCTGCTCGAATTCAGCCTCTTCCATGCGAGCGCTGGACTTGAGCTGGTAGACCCGCACCACCACCGGCAGCGCCCGACCGTCGTCGTTCGGGTTCAGCCGCTCGGAGCCCCGCATCACCATCTGCAGGTTCTGCGGAAGGTTGCAGGTCGCCGGTGGCAGCGCCGGGCGTTGGTTGCTGCTGCACGACGCCGCGAGCGGCGCCAGCGCGAGGCACGCGAGCAGCGCCCGTGGACCGATGGTTCTTCCCGTACTTCGCACGTTGATCGACCTTCCCCAGCAGATCGGCACGGGGCGCTCGCCTCGCACCGCCACGGATTCGCGCCGAGGATCGCACGCGCCAGAATCGCGAGGCAACACTTCTCCAGAACGCTCCGCGGGGCGTCGAGAGCTCTGCCCGCGCCCGCGGGAAAACCGTGATTCGACCCTTCACGCAGGGGCGCCCCGGGAGGGCCGCGCAGGCGGGCGTCCGGTGGTGTACGGTGCGCAGCACGCATGGCAGGCCGTGGATTGTTGTCGAGGATCGCCGCGAAGGACGTGACGCGCACGCGCACGGAGAACGACGTCGACTCCGTGGTGGAGCACCTGAAGGGGCTGCTCAACACCCGCCAGGGCGAGTGCCCCGCGGCGCTCGACTTCGGCGTCGTCGACTTCACGGACCTCGTGCACGCGTTCCCCGAGGCGATCCAGGTGCTGCAGCGGTCCATCCGCGCGACGATCCTGCAGTACGAGCCGCGGCTGAAGAACGTGATCGTGCAGCACGTGCGCGACGACGACGTGCTGGTGTTGAAGTTCCAGATCACGGCGCAGCTCGCGAGCAAGTCGGCGCGCGGCGCGGTGCGGCTCGAGACGCAGCTCCGGGCCGGCGGGCAGATCAGCGTTCGCTGAAGAAGGCAGTGAGGGACGGAATGGTGAAGGCGGGAGACGTGGCGCCGGGGTTCACCCTGGCGTCGGACCTGGGGCGTGATGTTTCGCTAACGGAGTTCGCGGGCAAGACCGTGGTGCTCTACTTCTATCCGAAGGACGACACCCCGGGCTGCACCGTCGAGGCCAACGATTTCACGGCCCTCGCGGCGGAGTTCGCGGCCAAGGGCGCCGTGGTGCTCGGCGTGTCCAAGGACAGCGTCGCGGCGCACTGCCGGTTTCGTGACAAGTACGCGCTCAAGGTGACGCTGCTGAGCGACCCCGAGCTCGTGCTGCACAAGGCCTACGGCGCGTACGGCGAGAAGACGCTCTACGGCAAGAAGACCACCGGGGTCATCCGCAGCACCTTCGTCATCGACGGCGCGGGCGCGGTGAAGCGTGCGTACCCGAGCGTGAAGGCCAAGGGGCACGCCGCGAAGGTCCTCGCGGACCTCTGACCCGCGGTCGCGGCGCGACGATTTCACGCGGCGGGAACTTCCCTTCGCGGCGCTTGTCGCAGAGAACACCCGCGCCGTGCGACTGAAGCCAGGCCTCCTCATGCTCGCCCTGAGCGCGTGTCGAAGCGCGCCGCGGGCCGTTCCGCCCCCCGCCACGGCGATGCCCGAGGCGCCGCCGCCGGCCGAGGCCAGCACGGTGATCCGCGCCGTGCCTGCGCCGGTGATGCCGCGCTGCCACGCGAGCGACCCGCTGGCCGTGGCGACGCTCACGCCCGGGCTGCCCGCGACGGTGGCCCTCGCGCGCCGCGCCGACGGCGCCCTCGTGGCGTTCCGCACGGACCCGCAGCGCGACGGACACCCGGTGATCCGGCTGCTCGCCCTCGACCGCACGGGCGCTCCGGTGCCCGCCGACGGCGGTGGCGTGCGCGGACCGGTGACGCTCCCCGATGCCGGCGATGCGCCCTCGCTGCCCGCCCTCGTCGCCACCGCCGACGGCTACGCCATCGCGTGGCGCAGCGGCGCGCCGGGGCAGCACCACGTGCATGTCCGGATGCTCGGCGCCGATGGCGTTCCGACGGCGGCGGCCACGGTCCTTGCGCCGCATGGATGGCTCGGCGCGCCGGCGCTCGCGATGCACGACGGTCACCCCGTGGTGGCCGTGGCGCGGGCCGATCATGGAGGTCCCGACGCGGGGCGCTCGGATACGGCGGCGTGGGCGTCGGCCATCGATCGGGTCGACGGCGACGGCTCGGTGCACACCGCGCCGGCGCCCGAGGGCGGGGCGTACACCGGCGAGGCGCCGAGCTTCGCGTCGGGGGCGCTGTGGGCCACGGTGGCGCGCGCCGCGGGAGCGACCTCGGACGAGCGCGCGCTGGTACGTCTCGACGACGACCGTCCGACGCTGGTGGCGCGGGACCTCGATCACCCGAGCTTCGCGACGCTCGCCGACGGCCGCACGGTGGTGGCCTGGCGGGCCCGCGTCGCACAGCGCGACACCGCCGCGCGCTACGCCGTGCTCGGCCCCGGCGATGCCGTCGTGGACGCGCCGCGCACGCTGGCCACGTACCGCGGCACCGACGGTCTGTACGTGACCCTGGCGCCGTTGGGATCGAGCCGTCTCGCCGCGCTGTCGCTCTCGGCGCTCGCCGACGACGCCGGCGGTTCGGTGAACCTCTCGCTGCTCGACGATCATGGCGCGTACCTCGGACGGGCGCCGCTGCTCACGGGGTTCCTGCTTCGCTCGGCGCGCTTCGCGGTGGCGAACGCTTCGGGCTCCGACGAGGCCCTCGTGGCCGCCGACGGACGCGACGTCGAGGACGGCTCGCCGCAGCTCATCCTCACGCGCGTGGGCTGCGCCGACGCCGAGAACGTCGATGCGCTCGACGTGCCGCCGCCGGCCTTCGTGCAGGAGCCGCTGCCCCCGGAGGCGCCCTCGGCGTCGGTCACGCGCGCGCCCGCCGGACCCACGGACATGGCCTGCCTCGCGCACGGCACCGGCGACTTCACGCCGCACGCCGACACCACCACGGCGGCCCTCGCACACACCACGTCGGCGGTGGTGGTGATGCCCGGCTCGACGCTGTTGCTGGCCCTCGCGCGCAGCGCCCCGGACGCGCCCGCCCGCCTCGTCGCGGCGAACCTCGACCCGCGGGACCGGCTCTCCGCGGTGCGCCCGGTGCTCGCGTCGGCGACGGACATCCTCGCGGCTTCGCGCATCGCCGGCGGCGCCCTCGCGGTGGCGGTGTACGCGTTCCGCGGCGTCGAGCGCCTCGACGTCATCACGTTCCGCGGCGCGGCGGCGACGCACGCGATGCTCCCCACGGGGCTGCGCGACCCTGCCGCGGCGGCCATCGTTCCCGAGACCGGCGACGTCTTCGTGGTGGCGCGCACCGACGCCGGCGAGACCGTGCTCGCGCGCATCCCGACCACCGCCGGGCGCGCGGGGACGCCGGTGACCCTCGCGGCGCTGCGCGAGGGCGACACGCTCCTCGACGCCGTGCGCGACACCGACCGCACGGCGCTGCTCCTCGGCCGCCCCGACGCGCATGGACCCGACGTGGCGCTCACCCTCGCGGCGACGTACTTCGCGCCGGGGGCCGCGCCGCGCCCCGCCGACGATCCCTTCGCGGACCCGCTGGGGCACGTGGCCGACGGGGCGCTCTGGCACCGCCGCGGCAACCACGAGCTCTCGGTGGTGTGGCGCGCCGGCGAGACGCTGCGCACCGCGGACCTCGACCGCGGCATGCTGCGCAACCCTCGCAGCCTGCTGTCGGTGCATCCGCGCGGCGGCGAGGTGCTCGCGAGCACGCGCGTCGGGTCGCGGCAGTGGCTCGCCCTCGCGACGGGCGTGGCGCCGGAGACCGAGTCGCCAGCGGCGCTCACCTTCGCCGCCCTCGACCACGCGTCGCTCGTCGGCGCCAACACGCGCCTCCCCGACGACGCCAGCGCCGTGGCCGACCGCATCAGCCTCGACGGCGACGCCACGCGCTTCGTGGCGCTCTACCCCCGCACCGTGGCGCACGGCGTCGCGTGGCGCTGGGTCGACTTCTCCTGCACCGTGCCCGGAGCCCCTCGATGAAGACGTCGTCCCTCGCGATGGTGTTGGCCGCCTCGCTCGCGCCGGCGGTGTCGTCGGCGCAGCACCGCGAGCGCCTGTGCGTGGCCACGGAGACGCGGCGGCTGATCTCGGCCCCGTTCCTCGCGGCCAACGGCAGCGACCGCCTCGTCGCGGCGCCCTTCGCCACCCCGTCGGCCGACGGCGCGGCCTTCGTCGTCGCCGTGCGCGACCCCGAGCGCACCTTTCGCGTCGGCGACCGTGCGGCGTTGCGTCGCGCCATCACCGAGCTCGAGCTGCACGGCGCCGCGACCCCCGTGGACCACGTTCCGGGCACCGTCTTCGCGCGCGTCGCGCGGGACCTCGACCTCATCGGCGAGCCGGTGTTCGTCGAGGATCCGGTGCCGTCGCGGCGCGAGGGCGAGACCTTTCCGCCGGGCGTTCCCGTCGGGGTGACGCTCGGCGCGGGCGTGCTCGTGGTGGAGCACGTCGCCGGCGACCTCTACGCGACGATGGTTCCACCCGACGGCCCGGTGCCTGCGTTGCGCCGTGTGGCCCAGGCGCCGCCGGCCGCATCGACGGGCACGCACGGCTTCGTGTGGCTCACGGCCACGGCGCGCACCGTGGGCGGACACGCCGGCGCGGTGGTGCTCGCGGGCACCGAGGACGGCGAGGTCATGGCCCTATCCTTCGACGCGAGCGGCGAACGTGTGGGTGATCCCGTGCTGTGGCAGCACCGCGTGGGCGGCACCATGCAGCTCCTTCCGCTTCCGCCCGCGGCGGACCCTGCGGCGCTGCTCGAACGCCCGGTGCAAGGCACCACGGCGCGCGGCGACCAGGCCCGGGAGCAGGTGCTCGTGCGCCTCACGGACACCCTCGAGCCGTCGGGTGATCCGGTGCGCCTCGGGCTCGGACCGTTCCCCACGGCGGCGGCGATGCAGGGCTCGTCGCTGCTGCTCTCGCAGTGGGTCGAGGGCCACGGCCTCGCGGTGTCGTCGCTGCCGCTGGTGCACGGCCGGCTGCAGCTCGCCACGCCCCGGGTGTGGACGACGCACGGCCTCGACGGCGCGCCCCTCGGCCACGCGATGACCACCGGCGGCGACGGCGTCTTCTACGACCTCGCGACGCACGGCGACACCGTGGCCGGCGGGCTCCACGCGTACCTCGTGTACTTCGATGGCGCGGGCACGCCGTTCCCGCGGCGCGACGTCTTTCCGCTGCGCGCGCGGGTCATCGCACCGCCCCAGCTCCTGCCCGCGGAGGACGGCCTCGTGGCGGTGATGGCCAACGTCGACGAGCTCGGCGGCGGCGTCGACGCCGTGCACCTGCGCTGCGACCTCGTCACGCTCCCCACGCGCTGAGCGATCGCCATGGAGCCCCTCGTCGTCACCGATGCGATCACGATCCCGGCCGAGGAGCTGACCATGGCCGCGGTTCGCGCCAGCGGTCCCGGCGGGCAGAACGTGAACAAGGTGGCGTCGAAGGTGGAGCTGCGCTTCGACCTCGCGGGCAGCGCGGTGCTGTCGGGTCCCGTGAAGGGCCGGCTCCGCGCGCTCGCGGGCAACCGCCTCGACCAGGACGGCGCGCTGCTCATCGTGAGCCAGAAGACCCGGGACCAGCGCCGCAACCTCGACGACGCCCGGGAGCGCCTGCGGGACCTCGTGGTTCAAGCGTTGGTGGTTCCCAAGGAGCGCCGGCCGACGAAGCCCACGCGCGGCAGCAAGATGCGGCGCCTCGGCGACAAGCACGTCGTCGGCGAGCGCAAGCGCACCCGCGCCAAGCCCTCGGGCGACGACTGAACCGTCACAAACTGGCCCGGTGCGCGGGCGCAGTGGTACCGCGTCCGGCGTGATCCGACGCCCACGCCTCGTGCTCGCTGGGATGGCCGCGCTCCTCGGGGCCGCGCCGGTGTTCGCGCAGACCGCCGCGCCGTCGGGGCGTGCGAGCGGCGCGGGAACGCGCGACGTCGACGCGATCCTGGGCACCGCGGAGTCGCCGGCGCTGGCGGCGTTGCGGGAGGCCGAGCGCGCGGCCGACGTGCACCGCGAGGGGGCCGAGACGGTGGCCTCGGCGGCGCGTCGCGACGGCGCCGTGCTCGACGACGCCACGCTCCCGCCGGACCTCGCCGGGCGACTGCAGATGCCAGCCCTGCCGTTTCGCATGACCACGCGCATGGCCCGGGAGATCGGGCTCTTTCGCAGCGATCCCCGGGCGCGGCGCCTCGCCCAGCGCTGGTCCGCTCTCGCGGGCCGCTACCGCGCGCGCATCCAGCAGGACCTCGCCGAGGAGGGCATGCCCACGGCGCTGCTCTGGGTCGCCGCGGCAGAGAGCGCCTTCGACCCGCGGGCCGAGTCGTCGACGGGGGCCATGGGGCTCTGGCAGTTCATGCCCGACACGGCGCGCAGCTTCGGCCTCCGCGTCGACTCGTGGGTCGACGAGCGCCGCGACCCCGAGCACGCCACCCGCGCCGCCGCCCGGTACCTCCGCGACCTGCACGACCGCCTCGGGTCCTGGGAGCTCGCCTTCGCGGCTTACAACATGGGGTATGCGAACCTCCTGCGGTCGGTGCGGAAGTACAACACCAACGACTTCGACACCCTCGCGTCGCTCGAGGCGGGGCTGCCGTGGGAGACCGTGCACTACGTCCCGCGCATCCTCGCGCTGGCCGTGGCGGCGCAGAACCCTGGCGCGTTCGACATCCCGCCGCAGGCCCCGGAGCCCGCCGTCGCGTGGGAGGACATCGAGGTCGACCGCTCGGTCCCGGTCGCCGACATCGCCCGCGAGGCCGGCGTCGGAGAGTCCGCGCTGCGCGATCTGAACCCGGCGCTGCTGCGCTCGCGCACGCCGCCCGCGGGGGCGATTCCGTTCGTGCTCCACGTTCCCCAGGGTCGCGGTGCGGCGGTGCGCGGAGCCCTCGCGCGCATCGAGGCGCCGCGGTCGCGGTCATACGTGCTGCGCCAGGGCGAGACCCTCGACGAGGTCGCGTCGCGCTTCGGTCTCACGCAAGCCCAGCTCCTCGCGCTCTCGGGCCTCGCCGACGAGCGCGTCGTGCGGGCGGGCACCATGCTCCTCGTGCCCGATCGCACCCCGGGCGCGGCGCGCGCCGAGTCCGTCCCGCGGGTCCCCTTCGACGCGGCGCTCGCGTCGATGGAGCCCCCGGCGGGAACGCAGCGCGTGTGGCTGCGGGTGTCTTCGAGCGACGGGCTCCCGGGCGTCGCGGCGGCGCTCGGCGTGACGCCCTCGGCGCTCGCGGCGTGGAACGGCCTCGACCCCGCGGCGCGGGTGCACGCCGAGATGTGGCTGCAGGCCTTCGTGCGCGAGCGCCCCGAGGCGACGGCGCGCACCTGGGGCGAGTCCGACGTCGAGCTGGCCGACCGCGCCAGCGAAGAGTTCTACGACCGCGCGGCGTCGGCGCTGGGGCAGGTGCGGCTCCGCGTGCGGGCGTCGGCCGACGACACGCTGGCCTCGCTCGCCCCGCGGTACGGCACCAGCGCGGCGCGGCTGGAGCGCATCAACCGCCGAGGTCAGCACGACCCTCTCGCGGCGGGCGAGACGGTGGTGGTGTACGCCGACCGTGCGCGGGCCCCGCGCTGACGGTTGACGTCGCCGGGCGCGCGGCGTACCCCGAATTCGTGCGGGGTTTCGGCATCATTCCGCAGGCCTCGCAGCGCGCTACGAAGCACAGGGTCCCGGCGCGCACATGAAGAACGCGGTGAAGGATTTCCGCGCGGCGGCGTGGGCGTCGCAAGACGCCGTGCGGGCCTTCGTCGACGAGATGGGCGAGCTCCCGGCGGCGGAGCTTCAGCGCCTCCTCGCGGTGCTCGTCGAGCCGGTGAGCGACGCGCGAGCGCACCGCACGCGCTGCGTGGTCTTCGGCGTGCTCGTGGAGCGCGCGCCGGACCCGGAGCTGTTCCTTCCGTTCGTGCGCGCGCTGAAGCCCGCCGACGCGACGCTGCGCGCGGCGCTCGTGAAGCTGCTGCCGATGGTGAACCGCGTCGCGGGCCACGGCGCCCTCTGCGCGGCGCTCGGGGAGCAAGAGCTCGCGCTGCGCGCGGCGGTGGCCGAGGTGCTTCAGTCGATCTTCACGAGGACGACGCTCGACGCGCTGCAGGCGCTGGTGCTGCAGCCCCAGTTCGCGGGGCGCGCCGAGGCGATGGAGGTCGCGGTGCCGCGGGCGGGGCACCACGCGCTGCCGCTGCTCGGGGGCGTGCTGGCCGCGGGGTCGCCGTCGGAGCGGACGCTGGCGCTGCGCTGGGCGGGCGACCTGCAGCTCATGGGGCGCGACCCCGACGCCGCCGCGGCGCTGGCGCAGACGGCCCTCGACGATCGCTCGGAGCTCGTCGCGAGCGCGGCCATCGCGGCCCTCGCGGCGCTCTGCGACGGCGAGGACACCTTCGTCGCGGCGCTCGGCGAGCACCTCGACACCGTGCGGCCGGGACCGCTGACGGCCCTCGCCGACGCGCTCCGGGGCTTCACGTCGAAGCGCCTCGAGCCGCGGTTGGAGCGGCGCTTTCGCGAGGGTCCGGGGCTCGTGCGGGTGGCCGTGCTCGACGCGCTGGAGAAGGGCCAGGGCGAGGGCATGGCGCTGCTCGCCGAGGCCCTCGGCCACAAGCACGTCGCCGTGCGCAACCGCGCCATGGACACGCTGGTGTCCCTCGCGACGCGGCAGGCCGTGGACCCCGCGCGGGCCATCGTGTGGCTCCTGCGCAGCCGCGACGTGAACGTGCGCCGCGCGGCGGTGGAGATCGCGAACCGCGTCGGCGACCCCAACGGCGACCTCGCGCCGCGGCTGCTGAAGTTCCTGCGCGACGAGGACTGGTGGGTGCGCGAGCGCGTGATGGACGTGCTCACGGAGATGGCCGGCACGTCGCTCACGCGGCATCTCGCGGAGTACCTCTCGGACCCGTCGGACGTGGTGCGCCGCTACGCCATCGGCGCGCTGGTGCGCATCAAGGACCCGCGGGCCGTGGGCGCGCTGCTGCGCACTGCGACGAACGACGACGACTGGTGGGTGCGCGAGGAGGCCATCACCGCGGTGGGCGCCATCGGCGATCCGCGCGGCGTTCCGTACCTCGTGCAGATGCTCCAGACGCAGCCGGAGACGCGCGAGGTGTGCATCGGCGCGCTGTCGGCGATGAAGGCCAAGGAGTCCGCCGAGGCCGTCTCCGAGTGCCTGCAGGACCCGAGCGCCGACGTGCGCCTCGCGGCGGTGCATGCCCTCGACGCCTTCGATGACCGCGAGACGGCCCTGTGGCTCTCGGCGTGCGAGGGCGACGCCTCGGCCGAGGTGCGCTTCGCCGCGAAGGAGGTGCTCGCGCGCTGGGCCAGCGTGGACCAGGGGCGCAGCACCGCCGACGCGCTGCTCTCGCCCCTCGATCGCTGGCTCGTGCGCACCGTCGATGCCGGCGCCGACGACCTGTTCCTGTGCACCGGGCGCGTGCCGTACGTGAAGCGCATGGGACAGATGGCGGCGGTCGGCAAGGCGCTGCTGACCCCCGACGAGATCGAGGTGCTGCTGCTCACGCACCTGACGCCAGCGCAGCGCGGGGCCGTCGAGGCGGGGCGCGAGATCGACTTCTCGCACGACGTGCGGGGCCGCGGGCTGCGCTTTCGCGCCCATGTGTTCCGGCAGCGAACGGGCCTCGCGGGGGTGTTCCGGGTGATCCGGAACAAGATCCTCACGGTGGCGGAGATCGGCGTGCCGGCGACGGTGGCGGCCTTCGGCGACCTGCGCACCGGGCTGGTGCTCGTGGGCGGTCCCACGGGGTCGGGCAAGTCGACGACGCTCGCGTCGCTCATCGACCACATGAACCGCACCAGCGACCGGCACATCGTGACCATCGAGGACCCCATCGAGGTCGTGCACGTGCGCAACCGGTGCCTGGTGAACCAGCGCGAGGTGGGCACGCACACGCCGACCTTCGAGGCCGCGCTGCGCGCGACGCTCCGGCAGGACCCGGACGTGATCCTCGTGGGCGAGCTTCGCGACATGGCCACCATCGCCTTCGCGGTGGCGGCCGCGGAGACCGGGCACCTGGTCTTCGGCACGGTGCACACGAACTCCGCCGACACCACCGTCGACCGGCTCGTGAACGCGTTCCCTCCGCGGCAGCAGGGGCAGGTGCGGTCGTCGCTGGCCGAGAGCCTGCGCGCGGTGGTGTGCCAGCACCTGCTGCGCCGCCGCGACGGCTCGGGCCGCGTGCTCGCGACGGAGGTGATGTTGAACAACGACGCGGTCGCGAACCTCATCCGCAAGGGCAAGACGTTCCAGATCCCGAGCGTCATCGCGACGAGCAAGGACCTCGGTATGCAGAGCATGGACGCGGACCTCGCGCGGCTCGTGCGCGACGGCGTCATCGAGGCCGACGACGGCTACGTGAAGGCCAACGACAAGAAGACCTTCGCGAGCCTCGCGGGTCTGCCCGAGTACGCCGCGCGCGCCGTCGCCGAAGCCAAGCCGGCGGCGGCGGCGGGCTGAGGAAGGGCGAGCACCGTGGCGCGCATCGACTCGTTCCTCCGCCTCGTGGTCGAGCAGCAGGCCAGCGACCTGCACTTCCACGCCGGCAACGTTCCCATCATCCGGTACAACGGCGACCTCGTCCCGCTGCGCTACCGCACGCTCTCGGCGGACGAGGCGCGGCGCTTCCTCCTCGAGATCATGACGCCCGCGCAGCGCGACGAATTCGAGCGCGCGCAGGAGCTCGATTTCGCCTACGAGATCGCCGGGCTCGCGCGGTTCCGGGCGCACGTGTCGTACCAGTCCAAGGGCATCGGGGCGGTGTTCCGCATCGTGCCGGCGAAGCTCTTCACCATCGACGACCTCGGGCTGCCGCCGGCGGTGAAGAAGCTCGCGGCGCTGGCCAACGGGCTGGTGCTGGTGACCGGTCCCACGGGGTCGGGCAAGACGACGACGCTCAGCGCCATCGTGCACGAGATCAACAAGACCTCGGCGCGGCACATCCTCACCGTCGAGGACCCCATCGAGTTCGTGCACGCGCCGCTGCGGAGCATGGTCACGCAGCGGCAGGTGGGGCTGCACTCGGAGTCCTTCGCGGCGGCGCTGCGGGCGTCGCTGCGCGAGGCGCCGGACGTGCTCGTGGTGGGCGAGATGCGCGACTTCGAGACCGTCTCGCTGGCGATGTCGGCCGCGGAGACCGGCGTGCTCGTCTTCGCGACGCTGCACACGAGCAGCGCTTCGAAGGCCATCGACCGCATCGTCGACATCTACCCCGAGGAGAGCCACGAGCAGGTGCGCGGCGCGCTCTCGGTGCTGCTCAAGGGCGTGCTCGCGCAGCACCTCTGCCGCCGCGCGCAGGAGGACGGCCAGGTCGCCGCCATCGAGCTGCTGCTGCAGACCTACGCCGTGAGCAACATGATCCGCGAGGGCAAGGTCTTCCAGATCGACGGGTACCTGCAGTCGGCGGAGAACGCGGGCACCGGGATGCAGAGCCTCGAGTCCCGCCTCGCGGAGCTCATCCGCGACGGCGTCGTCTCGCTGGACGAGGCCCTGAAGGTGACCGAGTATCCCGACAGCCTGCGCAAGCGGGTCGCGGAGCTTCCCGAGGAGACGTGATGGCGGGCGAGGGCGATCGGGAGCGGTGGCTGGCGCAGGCCCGCGCGATGGAGCAGCGAGGCGAGGTCGACGCGGCGGCGGCGTCGTACCAGCGCGCGGGCGACGTCGACGAGGCCGCCCGGGTGCTCGTCGCCGCGGGCCGCTTCGACGTCGCGGCGCGCATGCTCGTCGCGGCCCTCGGGGTCCCGCTGAACGCCGTCGGAACGCTTCCGCCCGCGGGTCGCCGCCTCGCGCAGAAGGCCGCGGTGTGCCTCGCGCGGGCCGGGGACGGCGCCACGGCCGCGGAGATCTACGTGGCCCTCGGCGACCACGTGCGCGCCGGCGAGGTGCTCGCGCGCGGCGGCACCGCACCGCAACGCGGCGCCCCCGCGGCGGGTGCCGGAACGTCGGCGCCGGGGAGCCTCTCGGGGGGGCCGGCGGCCATCGCGGCGCGCCTCGAGCAAGGCGGACACCTCGCCGAGGCCGCGCAGGCGTATGTGCAGCTTCGACGTCCCGGCGACGCCGCGCGGTGCCTGCTCGCCCTGGGCCGCCCGCTCGAAGCGGCGCCGCTCTTGATGGAGGCCGGGCACCACGCCGAGGCAGCGCAGATCTTCTTCGACGCGGGCGACGCGCGGCGCTTCCTCGAAGCCGCGGTGCGCACGCCGAAGGAGCACCCGCGCTTTCGCGCCCTCGCCGCGCGCGCGGTGGCGGTGGCGCACGCCGCCGGGGCCCTGGGCTTCGCCCTCGACCAGTTATTCTCGCGCTTCGCCGACGGTCCGCCGCGCGGCGACGCCGAGGCCGAGGCGTACTACCGCCTCGCGATGCTCTACCGCCGCCACGACTACACCGAGAGCGCCGAGGAGGTGCTCGAGCAGCTCGTCGCGGCGCGCCCCGGGTACCGCGACGCCGAGGAGGTGCTCGCCTCGCTCTCGCAGGCCGCCCGCCGGTCGAGCGTCGACGACGCGCGCCTGCGCCGGGAGGACGCCGCGTTCCTGGCGTCGGCGGGTCCGATGCGCAAGGCCACGGCGCCGCCCGAGCTCCCGGAGCTTCCCGACCTTCCGCCGCTGCCGCAGCCCCGCGGCGCCGCGCCGAAGCCCTTGGATCGCACCGTGGCGCCTGCAACGCCGCAACCGCAACAGCCGGCGTCGCAGCCGCAGCCGCTCGAACGTCCGCGCTCGTCGACGCGGCCGGGACCCGGTCCTGCGACGCGCATCGACGCCGTGGCGCCGCAGTCCCAACGCGAGACGGCGGGGTTGCGTCCGAGCTTCGAGCCCCTCGACGTGGGCGCCATGGTCGCCGACCGCTACCGCCTCGAGGCGCGTCTCGGCATCGGCGGCATGGCCGAGGTCTTCCGCGCCTTCGACACCGAGCTCGGCGAGTCCGTCGCGGTGAAGGTGTTCACCCTGGCCGCCGACGATCCGCAGCTGCTGCAGCGATTTCGTCAGGAGCTGATGGTGGCGCGGCAGCTCGCGCACCCGAACATCGTGCGGCTCTACGACATCGGCACGCACCAGGCTCGCAAGTTCCTCACCATGGAGCTGCTCACGGGGCAGGACCTCGACCACCTCCTGCGCGCGCCGATGGAGCTGCGCGACGCAGTAGGCTACCTCGTGCAGGCCTGCGCGGGCCTCGACGCGGTGCATGCGCGGGGCATCGTCCACCGCGACATCAAGCCCGACAACCTCTTCGTCACCGACGGCGGCGTGCTCAAGGTGATGGACTTCGGCATCGCGAAGCAGCGCACCGGCGCGGCGCTGACCGTCGCGGGCTTCATGGCCGGCACCCCGGAGTACATGGCGCCGGAGCAGATCCAGGACTTCGGCACCGTCACGGGCCTCGCCGACGTGTATGCGCTCGGCATCGTCGCGTACCGGATGTTCACCGGCCAGGTGCCCTTCACGCACACCGAGATCATGCCGCTGCTGATGATGCACATCACGCAGGCGCCGAGGCCGATGCGCGAGCTCGACCCGTCGATCCCCGACGACCTCGACGAGCTCGTGCTGCGCATGCTCGAGAAGGACCCCGCGAAGCGCGTGCAGGGGTGCCGCGACGTGGCGCGGGAGCTGCGGCGCATCCTGCGTTGACGCGGTTGACCGCCGCTGCGCGAAGGGGAACGATGTCGCCCATGGGCCGACGCGAAGACAGCCGCAAGAAGGTGAACCAGTCCGTGGTGATCGGCGCGGGCCTCGGGCTGCTGCCGTTCCGCTTCGCGGCGCCCGCGGTCGCGGCGGTGGGCATCAAGGTCCTGCGCGACGTGCAGGACGCCTACGGGGTGCAGAATTCGCCCGTGGAGCAGGCCGCGGCGGCGGCGGTGCTCGGCGCCGGAGAGTTCGCCCTCGGCCAGGCCACGCGGGCCGTGCGGCTGCTCCCGTGGATGGGCTCGCTCGCCAGCGCGGTGATCACCGGCGCGGCGCTGAAGGCCCTCGGCGAGGGCGCCATCGCGTACTACCAGTACGCGTCGAGGTCCGGCGACGCCGAGTCCCGCAGCGCCACGGCGACGGAGACCGAGACCGCGACGCGGGTCGACTTCTCCTGACCGGCGCGACGCTGCGGCGCGACGATCTCGCGCGGGCCCTCGCGGCGTGGTCCTCGTTGGCGGGCTCCGCGGAGCCGCGCGATGTGACGCTCGCGCCGGCGCTGCGGTGGCTCCAACGGTGCTGGGGCGCGGGCGACGACCACCTGCCGCTGCACCTGGTCCACGACCTCGGATGGATGCTCTTGCAGGGGCGCGAGTTCCGCTTCGGCGCCGCGGGCTCCGGCGCCTTCGCGCGCGCCTACGAGGACCGCGTGCTCGGACGCTGGGCCCTCGACCCCACGGTGCACGACGCGCACGTCGCGGTGGCAGGTCTTCCCACCGATCGTCGCGACGCGGCAGTGGCGCACGCCGTTTCGCTGGCCCTCGGCGGACCGCTTCGGGGCGCGGGTCTCGCGCGGGGCAACGCGGCGCATCTGCGCGGGTGCGTCGTCGCCGAGAGCGTCGACGCGACGTGGGGGGCGTGGGCCTCTGCGCAGCACGATGTCGCGGCGCGGGCCCTCCCCGCGGGTCGCCTCTTCGCACCCGAGGACCTCTGGGAGATCGCGCACCTCGCCGAGCTTCCGCGCGAGAGCGCGCGCCTCGCGCTGCGGGCGGTGCACGCGGCCGCGGGGCGCCTCGGAGCGGCCTCGCCGACGGCGTTGCGGGCCCTTCGTTCCGGCGTGCGCGACGTGCCCGTTCCAGGCGAGGAGGCGGGGCGCTACCCGGCCGGCGGCTTCGACGCCGTGAGCACCCGCGGGGCGTTCGAGAACCTGGTGCGCAGCGAGGTGGCGTACGTCGGCGAGGGCGCCGCGACGCCGGGCGCGCCGGACCTCTTCGACGTGCGCTTCGCCGAGGGCGAGCTGCTCTACTACACCCGCGACGAGTCACCGCTCCGCGACGCGCGACGCACCGTCACCGTGATGCTCCATGCCCCCGCGGCGCAGCGCCAGAAGCACGCCGACGCCGAGGCGCAGACGCTGGTGCTCGTCGAGGCCCTGGCCATGGGCGTGCACGCGGGGCTCGTCGACGCCCTCGGGGCACACGGCGCGCGCACCGAGATCGCGTACGTCGTCGACGGTCCGGGCGACGACGCCGCCGCCGCGGAGGGCGTGGCGCTGTTGTCCTTGGCCCTCGCCGCGGAGGTCGCGCACGGACGCGTCGTGCTGCGCGTCGCGAAGGGCTGGGACGACCTCGGAGACGGGGCGCGGGTGGTGTTCTCGCCGCGCGCCGTCGACGCGAACGTGCGCTGCGCCGCGTGGGTGCAGACGCCCGGCGACGCGTGGCGCCTCGGGGGTTCGACGTGGGATGCGGAGTGCGGGGCGGCGTCGCTGCGGAGCCTCGCCGACGCGGTGCTCGTCGCGCTGGGCGGCGG
>CAIMWA010000421.1 GCA_903845045.1 uncultured delta proteobacterium | reverse complement strand
CGCGCCCTTGCGGTGACCGCGGGCCGCCCCGGGGTGACGCTCGCGGGTACGCTCGACGACCAGCTGCGCGAGCCCGCCCACGCGGCGTTTCTCGAGCATCGCGTGCGCGCCATCGTCACCGACCCGGGCGTCGTCGTGGATGCGAAGGCCCGGCTGCGCGAGCGCTTTGCGCACATCGTCGAGATCGAGCTTCGCCCCGAGCGCGCCGATGGAACGAGCGGTCCCGTCGAGGGATCGGCGGCGGCGCGGCGCGGGCTCGGACCCATGGCCTCGGCGACGGCATTCTGGCGCGACGTCGTCGGCGACGACCCAACCGCGGAGGAGCAGTCGGTGCTCCGCAGCGCGCTCGCTCACGCGGGTGCCATGGAGGACGCCTCGTGAGACCGATCTCCCTCGACCTTCGTGCATTCGGCTCTTACCCCGGCGCCGAGCACGTCGATTTCGCGGCCCTCGCGGGCCTCGGGCTCTTCGTGGTGACCGGCCCCACGGGCAGCGGCAAGACCACGCTCTTCGACGCCATGGTCTATGCCTTGTACGGAAGGCTTCCGGGCGGGCGTCCCGACGGCGACGTGCGCTCGCACCACGCGAAGCCCGACGAACCCTGCGAGGTCGCTTTCGTCTTCGAGGTCGACGGCGTGCGCCACCAGGTGAAGCGCAACCCCGAATACGAGCGCGCGGCGCTGCGCGGCGGCGGGCGCACCACGGAGAAGGCCAAGGCCGTGCTCTCGCGCTGGGACGGCCGCGCGTGGGTTCCCGTCGAGTCCCGCGCGAAGGAGGTCAACGGTCGCTGCGCCGAGCTCGTCGGCCTCGACGCCGAGCAGTTCGAGCGCGTGGTGCTCTTGCCGCAAGGGCAGTTCCAGCGGTTTCTGCTGGCCGACACCAAGGAGCGCAAGCCGCTGTTGCAGCAGCTCTTCGGAACGCAGCGCTACGAGCGCGCCGTCGAGGAGCTCGAGGCCCGCGCCAAGGACCTCGCCGTGCGTTGTCGCAAGGAGGACGACGAGATCGAGCGATGTCGCAAGAACGCCGTCGAGGCCCTCGTCGCCGTCGCGCGGGGCATCGGTCGCGAGGACCTCGTTCCGGCGATCGATGCGCGACCCGAGGCCCTGCGGGAGAAGGTCGCGGCGCTCGCGCCGGTGCGCGCATCGCGGAGGTCGGCGCTCGAGGCGCAGCGCGAGGCGTGCCGGTCCATCGAGGCAGGCGCGGTGGCGGCCGTCGAGGCGGCGACGCGATGGGACAGCCGCGCGAAGATCCTCGTCACACAGCAGGGTTGGGAACGACGGCGCGGGGCCATGGAGAGCGCGCGGACGCGGGTGTCCGACGCGCGGCGCGTGGCCGGGGTGCGTGACGCACAGGCGGGATGCGCGGCGGCGGAGTCGGCGTGTGCGAAGGGATCCGCCGTCGTCGTCGAGGCCGAGCGCACCCTCGTCGCACGGCTCGCCGTCGCAGGTTTCGCCACCGGCGCCGCCGACGATGCCGACCTCGACGCGCAGCTCGCGCTCGCGCAGCAGGCGGTGAAGACCCTGCGCGACGACGTGCGCGCGCTCGCCGAGGCCGAGGGGTCGCTGGCCGCGATGGGCGCGTCCGCCGCGCGCGTCG
>CAIMWA010000420.1 GCA_903845045.1 uncultured delta proteobacterium | reverse complement strand
GTCTTCGTCATCGACTGGCTCCTCGCGCTCATGGCCGTCGGCGGCATGCGCCTCGCGATCCGCGCCATGCGCGAGACCTTCCAAGCGGCCGCGGCCGAGGACGGCATCGAGGGAACGCGTCGCAAGCTGCTCGTCGTCGGCGCCGGCGACGCCGGCGAGATGCTCGTGCGCGAGATCCTGAAGACGCAGGCGGGCAAGTACGAGGTCGTCGGCTTCGTCGACGACAGCGCCACGAAGCAGGGCGAGCGCATCCACGGTGTTCCCGTGCTCGGACCCCTCGGCAAGGTCGCCGACCTCGTGCGCGCGCACGGCGTCGACGAGGTCGTGGTCGCCATCCCGTCGGCGCAGGGCAAGGAGATGCGGCAGATCCTCGAGCTCTGCCAGGCCAGCGGCGCGAGCATTCGCACCATCCCGGGCATGGGGTCGCTCATCGACGGCAAGGTCACCATCAACCAGATTCGCCCGGTGAAGATCGAGGACCTCCTCGGCCGCGAGCCGGTGACCCTCGACACCGAGGAGATCGCGCGCTGCATCAACGGCGCGGTGGTGCTCATCACCGGCGCCGGCGGGAGCATCGGCTCCGAGCTCTGCCGCCAGGTGTGCCGCTTCGGCCCCGCTCGCCTCGTGCTCGTCGAGCAGGCCGAGAACAGCCTCTTCCACATCCACCGCGAGCTGCGCGAGGCGTTCCCGGGCGTGGTCGTGACGCCCCGCATCGGCGACATCTGCGACACGCGCCGCATGGCCGCGGTGTTCACCAAGTACAAGCCCGCGGTGGTGTTCCACGCGGCCGCGCACAAGCACGTGCCGATGATGGAGTGGAACCCCGGCGAGGCGATCAAGAACAACGTCTTCGGCACGCGCAAGCTCGCCGACCTCGCGGTGCACCACGGCGTGCAGCAGTTCGTGATGATCTCCACGGACAAGGCCGTGAACCCCACGTCGGTGATGGGCGTGTCGAAGCGCGTCGCCGAGATCTACTGCCAGTCGCTCTCGCAGCGCAGCGGCACGCGGTTCATCACCGTGCGCTTCGGCAACGTGCTCGGCAGCGCTGGCTCGGTGGTGCCGATCTTCCAGGAGCAGATCCTCAAGGGCGGTCCCGTGCAGGTCACGCACCCGGACATGAAGCGCTACTTCATGACCATCCCCGAGGCGTGCCAGCTCGTGATGCAGGCCGGGGCCATGGGGCGCGGCGGCGAGATCTTCGTGCTCGACATGGGCGACCCGGTGAAGATCGTCGACCTCGCGCGGGACCTCATCCGCCTCTCGGGCCTGCGTCCTGGCGAGGACATCGAGATCCAGTTCAGCGGCATCCGCCCCGGCGAGAAGCTCTTCGAGGAGCTCGCGACGGACGAGGAGCACGCCGACAAGACCAAGCACCCCAAGATCTTCGTCGGACGGTTCCGCCCGTACGATTGGGAGGAGCTGCAGACGAAGCTCGACGACCTCAAGTCGTGCACCGAGGCCATGGACGACGGCACCGTGCGTCAGCGCTTCCAAGCCATCGTGCCCGAGTACAAGCCCACGATCCTCGCCGGGGGCGGCACCGTTCCGCCGCACGCGGGGCTGCGCGCGCCGCCCATCGAGAAGGCCGTCGAGAAGCCTTCCTGACCCCGGGGCCCGGCGCGGGCACCGATGAGCAGGAAACTTGCCCGGCGCGCGGGGCTCTGGTAGCGCGAAGGAACACGGGTCGCGGGCATGAACGAGGGCCGCGGCCCCGCGAAGGTGTCATGTCCAAACAGATCCATTGTCTGGTGCGCGGCCGGGTGCAGGGGGTGTTCTTCCGCTCCTCGGCGCAGCGCGAGGCCAAGCGCCTCGGGCTCACGGGCTGGGTGAAGAACCTCGCCGACGGAACCGTGGAGATCGTGGCCGAGGGCGACGACGACGCGCTCAAGGAGTTCCTGGGATGGGTGCAACGCGGGCCGACGGCGGCGCGGGTGGAGCGGGTCGATTCGAGGTGGCGCGGCTACACGGGCGATTTCCCGGGGTTCCGCATCGTCGACTGACGGCTCGGGGCGCGCTCGTCGCGCTGCTGCTCGGGGTCTTCGTCGCGGCGCCTCGCGAGGTGTCGGCGCAGGCCCCGGCGGTGGCAGCCGCGGCCGACGAGTCCGTGGGACGCAACGCCGCGGAGCTCGACGCGCTGCTCGGGCGCCTCACCGACGGTCCCCTCGAGGCCCGCAACGCGGCCGCCGACGCGCTCGTGCACACCCTCGAGCGCGAGGACATCCCCGCCATCCGTCAGCGCCTGCTGGCGCCGATGCGCGGCGACGTCGAGCAGCTTCGCAACAAGATCGTGCGGCTCATCCACACGGCCACGAACGGCCGCGAGAACGCCGAGTACGACCTGCTCGCATTGATGATGGCGGCGCCGCGGGCGCCCGACCTGCAGGGCGCCATCGAGCGCGTGGTGCTGGCCCGGGCCCTCGGCGGCATGCAGTCCGCCGACGCGGGACGCGCGCTGGTGGCCTTCGCGCAGGCCTACAACGCGGTGTTCCGTCAGGAGGTGGGGCGCATCGTCCGCGGGCAGCTCCACGACTACGTGCTGCCGGCGCTCATCGAGCTGCGCAGCCCGTCGGAGAACATGCGGATCTTCATGCGGCAGACGCGCGAGGCGCTGCGCAAGGTCACGCCCGGCGAGGCGGTGCAGCAGCACGACAACGCGCTGCTCGCGGAGATCCTCCGGGCCTTCGGGTCCATTCGCCAGCCCGACGCGATGCGCGTGGTGGTGAGCTTCGTGAACAGCGACCGCGCGCAGGTGCGCGACGCCGCGCGGTGGAGCGTGCAGCAGTACGGCATGACCGCGGGCAACGCGCTGCGCGAGGCGTACGAGATGTACGAGGGCCACGACGCCGACGCGGCCTGGGGCTGGGAGCGCGTCGCGAACGAGCTCTACCTCGCCAACGACCGCCGGCGCACCAGCGAGGTGGTGCAGCGCCTCGACGCAGGGCTCCAGGCCGCGCGCGAAGGCCGCCCCGACGAGATGCTCGGGCACTTTCGCTTCGTGCTCTCGCGGCACCCCGACGTGTCGCGGCGCGGCGAGATGGTCGCCCCGTTGATCCAATACGCGCGCGTGCTCGAGACGCAGGACGCCGCCCGCGCCGAGGCCGTGTGGCGCCTCGCGCTGTGGGTCGATCCGGAGGGAGCGCACGCCCGCGAGATCCGCGCGTCGGTGCTGTTTCTCGAGGCCGAGCAGGCGATGCACCGCGGCGTCGCCGACCCCGAGCTCTACGACGCCGTGCTGCGCGTCGATCCGAACCACGTGCGCGCCCGCGAGCAGCGCGCCGCCGTGGCGCAGGACGAGGTGCTCCACGCGCGACGCCGCATGCGCGTGCTGGGGGCGTTGGCGTTGCTGGGCATCGCGCTTGCGACGCTGTGGCTCGTGGTGCGGAAGCCCGTGCGGCGGCGTGTCCTCGCAGTGGCTCCGACGCCGGCGCCGGCGGGCTGAGGCGGCGCGTCGTCCAGCCGCAGACGTGTGCGGCTGCAACCGCAGACGTGTGCGGGCGGCCGGGGACGGGGGTAGGAAAGTAGGAACCTGTCCGCTCGGTCGTGCCGCGTCGTCGCACCCTTTCGTGTTCCGCGCTTTCGGGCGCGGAGCGGCGGCAACGACGCCCGCCCATCGCACTTCCTACTTTCCTACCCCCGTCCCGCTGCCTCGTTGCCCCCGCGGAAACCCCGCGTCCCTCGCGGCGCCCCTTGTGCGAGGGCACCCCGGCTCGCACGCTGTCACCCATGAACGACGACCCAAGGAACGCACTCACCCGGCGCGACGCGCTCGCGGTGATGGGCGGCGCGGCGCTGGCGGCGGTTCCGTCGTGCGTGCGCCACCCCGCGGGCTCGCCGTCGGAGCACCGCGCCATGACCCACGCCTCGCAACGCATGCCCGTCGTCTACCTCCCGCACGGCGGTGGACCGTGGCCCTTCGTCGACCTCCCGATGGGCGACCCTGCGGACCTCCGCGCCCTCGCGACGTACCTCCGCGGCCTCGCGTCGGCGCTGCCCGTGAAGCCCACGGCCATTCTCTCGGTGTCGGCGCACTGGGAGGAGGCCGTGCCGACGGTGATGACCGCCGAGCACCCGCCGATGTTCTACGACTACTACGGGTTTCCGCCGGAGTCGTACCAGATCACCTGGGCCGCGCCGGGCAGCCCCGCGCTCGCCGCGCGCGTACAGACGCTGCTCCGCGGCGCGGGCTTCGAGACGGCCACGGCGCCCACGCGCGGCTTCGACCACGGGACCTTCGTCCCGCTGAAGCTCACCTACCCCGCGGCCGACATCCCGACGATCCAGCTCTCGCTGAAGCGCGGGCTGGACCCGGCGGAGCACCTCGCCATGGGCCGCGCGCTGGCCCCGCTGCGCGACGAAGGGATCTTCATCGTGGGCAGCGGCATGAGCTACCACAACATGCGCGCGTTCTTCGCCGGCGGCCCCGCCGCGGGCTCTGCGGAGTTCGACGCGTGGCTCACGGACGCCGTCACGGCCTCGCCGGAAGAGCGCGCGCGACGGCTCACGGCGTGGTCCTCGGCGCCGTCGGCCCGCACCGCGCACCCGCGCGAGGAGCACCTGCTGCCGCTCATGGTCATCGCCGGTGCCGCGGGCACCGACGCGGGCCGCGCGGCCTATCAGGGCGGCCTCATGGGCGCGCGCATCTCGGCCTACCACTTCGGCTGAGCCTGGCCTTCTGCTATCACCGCGCGCCATGACGTACCGCGCGCGCTACGCTTGTTTCGCAGGCTGCGGCGAGCACCACGAGCTCGACGAGGTGATCTACCGCTGCCGCAATTGCGGCTCGCTGCTCGACGTGGAGCACGACGTCGAGGCGCTGCGCGACCGCGCGCCCGCGGCGTGGATGAACCTCTTCGAGCGGCGCTGGATGCGCACCGAGTGGCCCTACGGATCGGGGGTCTGGGGCAAGCGCGAGTGGGTGCTCCCGGGCATCGACGACGCCAGCATCGTGAGCTTCGCCGAGGGCGGCTCGAACCTGCTCTGGGCCGAGCGCTACGGCCGCTCCATCGGCCTCCCCGACCTCTGGGTGAAGCAGTGCGGCAACTCGCACACGGGCTCCTTCAAGGACCTCGGCATGACCGTGCTCGTCTCCGCGGTGCGCGAGATGATCCGTCGCGGCAGGCCCGTGCGCGCGGTGGCGTGCGCGAGCACCGGCGACACGTCGGCGGCGCTGTCGGCGTACTGCGCGGCGGCCGGGATCCCCTCGCTGGTGCTGCTCCCGCGGGACAAGGTCTCCGTCGCGCAGCTCCTCCAGCCGCTCGCGAACGGGGCCATGGTGTTCTCCCTCGACACCGATTTCGACGGCTGCATGAAGGTCGTGCAGGCGCTCACCGCCGACGGCTCGATCTACCTCGCCAACTCGATGAACAGCCTGCGCATCGAGGGCCAGAAGACCGTCGCCATGGAGATCGTGCAGCAGTTCGAGTGGGAGGTCCCGGACTGGATCGTGCTGCCCGGCGGCAACCTCGGGAACGTCTACGCCCTCGGCAAGGGGCTCATGCTCATGCGCGATCTCGGGTTGATCTCGAAGCTCCCGCGGCTGTGCGTGGCGCAGGCCGCCAACGCCAACCCGCTGTACCGCGCCTACGTCGCGGGCTTCGATCGCTACGAGCCCATCACCGCGACGCGCACGAGCGCGAGCGCGATCCAGATCGGCGCGCCGGTGAGCATCGACCGCGCGATCCGCGTGCTGCGCGCCACCGACGGCGTCGTGGAGCAGGCCACCGAGGACGAGCTCGCCGATGCCGCCGCCCGCGCCGACCGCACGGGGATGTTCAACTGTCCGCACACCGCGGTGGCCCTCGCGGCGGTGGAGAAGCTCATCGCCGCGGGCACCATCGACCCGTCGCAGCGCGTCGTCGTGGTGAGCACGGCGCACGGTCTGAAGTTCGCGGAGTTCAAAGGCGCGTACCACCAGGGGCGCCTCGACGGCGTGACGTCGCGGCACGCGAACCGTCCCATCGAGCTCCCGGCGGACGTCGACGCCGTGCGCCGCGTGCTCGACGCTCAGCCGCCGCCGACGTAGCTCGCGAGGCGCAGCAGGTCGGCGAAGACGCCGCCGGCGGTGACCTCGGGACCGGCGCCCGGTCCCTGCACGATGAGCGGCTGCGTGCGGTACCGCGCCGTGGTGAACGCGAGGATGTTGTCGCTCGCGCCGATGCGCGCGAAGGCGTGCGTCGCGGGGTAGCGCCGCAGCGAGACGCTCGCCGTTCCGTCGGCCTCGATGACGCCCACGTAGCGCAGCACCTCGCCGTGGGCGTGCGCGTCGGCGAGCTCGGCGCCCATGGGGTCGTCGAAGTCGGCGAGGCGCGCGAGAAAAGTCGGCACGTCGGCGCCGCGCAGCGGCTCGGGCACGAGGCTCTGCACGCGCACCGCGTCGAGCTCCATGGGCAGGTCGAGCTCGCGGCCGAGGATCACGAGCTTGCGCGCGACGTCGACGCCCGAGAGGTCGTCGCGCGGATCGGGCTCGGTGTATCCGCGGCGCCGCGCCTCGTCGACCACGGCGGAGAACGGCGTGCCTGGGCCGAAGGTGTTGAACACGTACGAGAGCGTTCCCGAGAGCACGCCCTCGATGCGCTCGATGCGGTCGCCGGTCTGCACGAGGTCGCGCAGCGTGGTGATCACCGGCAGCCCCGCGCCCACCGTGGCCTCGTAGAGAAAGTGCGTGCGCGTCGCCCGCCCGCGTTCGCGAATGGCCCGGTAGCGCGCCAGCGGACCCGATCCCGCGCGCTTGTTCGGCGTGATCACGTGGATGCCGCGGGCGATCCACGCAGGGTAGCGCTCGGCGACGGCGTCGCTGGCGCTGCAGTCGACGATCACCGCGTGCGGAAGGTGGTCGGCGCGCACGTGGTCCGCGAGGGCGTCGAGGTCGGCGTCGGTGCCCGCGGCGTCGCGCCACGCGTCGGCGTCGATGGAGCGCTCCGACAGCACCATGCGCTTCGACGTCGCGATGGCCCGCACGCGCAGGTCGAGCTTGAAGCGCTCGCGCAGTACCGGGGCCTGCGCCGCGAGCTGCGCGAGGAGCGCGGCGCCGACCTGTCCCGGCCCCACGATGCCCACCGACAGCACCTGGTCCGAGAGGAAGAAGCCCGCGTGCACGGCGCGCAGCGCGCGGGTGGAGTCTGCGCGGTCGACGACGAGGGAGATGTTGCGCTCCGATGAGCCCTGGGCGATGGCGCGCACGTTGATGCCGGCCTTGCCGAGGGCGCCGAAGAGACGCGCGGCGACGCCGGGCGTGTCGGCCATGTGGGCGCCCACCGCCGCGAGCACGCTGCACCCCGGAACGAGCTCCACGCGCTGCACGGCGCCGGCCTCGACCTCGTCGGCGAAGGCGCGCTGCACGGTGCTCCGCGCGAGGTCGCCCTGGGCCTCGGGCACGGCGAAGCACACCGAGTGCTCGCTGCTCGCCTGGGAGATCATCACCACCGAGACGCCGACCGTTCGCAGCGCCCCGAAGATCCGCTGCGCCACGCCAGGAACGCCCACGAGGCCGGTGCCCTCGACGTTGACGAGGGCGATGCCGTCGACGGTCGAGAAGCCCTTCACGCCCGCCCCGCGCGTGGTGCCCGCGGGCCCCGCCGGCCGCGGCGCATGGATGAGCGTGCCCGGGTGCGACGGGTTGAAGGTGTTGCGGATCCAGATCGGGATGGACTGCGCCACCGCCGGCGCCATGGTGCGCGGGTGCAGCACCTTCGCGCCGAAGTACGCGAGCTCCATGGCCTCGTCGTAGGACATCTCGTCGAGCACCACGGCCTCGGGAACGCGCCGCGGATCGGCGCTGAGCACGCCGTCGACGTCGGTCCAAATGGTGACCGCGGCGGCGTCGAGGAGGGCGCCGAAGATCGAGCCCGAGAAGTCGCTGCCGTTGCGCCCGAGCGTGGTGGGCGCGCCGTCCGGCGTGCGCGCGACGTAGCCCGTGATCACTACGAGGTCCGTCGGGTTCGCGGCGAGCCACGCCGCCACGTTGGCCCGCGACACCTCCCAGTCCACCATCGGACCGATCTCGCCGGGGCGCACCACAAGCACCTCGCGCGCGTCGAGCCAGCGTGCTCCGCCGAGCACCGCGTCGAGGTGCGCGCCGAGCATCTGCGCCGACCACACCTCGCCGTAGCCCGCCACGAGCTCCGCGAGCTGCTTCGACGCCGCGCGCGCCAGCCACACCGCGCGGAGCACGTCGGCCACGTCGCGTGCGTCGGCGGCGATGCGGGCTCCGAGAGCTTCGGCGGCGGCGGGAGGAAGCAGGTCCTTCGCGGTGTCTGCGTGCCGGGCGACGAGGTCCGCGAGGCGGGCTTCGTACGAGGCGTCGCGGGTGCGCGCGAGCTCCACCAGCGCGAGCAGCGCGTCGGTCACCTTGGCCATCGCCGAGACCACCACCGCCTTGCGCGCGCCGGGCTCGCGCCGCACGAGGTCCGCGACCGCGCGGTACCGGGCCGCGTCGGCCACGCTCGATCCACCGAACTTGTGCACCACCCACGCCGAGGAGCTCATCGCCTTCGCTGATAGCCGACCGCGGTGGCCCTGTCATCGCCCCGCGGACTGCGCGAAGCTCCCCGGCGATGCGCGTGCTCCTCGTCGACGACCATGCCGAGGTGCGCGCGCTCGTCGCCCGGGCGCTCACCCGCGACGGTCACGCCGTGGCGTGCGTGGCCACCCTCGCGGCCGCGCGGGCGTCGCTCGCCGAGGCCCCGCCGGAGGTCGTCGTGCTCGACCTCGGACTGCCCGACGGATCGGGCATCGACCAGTGCCGTGCGTGGCGCGCCGCGGGGGAGCGTGTTCCCGTGCTGATGCTGACGGCCCAGGGCGCCGTCGCGCAGCGCGTCGAGGGCCTCGAGGCCGGCGCCGACGACTACCTCGCCAAGCCCTTCGCCCTCGCCGAGCTCCGGGCGCGCGTACGGGCCCTCGGGCGCCGCGGACCGTCGGGTGCGGTGACGTCGTGGCGGCAGGGTGGCGTCGTCCTCGACCTCGGCGCGCGCGCGGCCCGCGTCGACGGCGTCGAGGTGCCGCTCACGGCGCGCGAGTGGGCGCTCTTGGAGTTCCTCGCGACGCGGGCGGGACGCGTGGTGCGCCGCGCGGAGATCCTCGAGGGCGTCTGGGGCGACGACTCGCCGCAGGCCAGCGCGAGCCTCGACGTGCTCGCCGCCCGCGTGCGCCGCAAGCTCGGCGCGACGGTGCTCCGTACGATCCGCGGCGAGGGCTACGCGCTCGGGGCGGGACCGTGAGCGGCGGAGCGACCTTCGTCGGGCGCGTGGCGCGGGCCATGGCGGCGGCGGCGGTGCTGTCGGCCATCGCGTCGGCGGCGCTCACGTCGGGCATCGCGTGGCGCGCGGCGGTGCGCGACGGCGACCGGCGCCTCGACCAGGCCGCGCAGACCCTCGGCGTCGAGGTCCCTGCGAAGCTCACCGACGCCGAGGCCGCCGCGCACGCCGACGACGAGCAGCTCGAGGTGGCCCCGGCGGGGCTTCGCATCGCGTTGTTCGCGGGGGGCCGGCGCCTCGGCGGCGACGCCTCGCTGGACCCGTCGCACGCGCGCGGATGCCGCGACGACAGGGCGTGGCGGCGCTGCAGCGTGGGCATCGCCGGCGGACGCGTCGTCGAGGTCGCCGGTCCTCGAGGACCGCTGCGTGCGCAGGCCTCGGCGCTCGCCGCGGCGTCGTTGCTCGCAGCGCTCGTCGCAGGCTTCGCGGGCGTGGCGCTCAGCGGGCGCGTGTCGTCACGCATCGTTCGCCCGCTGCGTCGGCTCCGCGACGACGTGGCCGCCGTCGACGTCGCGAACCCCGGCGCCTCGTGGCCCGCGGTCAACGACGGACACGCCGAGATCGACGCCCTGCGCGACGCCGTCGGCGGCATGCTGTCGCGCCTCGACGCCGCCCTCGCGCAGTCGCAGCGCTTCGCCGCCGACGCCGCGCACGAGCTCCGCACGCCGCTCGGGGCCCTGCGCGCCGAGCTCGAGCTGGCCGCCGAGGAGCCGGGCACGCCGCCGGAGCTTCGCGCTGCGCAGCATCGCGCGACGGAGCAGGTTCGCTCGCTCGGGTTGCTCGTCGAGAGGCTGCTGATCCTCGCGGCGCCCGACGACGCGCTGCGGGCGTCGCGCGAGGCCGTGGCGCTCTGCGAGGTCGTCGAGGAGTCCCTCGCGGCCCTCGGCGCGACGCCCCGGGTGCGCACGGACCTCGACGAGGCGGCGCACGTCCGCGGCGACGCCGTGCTGCTGCGTGCGCTCGTCGACAACCTCGTCACCAACGCCCTGAAATTCGCGCCCGACGGCGAGGTGACGGTGCGCGTCGCGGCCGACCCCGACGCGGTGACCGTGCGCGTCGAGGACCACGGTCCTGGCTTCGACGCGTCCGAGCGCGAGCGGGTCTTCGAGGCGTTCTACCGCTCGCCGCAGGCGCGCGCGGGCGGTGTGCGAGGGCACGGCCTCGGGCTGGCGCTGGTGCATCGCATCGCGGCAGCTCACGGCGGGCGCGCGTGCGTCGCCGACGTCCCGCGGGGCGCGTGCGTGGTGGTCACGCTGCCGCGCTGGAGGCCTAGCGCGTGATCGCGCCGGCGGGGGTCAGCACGAAGGAGTCGGCCACCATCGGCGGCGTGCCGACGTCGTACGCGGTGACGACGATGTTCCCGTCGGAGCGCTGCGACACGACGGTGAAGCCGTAGGAGCCCGTGGCGCTGGCGAGCGGAGCGCCGGCGTTGCCCGTGATGACCACGTTCGCGGAGACGTGCCGGTACTCGTGCGTGTGGCCGTACATGCGCAGCGTCACGCCGCCCGTGCGCGCCGCGATGGACGCCTCGATGGCCGTGCTCCCCGGCGCGTCGAGGCGGCCCGGCGGCTGGTGCGCGGCGACGAAGGTGTACCGCGCCGAGCGCGCGAGGGCGGCGGTGAGCCACGCTTGCTGCGCCGGGTTCCACGCGTTCGGCGCGGTGAGGATGAAGTGCGCGTCGCCGAGCCGCGTGCCCACGACGAAGTCGTAGTACGGCGCGCCGTAGCCCGGGGCGAGGCGGTTCAAGAAGCCCACGATGTTGGGCATCTCGTTGCCCAGCGGACAGTTCGACGCCGAAGCGCCGGTGCACTCGTGGTTGCCGAGGGCGTGAAAGATGTGCCCCGGAAAGTTCGCCTCGGCTCCGAGCAGCAGGTCGATCTGCGCGTTCACGATGGAGGGAAGGTTCGCGAACATGTAGTCGCCGGTGGCCACGCCGAACTGCGCCCCGGTGGACGCGACTCCGGTCATCACCGAGCGCACCACCGTGGTCGGCCACGCGGCGGTGTCGTTCTCGTTCTGCGGGCGCATGTCACCGAAGACGGCGAAGCGCAGCAGGTCCACGGAGCCGCCGCTGGGGCCCACGGTGCCCGGCGGAACGTCCACCGGGGGCGATCCCGCGTCGACCGGCGACCCGGCGTCGACGACGGCCCCGCAGACGGTCACGGCAGCGTTGCGGCTGCACCCGAAGTCGGCGCAGTCGACGTAGCCGTTGCAGTCGTCGTCGATGCCGTTGGAACACAGCGCGTTGGTCATCTCGTGGCCGCGCGCGACGGTGGCGACGCAGCCGGTGCGGCCCGTGTCGATGGGAGGCTGCTGGACGTCCGTCGGGTCCGCGCCGGCGTCGAGGATCGGCGTGTCCGTCGCGACGGCGGCGTCGGTGCCGCCGACGTTGCCGACGCTCGGGGAGCACGCGCACAGCGCGACGACGAGGGCGAGGGGGCCGCGGACGGTCGATCGATGCAGCAAGGACACTCGGTTCGGGCTCCGGGGGGGCATCTCGGTGACGGTGACGTGGCAGCCCGGTGGCCGCCGCGTGGCGAGGTGCTCAGGCCTCAGTATGACCGAGCGGACCGACGGGCGTCGAGGGGTCCGCGCCGGCGTCCGTGCGGCGCAGCAACCACGCGTAGATCGCCGGCAGCACGAGCAGCGTCAGCGCCGTCGAGGTCACCAGTCCGCCGATGACCACCGTCGCCAGCGGCCGTTGCACCTCGGCGCCGTCGCTCGTCGAGAACGCCATCGGCACGAAGCCCAGCGACGCCACGAGCGCCGTCGTGAGCACCGGACGCAACCGCCGCAGGGCCCCGTCGAGCACGGCCGTGGAGGTCGGCGCGCCGGCGGCCTCGAGGGCGCGAATCTGCGCGACGAGCACGAGGCCGTTGAGCACCGCCACGCCCGACAGCGCGACGAAGCCCACCGCCGCCGAGATGCTGAACGGCAGCCCTCGGAGCGCCAGCGCCGCGACGCCGCCCACCGTCGCGAAGGGCACGTTGGCGAAGACCAGGAGCGCCGGGCGCGCGGCGCCGAAGGTCCACCGCAGCATCCAGAAGATGAGGGCGAGGGCGAGCGGGACCACCACCGCGAGCCGGAGTCGCGCGCTGCGAAGGTGCTCGAACTGCCCGCCGAACTCCATGCGGTAGCCCTCGGGCAGCGGAACGGCCACGGGGAGCACGCTCAGTGCCTCGTCGGCGAAGCCTCCGACGTCGCGGCCGCGCACGTTGCACTGCACCATGAGCCGTCGCTGCCCTGCCTCGCGCCCGATCTGCGCGGGCTCCTCGACGACCTCGACGACGGCCACCTCGGCGAGCGGAAACAGCGCCCCGGCGTCGTTGCGCAGCGGCGTGCGTCGGATGGCCTCGGCGTCGGCGCGGGCCTCGTCGTCGAGCCGCACGCGCAACGGGATGCGCCGCGCGCCGTCGACGATCTCGCCCACGGTGATGCCGCCGATGGCGTCGACGGTGCGCAGCACGCGCTCGGCGGAGATGCCGCGGCGGGCGATGGCGTCGCGGTCGAGCACGACGCGGAGCACGGGCAGTCCCTCGACGCGGTCCACGCGCACGTCGACGGCGCCGCGCTCGCCGCTGAGACGGTGGGCGAGGGCCGCGCCGACGCGGGCGAGGGTGCGCAGGTCGTCGCCGTAGAGCTTCACGGCGAAGTCGGCGCGGATGCCGCTCACGAGCTCGTTGGTGCGCATCTGGATGGGCTGCGAGAAGCCGAAGCCGATGCCCGGGACCTCGCGGTGCAGCGCCTCGGACATGCGGGTCATGAGGGCCGTGCGCTCCCGCGGCGCGGCCCAGGTCTCGCGCGGACGGAGCATCACGTAGATGTCGCTCTGGTCCGGCCCCATGGGGTCGTTGGCGATCTCGGGTCGGCCGGTGCGGCTCACCACCGTGCGCACCTCGGCGAAGCGCTGGAGCACGGCCTCGATCTGCCCCGTCTGCCGCACCGACTCCTGCAGCGACGTCGACGGCGGGCGGATCACCTCGATGACCAGCGAGCCCTCGTCGAGATCTGGCACGAACTCGGTGCCGAGGCGGTTTCCCACGAACACCGTGGCGACGAGCGATGCGGCGGCCACGGCGGCGACGGCGCGCGGGTGCCGCAGCGTCGGAACGAGCACCGCGCGGTACGCCCGCGTCGCGACCACGATGAGCGGCGACGGCAGGTCCGCGAGGTCGAGGGAGAGGGCCACCGACGCGATGGCGGGCACGAAGGTGAGCGACAGCACGAAGGCCGTTCCGAGCGCGAGCAGCACGGTGAACGCCATGGGGTGGAACATCTTCCCCTCGACGCCGTGCAGCGCGAGGATCGGCGCGTACACCATCGCCACGATGAGCTCGCCGAAGGCCGTCGCGCTGCGCACCTCGCGGGCCGCGCCGAGCACCACGGCGTCGCGCTCTGCCGGGGTGAGCCGTCGGCCGAGCCGCGCGCGCTCCGTCGACACGTGGTGCACCGCGTTCTCGATGAGGATGATGGCCCCGTCGACGACGAGCCCGAAGTCGATGGCGCCCAGCGACATGAGGTTTCCGCTCACGCCGAGGGCCTTCATGCCGATCACCGCGCCGAGCATCGCGAGCGGGATCGTCGACGCCACCATGAGCCCCGCGCGCAGGTTGCGGAGCAGCAGGAACAGCACCACCACCACGAGCAGCCCGCCCTCGAGGAGGTTGTGCTCCACCGTGCGCAGCGTGCGGTCGACCATCGTCGTGCGGTCGTAGAAGGTGTCGATGCGCACCCCGCGCGGGAGCGTGCGGCCGATCTCGCGCACCGCGGCATCGACGGCGTGCGACACCGCGCGGGAGTTTTCACCGATGCGCATCATCGCCACGCCGGCCACGATCTCTCCCCGCGCGTCGCGCGTCGCAGCGCCCCACCGCGGCATCGGTGCGATGCGCACCGCGGCGACGTGGTCCATGAGCACCGGGGCGCGCGGGTCCGGGCGCACCACGATGCGCCGCAGGTCGGCGAGCGATCCCACGAGCCCCTCGGCGCGCACCACCAGCCCCTCGGCGCCGCGCTGCAGCGTCCCTCCACCGGCCACGCGGTTGTCGCGCTCGAGGGCCGTCACCACGTCCTCCAGCGAGACGTCGAGGGCGGCCATGCGCTGCGGGTCCGGTGCGACCTCGTAGGTCTGCATCTCGCCGCCGAAGACGTTCACCTCGGCGACGCCGGGCACGAGCCGCAGCCGAGGGATCACCTGCCAGTCGAGGATGGTGCGCAGCTCCATTGCGCTGCGCTCCGGGTCGCGTACCTCGAAGTGGTAGATCTCGCCGAGCCCCGTGCTCATGGGACCGAGCTCGGGCACGCCGTAGCCCGCGCGCACCGACTGCCGCGCGAGGGGCATGCGCTCGCTCACGAGCGACCGCGCGAGCATCGGGTCCGTGCCCTCCTCGAAGACGAGGGTCACCGCCGACGCGCCGGCGCGCGACAGCGAGCGCACCTCGGTGAGCAGCGGGAGCCCCGCCATCACGCGCTCGATGGGCGCCGTCACGAGCCGCTCGACGTCGATGGACCCGAGCGCCGTCGCGTCGGTGAGCACCTGCACCTGCGTGTTGGTGAGGTCCGGCACCGCGTCCACCGGGAGCGTCAGCGCCGCGCGCAGGCCCAGCGCGATGAGCAGCAGCGTGGCGAACAGCACCACGCCGCGGCCGCGGATGCTGAGCGCGATCACGCGGTCGAGCATCAGTCGGCTTCCTGCATCTGCGCTCGCTCGAGCTCGCCGCGCAGCGTGAGGGCGCCGCGCACCACCACGCGCTCGCCGTCGCGCACGCCCGCGCGAACGGGGACGCGTCCGCCGCGCTCGTCGCCCACGCGCACCGGGCGCTCCTCGTAGGTGCGGGGCGCCGTCTCGACGAAGACCACGGTGCGGCGGTCGAGGGTCTGCACGGCCTCCACCGGGAGCCACAGCGCGGTGCGATCCAACGGAAGGTCGATCCAGGCACGGCCGCTCATGCCGGGGCGCAGGCGCCCGTCGGGATTGTCGATGGCGAAGCGCCCCTCGGCGGTGCGGCTCTCGGGGTCGAGCACGTTCGAGAGCGCGACGAGGGTGCCCGTGCGATCGGCCTCGGCGCCTTGCCCCTGCGGTCGAAACGACACCCGCGCGCCCACGCTGACGTCGGGCAGGTCGCGCTCGTACACCTGCACGGCGCACCAGACGCGCGTCGTGCGGCTCACCAGCGCGACCTCCTCGCTGCCCGTCACCACCTGGCCGAGGGAGACGCCGAGCGACGACACGGTGCCGTCGATGGGCGAGCGCACCGCGCTGTGCGTGCCACCGTGGCTCGTGTGCGCGCGGATCGCGGTGATGTCGGCCTCGCGGAGCCCGAGAAAGTGCAGGTGCTCCTCGGCCTCGAGCATCGACGCCCGCGCGGCGGCGGCGTCGGCCTCGGCGCGCTGCAGGTCCTGCGTGGCGCCGAGGTGCTCCGCGGCGAGGGCGCGGGCGCGATCGAGGGCCCCTTGCGCCTGCCGGTCGCGCGCCACCGACGTGAGGAACTCCGTCGACACCTGGTGCAGCTCCACGGCGTCGATCTCGACGAGAATGTCGCCGGTGCGCACCGTCGCGCCCACCGCCTGCCGCAGCGCCACCACGCGCCCTGGAACCCGCGCCCCGACGTGCGCGAGCTGCGCGGGGTCGCCCTCGATGACCGCGGGCACCGCGAGCCGCGGACCGCTCTGTCCGAGCCCCGCGACGATCACCTCGATGGCGGCGTTGGGCACCGCCTCGGGCGCCAACGTCACGCGCGCCGGTCCCACGCGCACCGGCTCCTCGTGCGGCGTCGCGGCGTGCTCCCGAGGGTCATTGCAGCCCGCGAGGAGCAACGCGACGACGAGCGAGATGGCGCCTTCGGTCTTCACGGAAAACCTCCCGCCGCGCGCTCGAGCTCGAGCCGCGCCTCGGCGACGGCCACCGCCGCGTCGAGGTGCGCCGTGCGCAGCGCCGCGGTCTCGCGCAGCGCCACGAGGGTGCTGAGCAGGTCGCGTTGTCCGAGCTCGTAGATGCGCTGGGCCATGTGCTCCGCCTCGTCGGCGGCGTGCATGGCCTCGCGCAGACCCTGCCATCGCCGCATCGCGCCGTCGTGCCGCACCCACGCCACGCGCAGCTCGACCTCGGCGGCGTGAAGTAGGGCCTCGCGCTCGCGCTCGGCGTAGCGGGCCTGGGCGCGCGCCGATGCGACGGCGAGCTGGTTGCGCTGGAACACCGGGAGCTGCGTCTCGACGCCCGCCCGCCCGAAGGTCTCGCCCTCGTGGCCCGCCGACAACGCGAGCCTTGGCACCGGCACGCCGAGCCGTGACTGCGCGTGAGCCTCGGCGTTTGCGGCGTCCATGGCGCTGCCGGCGCGGAGCACGTCGGGCCTGCGCGGGAGCCTCGAACGCAGCGTCTCGAGGTCCGGCGTCGACCCGTCCGGCACCAGATCGCCCACGGCGTCGACGGGCTCTCCCGGGGCGAGGCCGAGGGGCGCGCGCAGCGCCTCGAGGGCGGTGTCGTAGGCGGCGCGGGCCTCTTCGACGCGGGCGTCGGCGGTGGCGAGCGCGACGGCGGCGAGGGCGACCTCGTCCTGTGCGGCGGCACCCAGGCGCGCGCGCTCCGTCGCGATGCGGCGAGCCTCGGACTCGACCGCGGACCGCGCGCGTTCGTGCGTCATCCGGGCCCTGGCGGCGAGCGCACGGCACCAGAGCGAGCGAGCCTCGAAGAGGGCCGCGAGGCGGGCTTCGGCGGCCTCGGCCTCGGCGGCGCGAACGGCGGCGTCGAGGGCCTCGCGGCGTGCACCGCGGGCCCCGGAGAGGTCGAAGGGCCACGAGAGCACGGCCACCACGTCGGCCCCGGTGGAGCCGTCGGCTTGGAACCGCGGGCCTGCGAGCACGGACAGCGAGGGGTTCTCGCGCACGGCCGCGTCGGGCGTTCCCGCGAGTTCGCGCGCCCGGGCGATGCGCGCCTCGGCGAGGCGCACCGACGGCGATCGCGCCGCGACGCGGGACCACACCGTCGGGCCATCGAGGGTCGTCACGGACTGCGACCACGCCGGCGCCGAGGCCGCGGAGACGACGAGCGCGATCCACGCTGCGCACGCGGTGCGCGCGACGGGCGCCGAGCCGCGAAGTGTGCGCCATCGAGCGAGGCTCATCGAACGCTGCGGAATCGCACGAAAGGCACGGTCGCGCCAAGCTTGCGACGGATTCTCCGGCGCCGTCGCGGCGGGGTCTTTCGCGCGCGGCGTGGATGCTGCAAAGATCGCGGCACGCCGGGGTCGTGCTCCGGTGCCTGCAGGAGAGCGACGATGAAGAAGATCCTGGTCCCCCTCGACTCGACCCCCATTGCTTCGTACGTCCTCGCGGCGGCGGTCGACGAGGCGCGGCGCCGCGACGCCGAGCTCATCCTCGTGCGTGCGCTCGGCATCCCCACGGAGCTTCCCCTCGATGCGTACGTGCTCGCGCCGGACCAGGTCGCGAACCTCCTCGAGAAGAGCGCGCAGTCCGAGCTCGCGAAGGTGCGCGCGACGGTGCCGGCGGACGTGACGTGCCGCGTGCGCGTCGAGTTCGGCGCGGCGTGGCGCGTGGTCTGCGACGTCGCGAAGTCCGAGGACGTCGCGCTCATCGTCCTCGGCGCCCACGCCCACCGCACCCTCGACGGCGTGCTCGGGACCACCGCGTCCCGCGTGATCCACCACACGGACCGCAACGTGCTGGTGGTGCGGGCGAACATCGCAGGCTGAGCCCCGTCCGCGAGACGTTCAGCCGGCTGAACGTCGGAGTACCGGCCCCGATACCTCCCGCCCCCCCATCACCCCTTCATCGCCCGATCGTAGAGCACCACCGTCGCCGCCATCGCGACGTTCATCGGGTACGCGCCCGGCAGGATCACCGTGTCGTGCATGCGCAGGATGGACTCCGGCAGCGTCCCGTCCTCGGGACCGAGGAGGTACACGGCGCGCGGCGGGTGCACGTACGTGCGGATCTCCGACGCGCCCGCGGCAAGCTCCACGCACACGAGCCTCGCGTTCACCGGGATCGACGTGACGAACCCTTCGAGCGACGTGAAGTGGAACAGCGGCAGCGTGAGCTCCGCGCGCACCGAGCTCTGCTCCTGCGGGTTGCGCGTGCCCACGCTGAACGCGAAGTCGGCCCCGAAGACCCGCGCCGCGCGGATCAGCGCGCCGAAATTGTACGTGCGCTTCACGTTGAAGATCCCGATGCCCACGAAGCCGTTGTCGGGACTCTTCATCGCGCGCCGTCATACTCCCTTCGCGGCGTCGGCGGGCGCCCCGTCCGCGCGCCGCGCCCCCCGAGCGCGGCGGAGCCGGTACGAGGGCGGGCGGCGGGGACGGGGGTAGGAAAGTAGTCTGCGTCGCCCCCGCCGATCCGGCGCTCCGCGATCATCGCGAACGCCGGGTGTTCGCGCAGTCCCGTCGCTTCCGGAGTTCTGCCGCCGGCTGCGGTCGTAGTTTCCTACTTTCCTACCCCCGTCCCCTTCCTCACCGTTCCGGCCATCGAACGATTTTGCTCGTCTTTCAGTGGTCTCCGCGCGCTTCGGCCCGCGTCCCGAACGCCGACGGGCGCCCTCGTCGGCGGCTTCTTCGTCGCGCGCGATGGACGCCCACGTCGTTCGGGGTGC
>CAIMWA010000419.1 GCA_903845045.1 uncultured delta proteobacterium | reverse complement strand
GCCCCGCGTCGTTGCTCGCCGTGGCGCTCGTTCCCGCGGCGGCGCCGGCGGGTGCGCGTCGCGGTGCGCTCGTCGCGGCGGCCCTGGCGGCGCTGTGCGTCGTCGCGCCGTGGGGCGTGCGCAACGCCCGGTCCCTCGACGCGCCGGCGCTGGTGTCGACGAACCTCGGATCGAACCTTCTCATCGGCACCCGCGACGACGCCGACGGCGGCTACGTGCCGCTGCGCGGCGAGCGGCGCTGCGACGATGCGACGGGCGAGACTGCGCGGGACCGGTGCTTCCGAGACCTCGCGGCGCGGCGCATCGCGGCGTCTCCGCTTCGATGGCTCGGGCTCGCGGTGCGCAAGCTCGCACGCACCGTCGTCCCGGAGCACGACCCGGCGGGGTACGTCTTCGGCGGGCGCGCGGTGCTGGCGACGGCGGTGTGCACCCTCGCGTGGTGGTGGCTCTGCGCTCGCGCGCTGCGGGTCGCGCGCGACGGACTCCGGGCGGACCCCGCGGTGCCCGCCGTCGCGGCGATGGTGGCGGGCATCGTCGTCGCGCACGGCGTGTTCCTCGGCGCGGACCGCTACCACCTCGTGCTGGTGCCGAGCCTCGTGGCGCTCACCGGGCGGCGCGCGTGATCGGGTCGGGGCGACGCTCGAGGCACGTCGAGGTCGCGGTGTTCGCCGTCGCCCTCGCGGCGCGGCTCGGCTGGGGCCTCGCGGTGCGCGTTCCGCCCGCGTGGGACGGCGAGCTCTACGAGCGCGCGGCGCAGGGCATCGCCCGGGGCCTCGGCTACTCGTGCTTCATGTTCGGGCCGGCGGCGGACCCGACGGTGCCGACGGCGTATTACCCGGTGGGGTATCCGGCGTTCCTCGGAGCGCTCTACGCGGTGTTCGGTGCGCACCCGGCGACGCTGATCGTGAGCGGGGCCCTCGTCGGTGCGGCCACCGTGGCCCTCGCGCATCGCCTCGCGCTGGGCTGCGCGCCACGCTGGGCGGCGCACGCTGCGGCGGCGCTCTTCGCGCTGGCGCCGGGGTCGGTGATCTTCGCGACGACGCCGATGAGCGAGACGCTGTGGGGGCTGCTGCTCATCGCGGTGGTGGCGGTGCTCGGGCGTCCCGGGGTCGGCGTGCGCTCGCTCGTCGGGGCCGGCGTGCTGCTCGCCGCGGCGACGTACGTGCGGCCGCAGGCGGCGGTGCTCGCGGTGCTGCTGCCGATGGTGCTCGACGGCGACCTTCGCACCCGCGTGCGGCGCGCGGCGGTGGTGACCGCGACGGTGCTGGCGCTCGTCGCGCCGTGGACCGCGCGCAACTGCGCGTCCATCGACGGGTGCGCGTTCGTGAGCACCAACGGCGGCGGGAACGTGGCCATCGGCGCGGTCTCGGGCGCCGTCGGGACGTACCGCGCGCTCACCGTCGACGACGGCTGCCGCGGGGTCGTGGGAGAGCGCGCCCGGGAGCGCTGCTGGCAGGCCGTCGCCGTGCGCGAGGTGCGGGCGCGTCCGCTCCGCTGGCTGCGCCTCGGGTGGAGCAAGCTCTATCACACCGTTGCCAACGAGGCGTTCCCTGCGGGCTATCTGCGCGTGGCGCGGCCGGACCTCGTCGACGAGGCGCGCGAGACGCGGCTGCGCGACGTGATGACGGCGGTGTGGGGCGTGCTCTGGATCACCGCGGCGCTCGGTCTGCTGCCCACGCATCCGCGTCGTCCCATGCCGCCCGTGCTGCGGCTCTGCCTCGCGACGGTGTTCGGCGTCGCAGCGACGCACGCGGTGGTGTTCGGCGGCGATCGCTACCACCTGCCGCTCGTCGGCCTCGTCGCGGTGCTCGCCGCGGGCGCGCTGCGGGAGCTCCCCGGCGCGTCGTCGCGGGGCGGGACGCCGGACGCACGAACTGGTTGAAAAGTTCGCCCGTCGAGGGAGGGCGCATAGAGTCCTTCCAACGACGCAACGGGCGACCAAGGGAGGGCGGCACGTGTGGAGGAATCCGGCTCCGTGAGGGGGCGCGGGTACCGCACGAGTGCGCCCGCCCCGTCGACCCCGGGCGCATGAGACGCATGCCATCGATCGACCTGCTGTTCCATCGTTCCACGGCCATGGGTTCACGCGGCGAGCGGTCCGTGGCCGCGGCGCCCTCGGCCCGCGCACCGTCGCAGCTCGAGCTCGACCTCGGCGGCGCCCGCTGCGTGCTCGCGCAGGACCCCGAGAACGCCGCGTTCACCCTCCGCGACGTGGCCGCCGCGTTGGTCGCGGTGCTCGAGGGTCGCTCGGCGAAGAGCCACGTCGTGGCGCACGACACGCCCTGGGAGCTCTGCATCGCCCCGGGCGACGGCGTCCTCCGCGTGAGCGCCTACCGCGGCGGTCCCTCGCCGGAGGTTCGCGCCCTGGACCACGTCGTCTCGCTCGCCGACATGCTCGCGGCACTTCGTGCGGCCTCGGCGGCGGTCCCCGTGCCCGTCGAGGGCCTCGAGGCCCTGCTCGACCGCGCCGCGCAGCACGGTCCGTCGTCGCTCGTCGTGGCGCCGCGGGAGCCGGCGACGACGCACCGCTGGCAGAGCCGTCCGCCGGCGGACCGCGAGGAGGCGCTGTCGCTGTCGTTCCATGTGGCGACGTCCTCGGAGCCCGCGCGTCGTCGCGAGAGCGCGCAGTCGGACCTGCACGCGCTGCTGGTCTCGGGGCGCATCGCCCTCGTGGTGCGCGGCCGCAAGGTGGAGCTCGAGCCGGGCTTCGTGGTGCTGCAATTCGAACGCCTCGTGGCCCTGTGCCGCCCGCTCCTCGAGGCCTGGGCGGCGCGCCGTCCGCTGCACCTCCGGATGCAGGTGTCGGACCTCTCGCTGGGGCTGCGCCTCGGCGACGACGAGGTGCTCGCGCTGTCCCTCGCGCGCCCGGAGTCGGGCAGCGTCACCATCCCCGCGCTGTCGCCCGCCGCGCTCGTGCAGCCGGTGCTCGACGGGGCCCTCGCGCTGGCGGCGGCGCTGGCCCGCGCGGACCGTGGGCTCGCGCGCAACCTCCGGCTGCGGGCGCTCCGCAACGAGGCGCGTTCGCTGCGCCGCACGCTTCGCAACCTCGGTCGCGACGACCGCCGCACGAACCCCGACCCGGCGCTCTACCAGGTGTCCGCCGAGCCCGCGCCGGCCCCCAACGCCGCGGGCGCGCTCGATCTCCGCGAGGCCACGCGGCTTCGGTACACCGTTCGCTGGCGCGCCGAGATCGAGGGCCTCGACCTCGCGGGCACGCTGCTCTGCGGCGACCGTCTCATCGTCCCCGGCGCCCGGGAGCTCCACGCCCTCGACCGCAACACGGGCACGGCGGTGTGGAGCGTTCCGGTGCCTCGCGCGTCGACGACGCTCGCCGGCGACGCGCTGTTCCGTCAGAGCAGCCGCGGGGAGGTCGAGCTCCGCGCGTCGGCCAGCGGCGAGGTCATCTGGTCGGCGAAGGTCGCACCGCGGCTCGGATCGCTGTGCCTCCCGCACGCCATCACCGCGCCGGGGCTCCCGCGCATCGTCGTGCTCGCCGAGGGCGAGCGCCGCCTCGTGGCCCTGGACCTCCGCACCGGCGAGCCCCGCTGGAGCTACACCGCGCGCCACGCCGGGACGTTCCGCATGCGCCGCGCGGGCCGCCTGCTGGTGGTGACGTCCGGCGACGCGTCCATCACCGCGCTGGACCTCGCGAGCGGCGAGGTCGTGTGGCGCTTCGGGGATCGCATGCCCATGCACGCGACGCCGATCCTGCACCGCGACCAGCTCTTCGCGGTGGCCGGCGAGGCCATGCGCGGCGCCGCGCGGCTCTACGCCCTCGACGCGTACGCGGGCGAGCACCTCTGGTCATCGGCCCTCGACGGCACCGTGTGCGCGCCGTCGTGCTCCACCGGCGACATCGTGGCGGTGCCCCTCGCAACACGCGACGGCACGGTGCTCGAGGGCCGCTCGACGGCCGACGGAACGGTTCGCTGGCGCACCATCCTCAGCGCCGTCGCGCCTTCGTCGGCGCGCCCCGCGGTCACGGCCTTCGACGACCTCTTCGTCGCCAACCTCCCGAGCGGCAAGGTGCTCGGCGTGGGCGCGAGCGACGGCGCGCTGCGATGGTCCCGCCCGCTGCGTGCGCCCCTCGGCGACGACCTTCCGCGGCGCCTCGATGCGCAGCTCCGCGCGGGCGCCCTCTTCGTGCCGCAAGCCTCGCTGGCGGTGCTGCGTCCCCGCGACGGCGCGGTGCTCGCCGAGGTCGACGCGTGCGACCTCGTGCCGGACCTCGTGCGCGTCGACGAGCAGTGCGCCCTCTACGTCGCCGAGGAGAGCGGCCACGTCGGCTGCTACGAGCCCGGCGCGCGGCTCCGCGTCATCGGTCCCCGCAAGGTCTGAGCGCGCCCGTCAGGGCTGCGTGCAGGTCCAGTCGTAGGCGGTGCAGTCGGCGACGGCGTGGCACGAGCTCGTGGTGCAGCGCGCCACGCGGCCGTCCTCGAGCACGGCGCGGTCCGACGCGCGCACGCGCTGCCAGTGCCAGTCGCCGTGCGCGGTGTCGTAGCCCGCCGGCTCCTTGCGCATCACCGTCCAGCCGATGACCGTGGCGCAGGAGGCGTCGCCGTACTCCTCCTTCATGATCGTCGTGCCCACGGGGAGCGTCGCGCCGCGCACGTGGTACTGCGCCATCGCCTCGGGGTTGATCACCACGCGGATGTTGCTGATCGACGGCGTTCCCGCCCCGTAGCTGCTGATGTGCTCGGTGGTCGAGCGGCACCCGCGCACGATGGGATAGGTGGCCGTGTAATTCGCGGGCACGAGCACCGCCGGCACCGGGGGATCACCGGGACCGCAGCCGAGCAGCACGACGGGAGCGACGACGAGGAGGGAGCGCACGGTGCGCCGAGCCTAGCGCAACGTCACCACGCGGATGCGGTGGTTGTACGTGTCGGCGATGTAGAGCCGGCCCGCGGTGTCGGTCTCGACGCCGCCGGGACGATCGAGCAGCGCCAGCGTCGGCGACGCGCCGTCGCCCTGAAAGCCGCGCATGCCGCAGCGGCCCGCGACGGTGTGCATGACGCCGTCGGCGGTGACCGAGCGCACGCAGGAGTTCGCGCTGTCGGCGATGTAGAGCGTGCCGTCGGGTCCGACCTCGACGTCCGTCGGCTGGTTGAGCAGCGCCGCCGTCGCAGGACCGCCGTCGCCGGTGGCGCCCGCGGTGCCGTTGCCCGCGACGGTGGTGATGTTGCCGGTGACGTGGTCCACGCGGCGCACGGCGTTGTTGCCCGTGTCGGCGATGAAGATGTTGCCCTGCGCGTCGACGTCGATGCGCCCCGCCGGCGAGGCCGCCTGGCCCACCGGGTTGCGCAGCTCCGCCATCGCCGCAGGACCGTTGTCTCCGCGGTAGCCGGGCATGCCGTCGCCGACGAGGGTGCTGATGGTGCCGTCGCCCGCGACGCGGCGGATGCGCTGGTTCGCCTGGTCGGCGATGAGCGTGTCGCCGGCCGGCGTGACCACCACGGCCACCGGGAGGTTCAGCGCCGACGCGAGCGCCGGACCGCCGTCGCCGGCGAAGCTGCGCGCGCCCGTTCCGCAGAGGTCCTCGACCATGAGCGCGCGGTTCGAGTCGGTGAAGACGCGCTTGATCATGCTGTTGTGCCAGGCCGCGATGAGCATGCGGCCCTGGCCGTCGAAGCTGATCTGCGTCGGGTGGTTGAGACGCACCTGCAGCGCGGGGAGCACCTGCCGCGGCGCGCCGGGCATCACCGGGTCCGGCGTGCCGTCGGTGAGCTCGCCGTTGCCGACGACCGTCGTCACCTTGCCGTCGGAGCCCTGCACGCGAATGACGTGGTTGTTCCAGTCGAGGAAGTACAGGCGGCCGTCGGGTCCGTAGGTGGTGTCCTGCGGGAGGTACGTCGCCGACGCGGTGCCGAGCACGTTGTTGGTGCCGACGCCGGCGATGCCGGTGCCGATGATGGTGCAGATCGTTCCGCGCGACGGGGTGCACGGCGGGGTGACCGTGTTCATCATCGCGTGGTCGTTGGCCGCGCCGCAGGAGCTCGCGAGGGCCTGGTCCGGCGTGCGGACGTCGTTGCACGGGTCGCCGCTGCACGAGGCGAGGGCGGCGAGGCCGAGGGCGAGGATCGGGAGGGGACGCATCGAGGTCTCCATGTCAGTGCCACACGCGGCGGATGCGGTTGTTGAGGGTGTCGCTGACATACAGGTTGCCGTTGGTGTCGAAGGCGATGCCGTGCGGGCGGTTCAGGTCGGCCTGCAGGGCCGGTCCGCGGTCGCCGCCGTAGCCGCGGCGCCCGGTGCCGACGACGGTGGTGATGATGCCGGTGCCGACGTCGATGGCGCGGATGCGCTCGTTGTCGGTGTCGGCGACGTAGAGCCGCCCGTCGGGGCCGAACTGAAGGTCCTGCGGGTTGCGGAGCTGCGCCATCGCCGCGGGGCCGCCGTCGCCGGCGAAGCCCGCGGTGCCGGTGCCGGCGAAGGTGGAGATCGTTCCGGCGACGAGGTCGATGACGCGGATGCGCTCGTTCTCGGTGTCGGCGATGTAGAGGTGCGTGCCCATGGCGTCGAGCGCGAGGCCGCCCTCGGGCTCGGGGTTCTCGCCCGTCGCCCAGTTGAACTGCGCCATCGCCGCGGGGCCGCCGTCGCCCGCGAAGCCGCGCATGGAGCCGGCGATGGTCGTCGCCATGCCCGCCGCGAGGTCGATGCGGCGGATGCGCGAATTGCCCTGGTCGAGCACGTAGAGGACGTTGTGCGCTGCGTCGAGGGCGGCGCGGGTGTCCTGCTTGAGCAGCGCCGTCGGGAGCGCTCCGTCGGTGTTGCCCGGCCCGCGTCCCATGAGCACGTAGACGCTGCCGGTGGCCGGGTCCCAGGTGCGCAGCTTGTGGTTGTGCCACGACACCACGAGCAGCTTGCCGCTCGGCAGGAACATCAGGTCCGTCGGGTGGTTCATGGCGACGGTGGTGCCCGGCGCGCCCGGCATCATGAGGTCGCCGTTGTCCGGCGGACCGTCGCCCGGCGCGTCGGTGCCGACGATGGTCTCGAACTGCTGCGTCGCGTTCACGCGGCGCACGCGGTGGTTGTTCCAGTCGAGGACGTACGGCGTGCCGTCGGGCCCGAAGGTCATGTCGTAGGGCCAGTAGAGCGCCGACGTCGCGAGGGAGTGGCCGTCGCCGTTAAAGCCCTCGACGCCGCTGCCCGCCCAGGTGCAGATCACGCCGCTGCCGGTGGGGCACCGCGTGAGCGCGTCGGGCGTGACCACCGGCGAGACCGGCACGGTGCTTCCGAAGTGGTAGATGACGCCCTGGCTGAGCGCGTCGATGTTGCCGCCGACGGCCCACACCGCACCCGTCGGGTCGACCCACACGGAGTGGAAATTCAGCTGCGTCTGCGGCGGCCGCGCCACCGCCGTCCACGTCGTGCCGCGGCGCTGGAACACCTCGCCGGAGTTGCCCACGGCGATGGGCGATCCCGTCGCGGGGATGAAGACGCCGTTGAGCCCCGCCGCGGTGTCGAGGCGCTGCACCTGCCACGGAGCGCCCGAGGTCGACGACAGCACGAGGCCGTTGCCCTGGCCGCCCACGGCGAGGCGCTGCGTGCCGCGCGTGTACACCGTGAAGATGGGGCCCTGGCCCTCGCTCGGCACCGTCTCCTGCGTCCAGCGCGTGCCGTCGTAGTGGAGGATGCGGCCGTTGGTGCCGCACACCGTGACGTCGTTCGCCGCGGTGCCGTGGACCTTGTACCAGAGCGTGCTGGTGTTCAGCCCGCCGGGGGCGTCCTGCGCGGTCCACGCGGTGCCGTCCCAGTGCCAGAGCACGCCGGTGACGTTGTCGACGTCGCCGCCGACGGCCCACACGTCGCGCTCGCCGCTGCCCCACACGCCGAAGAGCGTCGCGGTGCCCGGCGTCGTGAGGCGCTGCGACGCGCCCGTGGTCGGGTCGAAGCGGAGCACGGTGCCGCCGCTGCCGACCATGTACACCTGCGTCGGAGTCACGCCGGAGACCCACCAGAGGTCACCGCGGATGGCGCCGGTGTCGAGTCGGTTCCAGTGCGTGCCGTCGAAGCGCATGGCCATGGGACCGGTGCCGTCGCCGGCGTCGGCACCCACGGCGTAGACGTCCGTCGCCGAGGTTCCCCAGACGGAGAGCATCGCGCCGGGAAGCTGCGACTGCACCGCCTGCCACGCGAACGACGGAGGCGCTTCACCGCCGCATCCCAGCGCCACGAGCCCCACCAGCAGCGCCACCGCGCCGCGCGTCATCGACCTCGCCATCACGCCTCCACGGCCGCGTCCCTGCCGCGGCGAAGAGTCGAGGCTAGCACGAATATGTTGCGCGAACGGCCATCTCCGTCGGGGGAATGACGGGCGTCGGGCTACGGTCGAACCGGGCGTCCCGGCGGGGGCTTCGGCGGATCGCCGACGATGACGAGGCGGCGGCGCGCGGCGTGGCGGCGCACGACGTCGGCCATCATGTCGATGAAGAGCGGCGCGTCGTTGACGGCGCTGGCGCGCTCCATGACGAGGCCGAGGCCGTCGCAGGTCTCGCGGAGCTGCTCGTCGAGGTCGAAGAGCACCTCGATG
>CAIMWA010000418.1 GCA_903845045.1 uncultured delta proteobacterium | reverse complement strand
TTCGCGCGCCACGCCTCGCGCAGCGCCGCCTCGTCGAGCCAGCCCGTCTCGCGCAGCCCCGAGAACGGCTTTCGCGCGCCCTCGATGCGAGCGAGCAGCGCCGGCGTGCGCGTGTCGTCGGCGGTCGCGACGATGTACTTCACGCGCTCGACGTCGACGCCGGCCTGCACGAGGCGATCGAAGTCCACGAGGTCCTGCGGGCGGCCGGCGAGGAACTTGATGGCGGCCAGGTAGTCGCTGCGAAACACCTTGAGGTTCACGCCGAGGCGCTTCGACGGAACGGCCGTGCGGATGGCGCTCGCCTCGGGCTCCGTCACCGTACTCAGGATGTCGATGCGCACCGTCGGTGATTCGCCCCGCGCGATGGCGTCGGCGTTGTCCTCGTCGAGCCACGCGACGGCGTGGGCTTCGGTGATCCAGAAGGTCTTCATGCCGAGGTCGCGAAATGCCCGCACCAGCCGCTTCGCCGCGGCTGGGCGCGCAAAGAGGTCGAGGTCATCGGTGTGCCGGCGCCAGCCTCCGTCGGGCAGCGCAGCGCCGCCCCCCACCGCGACGGATGCGCGCGGCGGCGTGACGAGGCTCGCGATCTCGAGCAGGCGCGCGACGGTTAGCGCGAGGCCCCCCTTCAAGGCGATGGCGATGACCGAGGGCGCATCGAGGTTCGGAATTCCCATACCCCCAGCCCTACGACCCGCGTCGTGACGGTGCAACGGGAACCTCGCGTGGATGCGCGGCTCAGTGAAGCGTGCGCGCGTGCAGCCGCGAGCCCACGGCCTCGCGCGCCGCGAGCATCGCCCGCGGGTCGTTGTTGAACGTGAACGCGTTGGTGATGAACGTCGCCGCCTGCGCCGCCGCGAAGGCCCCGTCACCAGCCGCCGCGAGGGCGTGCAGGTACTCGTAGTCCTCCATGCCGGCGCGCACGAGCTGAAGCCGCACCGACGGCAGCGGGATCGGCGTGGTGCCGCCGATGCGCGACGGCAGGCCCGGGTAGAGCATCGTCCCGTCGCCGTGGCCGCCGAAGGCGTAGACGCTGGTCCACGGGTCCATGGAGCCGTCGCCGCAGGCGTTGTTCCAGCAATAGTCGAGTCCGTAATAGAGCTCGCCGCCGACGCCGTAGACGAACGCGAGCCACTGGAACACGCGGTTGCGCACCGGCGTCGCGTCGACCATGTACGTCGCCCAGGTGCTCTCGAGGGGGCCGGGCGTGCCGTTGTCGCAGCTCTCGTGCTCGCTGCACGACTGGTACCACCAGAGACGGTGGTTGGGCTGCGCGAGGAACGAGTCGTACTGCGGACGCGTGTTCACCCCGTCGCGCGGGTGCATGCGGAACACCTCGGGCGTGACGATGTCGACGTCGTTGGTCATGCCGTGCGCGATGACCGACGCCACGTCCGTCGTGAGCAGCGTGTGGAACGACGGCGAGATCGCGTGGATGCCCTGCTCCTCCATCGCCGCGGCGGCGAAGGTGCAGCCCTGCGGGGGCTCGTCGCAGTGGTAGTAGAGCATCCGGTCGGCCCAGCCGCGCGCCGTCGCGTGAGCGAACCAGCGCCCCGCGAGGGTGTAGTCGTGCACGCGTCCCACGTACGCCAGCGAGGACATGCGCGCGCCGTGCAGCCGCGTCGCCGCGGTGCCGTCGAGGAGCGGACCGTAGAGCGCGTCGAAGGACGTCCAGTCGGTGACGTCGGTGCCGGCGTAGACGGTCTCGGCGTTCGTCAGGCGGTAATCGAGGAGCATCCGCGCCGTGAGCAGGTGCGTGACCTCGACGCCGTGGTCGTTGCTGCCGCCCGCCCCCGGGAAAGCGCCGCAATTGTCGTAGCCGCCGGTGGCCACGTCGCACATGCCCAGCTCGCTCACGGCGAAGAAATTGGGCAGCGACGACGTCGACGGGAGGTCGAAGTTCCAAACCTTGAGGCGCACCGGAAGGCGCGCGACGAGGGTGGTGCCCGACGTCACGGCGACGGTGCCCAGGTACCACCCCGACGGCGTGCCCGGCGGCACGAAGACCTCGACCCAGTAGCTTCGCGTCTCGCCCGGCGGCACCGTCGCCGGGAACGCCCAGCGCGGCTCGTGCACCAGCGAATCGACGGCGGGGATGAGCGCGTCGGGGTACGTGCCCGGCGAGCCGTTGAGGTCCGACGGCGTCGTCACCGTCTGGTACGCCGCGCGGAACACCACGGCGTGATCGGCCGCATGAAGCACCGCCCCGGAGCGCGCGTCGACGAGGTCGCTCAGGCCCACCGCGAGGTTCGTGATCGCGGCGGTGCCCGCGCGCACGTGCACCTGGAAGTCCTCGAACTCGTTGCGCGCCGACGACAGCAGCGCCCAGTGGTCCGTGCCAGGCGGCGTGAGAGGCTGCACCTTCGCCATGGCGTCGGTGATCCACACGTTCGGCGGGTAGTGCGCCGAGGTGGTGTCGACGAAGGGCGCGCGCGACGGATCCACGGGGTCGACGGCGGCGGGCACGTCGGGCGGCGGAGGTGCATCGCGGGTCGCCGGCACATCGGCGCGCACCACCGGAACGTCGGCCGCCGGGTGCGTGTCGGCCGTCATCACCATCGCGTCGAGGTGCGTCGGCGGAACGTCGATGGGTGCGGAGCCCGCGTCGCGCGCGGAGCCATCGCCCACGGCCCCGCGGTCGACGGCCACGTGATCGCCCGCGACGTCCGTGGGCGCGAGGCGGTCCCGCGGCGCACCTCCGTCGGCACCCGACACCACGGAGATCCCTGGAATCTGCCCGCACGCGGAGAGCGTCGCCAGCGCGAGCACGAGTCCTCGGCGCGCGCGGGGTGCGGTCATCGCGACGGTCCCTCGCGCACCGCGTCGTTCCGGTCAAGAATGTAGAGATCGGAGGCTGACGCGAGCACACTGTCGCGGAAGGTCCGTGTCCCGTCCGTTCGCCTTGTTGGAGGGCTGTCGATGAAGCGTTGGTGTGTGCTCGCCGTGTCGTCCCTGCTTTTCGCCGCTGGCTGCGGCGACGGTGCCTCGAACCCCGGAGTCATCACCGTCGACGACGCGGGCACCGTCGACACCGGCACCGCCGACGCCGGCGCGCAGGACGCTCCCGTCGCGCAGGATGCCGCGCGCACCGACGTCGCGACCACCGACACGCCGACGACCGATGTTCCCGGGGTCGACGGAGGATCCATGGACGTCCCCGCGACGGACGTCCCGGTGACGGACGTGCCCGCGGTCGACACGCCCGCCGTGGACATTCCAGGCCTCGACACCCCGCCAGTGGACGTGCCCGCGACGGACGTCCCGGCGACGATGGACGGAGGCGTGGATGCAGGCGGCTCCGACGGCGGCGCGACGGACGTGCCGGCGACGGACGCGGGCCCCGCGGACACCGGCGTCGACGTCCCCGGCGCGTGCTTCGGCGGACGCAACGCCGAGTGCCCCGCGGGCCAGATCTGTCGCGACGCGCGCTGCGTGGCGCCCGACTGCGTCTCCGACGCGGACTGCACCACGGGCCAGGTGTGCTTCGGCGGGCACTGCGCGACGGCCGAGTGCACCGACAACGCGGGCCGCGCCGAGTGCGACGGCGCCGACGGCGTGGCGCACACCGCCGACGACGGCACCTGCGTCAACGGCCGCTGCCTCGCGCTCGGCTGCTACTCGTCGTCGCCGCCCGCGACGTGCCCGGTGATCGCCGGGAGCGCGGCGTGCGAGTCCAACGCCGACTGCGCGACGGCCGGGACCATCTGCGTCGAAGGCTCGTGCATCGCCGCGCGCTGCTCCGCGACGTCGCCGTGCGCCGCCGCGAACACGACCTGCGAAGAGGGCCTGTGCGCTCCCATCGCATGCGGCGGCGCGGCCACCACGCGCTG
>CAIMWA010000417.1 GCA_903845045.1 uncultured delta proteobacterium | reverse complement strand
GGGATCGTCCCGTCGGTGATGCCGCGCCCGAGGTAGGCCTCGATGTCGCCGGAGGTCCACGTCGCGGGGGCCGCGTCGGGGCGCTGCACGGCTCCGGCGACGGCGCCGAGGCCCACGCCATACTCCGCGCCGACCGACGCCAGCCAGCGAGACGTCGCGATCCACTGCGCCCACGCCTCGAAGGAGGCGCGGCGCGGGTCGCCGGCGAAGGTCACGGTGACGATCTGCGGGTGCGCGAGGCGCGGTCCACCCTGGTTCGGAAGCTGCGGCAGGGTGCCGTGCGTGGCGGGGGTGAACGCGTCGGCGGGCGACGCATCGTCGGACCGACCGCTCGCGGCATCCGTGGTGTCCGCGACGGTGGCGTCGGCGGGGGCTGCCGACGGCGCGGTAGAGCAGCCGCCGAGGGCCGTGACGATCGCGAATGCCGGGAACGAGCGGGAGCGAGGGATCATCGACGACCGACGCTACCATCGGCCGCACGGCGTCGAGCGGGAGGCGCGGACTACATGCAGGTTCCGGCGGCGCAGCGCTGGCGCGCGGTGCACGCGTGGCCGCAGGCGCCGCAGTTGGCGGTGTCGCGCTGGGTGTTCACGCACGCGCCCCCGCATAGCGTCGTGCCCGCGGCGCACGCGCAGACCCCCGCGGCGCAGCGCGTACCGCCCGTGCACGCGTGACCGCAGGACCCGCAGTTCGCGTCGTTGCGCTGCACGTCGATGCACGATGCGCCGCAAACCAGGGATCCAGCGGGGCACGAGCACGTGCCGGCCGAGCAGAACGTCGCGCCGCTGCACACGTGGCCGCAAGATCCGCAGTTGCTGTTGTTCCGTTGCGTGTTGACGCAGGTGCCGCTGCAGCTCGTCTGGAACGTCGGGCACGCGCAGGCCCCGGCGCTGCACTGCGTGCCGCCGCGGCAGACGTTGCCGCACGCGCCGCAGTTCGCCGGGTTGCGCTGAAGGCTCACGCAGACACCGCCGCAGAGGGTCTGCCCGAGCGGGCAGGTGCAGGCCCCGGCGACGCACGCGCTTCCGCCGAAGCAGGCGTGACCGCAGGCGCCGCAGTCGTTCCCGTTGCTCTGGAGGTTCACGCAGCGGCCGCCGCACGAGGTGGTACCCGTCGGGCATGCGCACACGCCGGCGGTGCACGTCGTGCCTCCGCCGCAGACCGTGCCGCAGGCGCCGCAGTTGCGGCCCGAGCGTTGGAGGTCGACGCAGGTGCCGCTGCAGTTGGTGGTTCCCGTCGGGCACACCCGGAGGCACGCGCCGGCCGAGCACGCGAAGCCCGTCGCGCAGGCCGTTCCGCACGCGCCGCAGTTCGTCGGGCTCGTCGCCGTGTCGACGCACGCGCCACCGCAGAGCGTCTGTCCCGCGGGACACGCGCACGCGCCAGCGGTGCACGTCTGGCCGCCCGCGCAGACGTTCCCGCACGCGCCGCAGTTCGAGGCGTCGGTGGCGGTCGCGACGCAGCGCCCGCCGCAGAGCGTCTGTCCCGCGGGGCACGCGCATGCGCCGGCGATGCAGGCCGTTCCTCCCGCGCAGAGGTTGCCGCACACGCCGCAGTTCGAGGCGTCGGTGGCGAGCGTGACGCACGCCGAGCCGCAGGCGGTGGTCCCCGCGGCGCAGGTCGTGACGCAGTGGCCTGCGCTGCACACCTGGCCGGCAGCGCACGCGTTGCCACACGCGCCGCAGTTCATCGCCGCCGAGGTGGTGTCTACGCACGCGCCTCCGCACGCCGTCGTCCCCGTGGGACATCCGCAAACGCCGGCAGCGCAGCGCTGGCCACCGGAGCATGCGACGCCGCACGCGCCGCAGTTCGTCGCGTCGCTCGTCACGTCGACGCAGGCCCCCGCGCACGCCGAAGTGCCAGCCGGGCAGCTCGTGACGCAGGTCCCAGCGGCGCACGCTTGACCGCTCGCGCACGCATGCCCGCAGGAGCCGCAGTTGGCGACGCTCGCCGACGTGTCGACGCACGCGCCGCCGCACACCGACTGGCCCATCGGACACACGCACGCGCCGGCGACGCAGGCCGTTCCGCCGGTGCACGGGCTGCCGCACGCGCCGCAATTCACTGCATCGGTCTGGAGGTCGACGCAGGCGCCGCCGCACGCGACGCGGGGCGCCGTGCAGGCCGCCGCGCACGCTCCCGCGTTGCACACCTGGCCCATGGGGCACGCGTCGCCGCACGCGCCGCAGTTGGACGCGCTCGTGGCGAGGTCGACGCACACGCCCCCGCAGAGGCTCTGGCCGGCCGCGCAGGCGCACACGCCGGACGTGCACGACTGGCCGCCGGCGCATGCCGTCGCACAGCTACCGCAGTGTAGGGCATCGCTCTGGAGGTCGGCGCAGCTCGCGCCGCAGGTGGTGAGTGCCGCGCCGCACGATGACGCGCAGGCACCGTCGCTGCACACCTGACCGCTCGCGCACGCGGTGCCGCACGCACCGCAATTCGCAGCGTCGGTGCGAAGGTCCACGCAGGCGGCGCCGCACGCGGTGGTGCCGCCGACGGTACAGCTCGGAACGTCCGCCGAGGCCGTGTCCGTGGCCGATGCGTCGGCGCTCCCGCCATCCGACGACTGCGCGTCCATGACGCCGACGTCCATCGCCGCGGCATCCATCGACGGGGTGTCCATCGGCGCCGGAGCATCGACCTGCGCTGCGCCGTCGCCGCCCTGGACGTCGGCCGACGCGTCGACCGCTGGAACGTCGGGCAAGGTGAGCCCATCGACGTTCGTTCCACCGCACCCTGCCACCGCCATCGCGAAGAGTCCGATGGCCCACCGCACCGTCGTCTGCCTCATTGCCCGCCTCCTCCTCCTCCGCGCGGCGTCCAGCGTCGCGACGGAATGCACCACGCTACGCACCAACGCCCGCGGGTCGGCAAGATGTGTCGTGCACTCCGCATGGCGCGGCGCGCGCGAAGATCCGCGCGAACCGCTGGTGGCACCGTCGGCGATGTGGCATCGGAACCGCCCATGAAGATCGTCGTGACCGGGTCGAACCGCGGGCTGGGGTTGGAGTTCGTGCGTCAGTACGCCGCGCGCGGCGACGAGGTGGTGGCCGCGTGCCGCATGCCCGACGAGGCGGCGGCCCTGCGAGACCTCGCGGGCTCGACCGCGGGGCGCGTGACGGTGCTCCGTTGCGACGTCGCCGACGATGCCAGCGTCGCAGCCTTCGCGGCGGCGGTGGGCGCCGGAGCCGTCGACGTCGTCATCAACAACGCCGGCGTCGCGGGCTCCTGGGCGGGCCTCGCCGACGTCGACATGGAGCTGGCGCTGAGGATCTATTCGGTGAACGCGCTCGGTCCGCTGCGGGTCACGCGCGCGCTCCTCGGCAACCTTCGCAAGGGCTCCGGCAAGCGCGTCGCGAGCGTGTCGTCGGGGCTCGCGTCCATCGCCGACAACACGTCGGGCGGAGCGTACGCGTACCGGCTCTCGAAGGCCGCGCTCAACATGGCCGCGAAGACCCTCGCCGCGGACCTCGCGAGCGACGGCATCGTCTCCGTCGCGCTGAACCCAGGCTGGGTGAAGACCGACATGGGCGGCGCCAACGCCCCGACCGCCATCGTCGACTCGGTGCGCGGCATGGTCGGACGCATCGACGCGCTGACCCTCGCCGACGGCGGACGCTTCGTGCACTGGAGCGGTGCCGACAGCGCGTGGTGAGCCCGCGCGCTCTTTGACGCGCCGCGCGATTCGTGATCTTCACGCGGCCGCCATGACCACGAAGAAGACCCCGACGAAGCCGGCCGCGAAGGCCTCGAAGACCGCACCGAAGTCCGTGACGAAGGCCCCCGCGAAGGCGGCGCCGAAGGCCGACGTGAAGGTCGAAGCGAAGCCCGCACCGAAGGCCGCCGTGGCCCCCGCAGCGGTCGCCCACGCCGTGGTCGCGACGCCGGTCGCGCCGGCGGTGGCCGCTGCGCCCGCGAAGGTCGCGACGGTGACGGCCGCGCGCGTGGTGGCCCGCGACGAGTTCGAGCGCCTCGTGCGCGCCGAGGCGTACGCCGCCTCGCAGCGCCGTGAGGCCCGCGCGGGTTCGCCGTTCCAGGATTGGCTCCGCGCCGAGACCGCCGTGCAGGCGAAGCTCGTCGCCGAAGGCGCCCGCCTCGAGGGCTGAGCCCCGTCGCGGTGCCCGGGCATCGCGTTGACAGCCCCCTCGCACTGCGCGAACCACCCTGCGGCACCGCGGGGCACGGGACGTCCCGTGGACCCACCGCGGTCCACGGAGGTCTCGCCATGCCGTCCCGCAGCTCGCGCGCCCGCGCACTCATCCCCTTCGCCCTCCTCGGCCTCGCCGGCTGCGCACGCAGCGCCGCCGTGCAGACCGGTCCATCGCTGCCGCTGCGACGCGTGGTCGTGTACCGCAACGGCGTCGGCTACTTCGAGCGCGAGGGGCGCGTGCAGGCGTCGGAGGTGCAGTTCCACGTCACGCAGCGCGAGGTCGACGACTTCCTCGCGACGCTCGCGGTGATGGAGCGCGGCGGAAGCTCGGTGCGCGCCGCGGCCTTTCCGCTTCCCGAGACCCGCGCCGACGGCACCGAACCTCCGGCGGACGCGCGACGCACGGTGCGCCTCGCCCTCGACGGCGCCGACCACGACCTGCGCGTCGGCTACACCGTCGAGACGCCCATCTGGCGGCCCACGTACCGCCTCGTCTTCGGCGCGGACCGCGAGCACGCCGAGGTGCAGGCCTGGGGCATCGTGCAGAACGTCTCCGGCGAGGACTGGTCCAGCGTGCGCCTCTCGCTCGTCGCGGGCGCGCCGGTGTCGTTCCGCTCGGAGCTGTCGCGCGCCACGGTGCCCACGCGCCCCGTCGTGACGGACCAGGGCGCGGTCATCGACGCGGTGCCGGTGTCGGACACGACGCTCGCCGAGCAGCCTGCGGCGGCGGAGCCCGCGCCGGGTCTCGGCGCCGTCGGCACGGGCATGGGTGGCGGCGGCCTCGGCGAAGGAACCATCGGCCTCGGAGACATCGGAACGATGGGCCACGGCGCGGGCACGGGCTCGGGCCAGGGCTACGGTTCGGGCGCAGGTCGGGGACTGCGAGGGCGCGGAGGATCGGGTCCCACGGTGCGCGCGTCACCGCCGACGGTGTCTGGGAGCCTTTCCGTCGAGGCCGTGCGACGCGTCGTCCTGCGCAACCTCGGCCAGGTGAGCTTCTGCTTCGAGCAGGGCCTCGCGTCGCACCCGAACGACGGCGGTCGCGTCGTCGTGCGCTTCGTCATCGGGCAGGGCGGCGCCGTCGTCGCGTCGTCGCCGGCGTCGAGCACCCTCGCGACGCCGTCGGTGGCGCCGTGCATCGCGAACGCCGTGCGTCGGTGGCAGTTCCCGACGCCCGAGGGCGGCGGCGTGGTGGCGGTGACGTACCCGTTCACGCTGAACGCGGGCGACGCGGGCGAGCGCGATGGCGCCGGCGCGGCCGACGACACGCCGCGCTTCGAGGCGGCGAACGGCCAGCCGGCCCCGACGTCCACGCCTCGCAACGTGCGGGCCCTCGCCGCGCTCGCGACGCAGGGTGGCGTCACGCGCTACGACCTCCCGCAGGCGGTCACGATCCCCGATCGCAGCGCGACGATGGTGCTGCTCACATCGCGGGACGTGCCGGGATCGCAGCGGTTTCTCTTCGCGCCGGACCCTGGCGTCGGCGACTCGGCGTCGCATCCGTTCCGCGTCGCGCGCTTCGAGAACCGCACCGGGGGCCTGCTCGAGCGCGGGCCCGTGGCGATCTTCGAGTCCGGCGCGTTCCTCGGCCAGGGCATGCTCGATCCGCTGCCCGACGGCGCGACGACCACGGTGCCCTTCGCCCTGGAGCGCGGCGTCGCGGTGGAGTCGTCGTCGACGAGCGCCGTGGAGGGCGCGCGGCTCGTGGCGATGCACCGCGGCACGCTCACGTTGGAGCGCTTCACCGTGCGGCGCACCACGTACCGCGTGCGCAACGGCCTCGACACCGAGGCGCGGGTGCTGCTGCGGCACGACCTCGGCGGCGCCGAGCTCTTCGAGCCGCCGACGGGCACCGAGGCGACGAACGGCCGGGCGTTGGTCCCGCTCAACGTCGCGGCGCGTGGGCACGCCGAGCTCGTGGTGACCACGCGCGCACCGTGGACGGCGTCCGTCGATCTCTCCGACGAGCAGGCGGTGCCCGCGCTGGAGCAGTATCTGCGCGAGGGGCACCCCGACGCCGCCCTCGCCCAGGCGGTGCGCTCGGCCATCGACCTGCGCACGCAGAGCGACGCCCTTCAGCGCGATCGGGACGCCGTGTCGCAGCGCCGTGACGACCTCGAGCAGAGCACGCAGGAGACGCGGGAGAACCTCCTCGCGATCCAGCGCAACGGGCAGGCGGCGGACCTTCGCGCGCAGCTCACGGCGCGCCTCGCGCGAGCCTCGACGGAGCTCGACCAGCTCACGCGCCGCGTCGTCGAGCTCGACACGCAGCTCAGCGAGAAGCGCGTGCGCCTCATCGAGACCGTGCGCACGGTGGACTTCGACGCCGCCGCAGCGCCGTCGCCCGCATCGCCGCACCCGGCCCCGTGACCCCGCCCGGCGCCGCGAAGTAGCCTCCTGCGCCATGCGCGCGGCGAACCCCGTCTACGCCTCCCTCGGCACCACCATCTTCGAGACCATGTCGCGCCTCGCGGCAGCGCACGGCGCGGTGAACCTCGGCCAGGGCTTCCCCGACGACCGCGGTCCCGACGACGTGCTCGAGGCCGCCGTCGTCGCCCTTCGCAGCGGCTCGAACCAGTACCCGCCGATGCGCGGACTGCCCGCGCTGCGCGAGGCCATCGCGGAGCACGAGCAGCGCTTTTACCGGCGCGCGGTGGACCCCGCCACGGAGGTGCTCGTGACGTCGGGCGCCACCGAGGCCCTCGCCGCGTGCGTGCTCGCGTGGCTCGAGCCCGGCGACGAGGTGGTGCTCTTCCAGCCCGCCTACGACGCCTACGCGCCTCTCGTGCGCCGCGCGGGAGCCACGCCGCGCTTCGTGACGCTGCGCCCGCCGCACTGGTCCTTCGAAGACGACGACCTCGCGCGGGCGTTCGGTCCGCGCACCAAGATGGTGCTGCTGAACAACCCGCTGAACCCCGCCGGCAAGGTGTTCAGCGCCGCCGAGCTCGACCGCCTCGCGCGCTTCGTCGAGCGCTTCGATGCCCTCGCCGTGTGCGACGAGGTCTACGAGCACATCGTCTTCGACGGGGGTACGCATCGCCCCTTCGCGTCGCGCCCCGGCATGGCGTCGCGGAGCCTGAAGATCGGCTCCGCGGGCAAGACGTTCTCGCTCACGGGGTGGAAGGTCGGCATGGTCGTGGGCCCGGCGAACCTCGTCGATCCCGTCGCCAAGGCGCATCAGTTCCTGACGTTCACGACGCCGCCGAACCTGCAGACCGCGGTGGCGCACGGGCTCCGCAAGGACGACGCCTACTTCACCGGCCTCGCGACGGACATGCAGCGGCGCCGCGATCGCCTCGCCGCGGGGCTCCGGGACGCCGGCCTCGCGGTGCTTCCTGCGGGCGGTGCGTACTTCCTCAACGTCGACCTGCGCGCATCGGGCTTCGACATGAGCGACGACGCGTTCTGCCGCGACCTCGTCGAGCGCGTGGGCGTGGCCGCGATCCCGCTGAGCGCGTTCTACGAAGAGCCGCGCGTCGACCACGTCGTGCGCTTCTGCTTCGCCAAGCAGGACGCCGTCCTCGACGCGGCCACGCAGCGCCTTCGGGAGCGCCTGCGCCCCGCCGGAGGCTGACGGCGGCGCGCGCGTCGTGCTATTCCGCCGCGCGAACGCTCGGCAGAGGAGTCTTCACGTCGTGCCCGTCCTGCTCGTCACCGGCGGTGCCGGATTCATCGGTTCGAACCTCGTGCGCCGCGCGCTGCGCGACCCCGGCACCTCCGTGGTGGTGCTCGACCTGCTGACCTACGCGGGACGCCGCGAGAACCTCGCGGACCTCGAGGCCGACGCGCGACTGCGCTTCGTGCAGGGCGACATCTGCGACGGACCCCTCGTGGCGTCGTTGCTGCGCGAGCACCGGCCCGACGCGCTGCTGCACCTCGCGGCCGAGTCCCACGTCGACCGCTCCATCGACGACGCGTCGGCGTTCCTGCGCACCAACGTCGGCGGCACGCATGCGCTGCTCGAGGCGGCGCGAGGGCACCTTCGCGAGGGCCTCGCGCGGGACGGCTTTCGCTTCGTGCAGGTCTCGACCGACGAGGTCTACGGCTCCCTCGGCGACGCCGGCCATTTTCGCGAGGACACGCCCTTCGCGCCGAACTCGCCGTACGCGGCGTCGAAGGCCTCGGCGGATCACTTCGCCCGCGCGTGGCACCGCACCCACGGGCTGCCCGTCGTCATCACGCACTGCTCGAACAACTACGGGCCGTACCAGTTCCCCGAGAAGCTGCTGCCGCTGATGATCCTGAACGCCCTCGAGCACCGGCCGCTGCCGGTGTACGGCGACGGGCTCCAGGTGCGCGACTGGCTCTACGTCGACGACCACTGCGACGCGATCCTGGCCGCCGCGGCGCGGGGCGTTCCCGGCGGCACGTACAACTTCGGCGGCGACGCCGAGCGCACGAACCTGTCGCTCGTCGAGACGCTCTGCGCGCTGCTCGAGGAGCTCGCCCCGGCGGCGGGCCACGCGCCGCCTGCGGGTGGATACCGGTCCCTCGTGACCTTCGTCACGGACCGCCCGGGTCACGATCGCCGCTACGCCATCGACGCCTCGCACGCCCGCGCGGCCCTCGGGTGGACGCCGGCGCACGGCCTCGACGACGGGCTTCGAACGACGGTGCGCTGGTACCTCGACCACCGCGCCTGGTGCGCCGAGGTCGCGTCGCGCACCTACGACCGCGGACGGCTGGGGCTGGGAGGCGCGCGGTGACGCGCTCGAGGGAGCAGGCGGAGAACCCATGAAGACGCTGGTGTTCGGTCTCGGATTTCTCGGTGAGCGCCTGCTGCGCGCGATCCCCGACGCGATGCTGTCGGAGGCCGACATCACCGACGCGGGCGCCGTTCGCGCGGCCATCGCGGCGGTGGAGCCCGACGTCGTCATCAACGCCGCGGGCAAGACCGGCCGTCCCAACGTCGACTGGTGCGAGGCCAATACCGAGCCGACGTGGCGATCCAACGTGCTCGGTCCGCTGGTGCTGTCGGAGGCGTGCGCCGACCTCGGCACGTACCTGCTGCACATCGGCTCGGGCTGCGTGTTCTACGGCGCCTCGCCGCACCCCGGCGGCTGGCGCGAGGACGACTCGGCGAACCCCATCTCGTATTACAGCCGCACGAAGTACGCGGCGGACATCCTGCTCTCGGCGCGTCCGAACGTCGCCGTGGCGCGCATCCGCATGCCCATCGACACGGCGCCGCACCCGCGCAACCTCATCACGAAGCTCGCGGCCTACGCGAAGGTCGTCGACGTCGAGAACTCGGTGACGGTGGTGGACGACCTCGTGAAGGCGCTGGCGGCGCTGGCCGAGCGTCGCGCGACGGGCGTGTTCCACGTGACGAACCCCGGCACGCTGCGGCACCGCGACCTGCTCGCGGCGTACACGCGCATCGTCGACCCCGCGCACCGCACGACGCTCATCGCCGAGGACGAGCTCGTCACCCTCGGGCTCGCGGTGAAGACCCGCTCGAACTGCGTCCTCGCGGACACCCGCCTCGCGGCCCTCGGCATCCACCTGCGCCCCATCGACGAGGCCCTCGAGGACTGCCTCGTGCAGTACGCCCGGCACCGCGCCGGCGAATCGGCGTGACGTTCACGGATCGCAGCGGACGCCTCGCCTCGTTCAGCGCCACGGCGCCCGGAGCGCTCGAGCTCGGCTGCGGTCCTTCGAAGCGCGACCCGGCGGCGTTGGGCGTCGACCTGCTCGACCACCCCGGCGTCGACGTGCTCGGCGCGGTGCTCCCCGTGCTCGCGTCGCTGCCCGACGCGTCGGTGCGCAGCGTCTACTCGGCGCACCTCTTCGAGCACCTGCCGGACCTCGACGCGGTGTTCGCGGCGCTCTCCCGGGTGCTCGCCGACGGAGCGACGCTCGAACTCGTCGTCCCGCACTTCTCGAACCCCTATTATTACAGCGATCCCACGCACGTGCGGCCCTTTGGGCTCTACTCGTTCTCGTACTTCGCGGCGGCCCCGATGCTCGCCCGGCAGGTGCCGCGCTACGGCCGCGACTACGGCCTCGAGGTGGTGCGGCTGCACCTTGGCTTCGACTCGCCGTGGTGGCTGCGCCGGACGGTGCGCAAGGCCGTGGCCTTCTTCGCCAACCTCTCCGACGCGACGCGGGAGTTCTACGAGGAGAACCTCGTGTACGTGGTGCCGGTGTACGAGCTCTCGGCGACGCTGCGCCGCCGCCCGCGATGAGCCCGACCGAGGACGAGCCGCACGACGCGCACCGCGAGGCCGCGGGCGTCGGGGTCAACCTCCTCACGCTGGCGGCGCAGGCCTCGACGCCGCGTTCCACATCCAGCTCGGGCGCTCCCTCGGCACCGCGGGCTACGGGCTCTACACGACGGCGACGAGCCTCGTGGACGTCGTCTCGGTGTTCACGCTCTTCGGCATGGACTCGGTGCTCCTGCGCCGCGCCAGCATCGCCCGCGACCGCAAGGACGAAGGCGCCGCCCTCGACGCCGTCGCCAACGCGCTGCGGGTGGTGCTCGCCTCGGGCCTCTTCGCGGGCCTCGTCGTCGCGCTGGGCGCCCCGTGGATCGCCCACTGGCAGCACCAGCCGCGGCTCGTGACGCCGCTCCGCGCCCTCGTCGTGGTGCCCATCGCGTACCACGCCGCGAGCATGTTCCTGCTGGCGACGCAGGCCCGCATGGTCATGAAGTTCGACTTCTGGACCCGCGGGATCTTCCAGCCCCTGGCGCTCCTCGGCGCCACGGGCCTCGCGCTGCATCTCGGCGGTGGCCTCGGCTGGGCATGCGTCGCCGTGGCCTCGGCGCACTCCCTCACCGCCATCCTCGCGGGCACGTTTTACGGGACCTTGTACTCGTCGCCGGCGACGCTTCGCCGCCTCGTGTCGCTGCCCTACGACCCGTCGGTGCTTCGGGCGGGCCTGCCACTGCTCGCGATGAGCCTCGTGGCCGCGCTGCGCGGGCGCATCGACGGCATCCTCGTGCAGTACTACCGGGGGCCCGAGTCGGCCGGCGCGTTCAACGCGTGCCTCCCCTACGCGGCCACGCTGTTCCAGCTCCGCGCGGCGTTCTACCCGGTGATCGCGGCGAACATCCCTGCGATGATCGAGCGCCGCGACACCGCGGGGCTCAACGCCATGCTGCGCCGGCAGACCCGGTGGGTCGCGCTCCTCGCGGTGCCGGTCTTCGTGCTCCTCGCGGGCTTCGGCGACGCGCTCCTCGCGCTGCACGGACGCGGCTTCGTGCGCGCGCACGCGGCGATGGGGGTGCTCTCCTTCGGATACCTTCTCAGCTCGCTCTCGCTGGGAAGCTACGCGCTCCCGCTCAGCGGCAACGCGCGCTTCAACGTGTACGCGGGGCTCACCTCGGTGGCGGTGCAGCTCGTGGTTCCGTCGCTGCTCATTCCGCGCTTCGGGCTCGTCGGCGCGGCGGGCTCCTTCGTGCTGGCGCTGCTCGTCTCCGAGGCCATCTGCCTCACCTTCGCGCGGGCGCGCACCGGCGCCCAAGGGCTCTCGCTGGCGTTGCTGAAGCCCGCGGCGGCTGGCGCGGCGGCGCTCGTCGTCGGGCTCGTCACGTCGGCGGCGGCGGCGCACCGCGGCGTGGGCTTTCTCGCGTCCCACGCGGCCGGCGTGGGCGTGGCCGCCGTGGTGTACGTCGCCGGGGTGCTCGCCCTCGGCCTCGACCCCGACGATCGCGCGGTGGCCGTCGGCGTCGCGAAGCGCCTGCGCGACGTCGTGGTGCGCGCCATGGGCGGCGACGCATGACCCTTCGCGTCGTCGCGTTCACTTCGGGTGCGACGGTGCCGTCGAGCCGCTTTCGCGTGCGCCAGTTCGTGCCCGCGCTCGCGGCGCGCGGCGTGAACGTCACGGAGTACCCGTCGGCGCCAGAGAAGTACGACCCGGTGCCCTTCGGCATCCCGAAGTTCGTCTGGGACCACCGCCGCACACGCTCGCGCACGCGCGCCTTCGCCGCCGCCGCCGACGCCGACGTGGTGTGGCTCGAGCGCGAGTTCCTCGCGGGGCGCCGCACCGTCGAGCACCGCGCGGGCACCGCTTCGAAGCGGGTGTTCGACGTCGACGACGCGATCTTCTTGAGCGGCGAGGCAGGCTTCTCCGAGGCCATCGCGTCGGAGTGCGCTGCCGTCATCGCGGGCAACGCATGGCTCGCGGAGCACTACCGCCCGCACGCCCGGCGCGTGTTCGTGGTGCCCACGGCCGTCGACCCCGCGGCGTGGGCCGGCGGCGACCCGGACCCCGCCGACGACCGCTTCATCGTGGGGTGGACCGGCACGTCGGCGAACTTTCGTTACCTCCTCGACATCGAGGAGCCCCTCGCGGCGTTTCTCGCGGGTGCTCCGAGGGCCTGCGTGCGCGTGGTGGCCGACCGACCGCCGCCGTGGCGGGCGCTCCGGGCGGCGCAGATGGAGTTCGTTCCGTGGTCCGTGGAGGCCGAGCGACGGGCCGTACGCGGCATGGACGTGGGGCTCATGCCCCTCGCCGACGAGCCTTGGGCCCGGGGCAAGTGCGCCGCGAAGATGCTGGTGTACATGGCCGCCGGGCTGCCTTGCGTGGCGGCGCCGGTGGGCGTCAACGGCGAGATCCTCGCGGGCGACGACGTCGGCATCGCGGCGACGGCGCCGGATCAGTGGCTCGCGGCGCTGGAGCGGCTGCACGGCGATCGCGACGACGCGCGGGCCAAGGGCGCGCGGGGCCTCGCGGTGGTGCATCGCGAGTTCTCCGTCGAGGTGAATGCGGCGCGCCTCGAGGCGATCTTTCGCACCGTCGCCGCGGGCTAGATCGCCGCCGCCGGGGGAGGCGCGACGCCGTCGACGACGCACCACTCGAAGGGCAGCGGGTTGCGGCGCTGCGACTCGCGGTCGCGCAGCAGCGCGAGGAGGTCCGTGGTCGTCACGATGCCGACGAGGGTGCCCGCGCCGTCGACCACCGGCAGGCAGTCGATGTGCCGCCCGAGCATCGTGTCGATGACCTCGCAGAGCGTGCTCGCGGGGTGGCACGTGATGGGCACCGGAGTCATCACGGCGCCGACCTCGCGCTCCGGCACCTCGAGCTCGCCGCCCGCGCCCACCGTCGACCAGCGCAGCACGTCGCGGTCGCTCACGACCCCGACGAGGGACGTGTCGTCGAGCACCGGCAGGTGCCGGATGGAGAAGAGCTGCATGGTCTCCCACGCCTCACGGAGCGTCTGGCGCGGCACCACGTAGATCACGTTTCGGGTCATCACCGCATTGGCTCGCATGGTCACCTCCTGCAACGGGACACACCCCGGCGCGCGCCCTCGGCGCCGAAGCCCGGCGTGCGTCCGTCCGCACGACCCGGGAGCTTCTCCAACTTTCGCGCCAAGGCTGCGGCGCCGCGTGATCGCGTCGAGGCGCCGCGGGCGGAGCGAAAGGGCTGCGTGTGATCGTGCGCGGGATTGCGCGCCGGCTCAGCGGGCGTGCTCGACGCGCTGGAAGAACGCCGCGTCGGCGAGGGTGCCCACGAGGCGGGCGCGGGTGCGCGTGAAGGCCGCGTGCCACTCGGAGCGCTGGGCGGCGCTCGGCGTGTCCACGGTCATGCCCCGCTGCCGCAGCGGACCGATGGTGTTGTCGTCGTCGCGGCGGACGTTGCGCACCATGAGCCCCGTGTACTGCGTCGCCGTCTCGCGCAGCAGCGCGCGGTGCTCCGGCGACAGCGACTCGAGCTGCGCGTGGCCGAAGACCACCGCGCCGATCTCCGGCGCCACGATGAGCTCGGTCATGTGCGAGAGGTGCGCCGCCCACTGCAGCGACGCCACCGCGATGGGGCTCGTGACGATGGTGTCGAGGGTGTGCGTCTGCAGAGACGTCAGCACCTCGGGCACCTGCATCGGCACGCCGCGGGCGTGAAGCTCCTCGAACATCGGCCCCGCCACGAGGTCCTCGCGCCACTGGAACGGGTGCGTGTGCGAGAAGTCCGCCGGCGAGAGCACGGCGTGCGTGGAGAAGACCCGGTCCATGCCCGCGTCGCCCCAGCCGAGAAGGGTGAAGCCCGCGCGCTCGAAGGCCGCGTCGAGCTCCGGGCGCAGCGCATCGCGGGCGTGGTCGAGCTGCGCGTAGCCCTCGAAGAGCCCCGGCGCCTGGAACACCAACACCGGCCGATGGATCTCCGCGAGCCCCACGCCCGTGAGCGCCGCGCCGTCGAGGCGTCGCGCCCGGATCTTGCGCACCACCTCGCCCTCGTCGCCCTGCACGCCGTTCGGGTAGAAGCGCAGCGCCAGCGCGCCGTTGCTGCGCCGGCGAAGCTCGCGGTTCCACGCCTCGAAGCCGCGCATCCACGTCGATCCGACGGGCGCGAGGGTGGCGATGGTGAGCGTGCGCGCGGCGGCCGGCGGAGGCGCGAGCTGCGCGTGGAGCGTGGCCGGAATGCCCAGCGCGGCGGCCAGGGCGAGCGTGGTCTTCGTGCGGTTCATGGGTGCGCCTCGGGGGTGGGAGCGGGCTCCGCCGGCGGGTCGGGCGGCGCGAAGAGCGTGTCGGCCTCGGCGAGGTAGCGCTGCGCGCGACGCTTGGCGACGAGGTTCGCGAGGCGCTCTTCGGGGAGCACGTCGCCGGCGTCGAGGACCTCTTGCAGCAGGCGCGTGTAGAGCGCGCGGTCCTGCACCTGCACCGCGTAGGTGCGCGCGTACATCACCTGAAACGTCAGCATCTGCCGGTGCGACGTCGCGAGCGCGGCCTCGAAGTCGGCGCGGGCCGTCTCGGGCTGGCCACCGAACGCCGTGGGCGTGCTCGCGTGGTACACGCCGAAGAGCGCGTCGATGGACCCGCGGTAGAAGTGCGGGTCGAGCTGCCGCGCGCGCTCGGCCATCGCCACCACGAAGGGCAGGTCGAGCAACGCGTTGGAGTCGTCGACGGAGAGTCCGATCCACGACGCCCAGGCGTTCGCGGTCCAGAAGAGCGCGGGCACGTCGGCGGGCGTGCGAAAGCGCTGAAGGTACGCGCGCCATGCGTCGAGGCCGCGATGCACCACGGCGTCGGGACCGCCCTGCACGTGCTGCCGCGCGTCGAGGTAGAGGTTCCCGAAGAGCATGCCCCGGCGGTAGGCGATGCGCGCGCGGCGGCGCCAGTAGTCCTCGCGCTCCTCGTTGTCGGCGGCGTGGGCCACGTCCAGGTGGTCCTCGAGGAACGCGTAGCCGTAGGAGGCGTAGCCCTGCACGAGCTCGATGAGCAGGTCTTGATTGTCCGGCGCGACGCGCCACACGCCCTCGAGGGTGATGAGGCTCGCGGGCACGCCGGCCTCGGCGAAGTCGAGGTCCTCGAGGCTGTTCACCTGCGGCGAGCCGGCGTGAAAGAGGTCGGCGGTGGAGTCGGCGGTGAGCCGGCGAAAATCGCAGCCCGCGAGCGCCAGCGCGAACCCCGCGGCGAGCGCGGCCTTCGCGGCGAGCGTCGCCCCGCGGCGGACGGAGGAAGGAATGCGCATGCGTTGCCCCATTCGGTCGGACGGTGATGGATCGGACGACGCGATCTTGTCATACGTCGCCACGAGGGCTGTCAACGGTCCGCGAGATCAGCGCAGCGTCACGAGCACCGACTTGAGATGCACGTGCCCGCCCGCGGCCGGCGGAAAGTCCGACGGCGCCGGGAGATCCTTCACCTGCGCGACCTCGCGCCCCGCCGCGCGCGCAGCCTCGTGGAGCCACCTGCGGAATTTCATCCGCGCGATGTCGTGGTGGTTCGTGCACGCGAGGAGCTGACCGCCCGGCGCGACGAGCCCGAACGCGAGCGCCGCGAGCTTCGGGTAGTCCGACGCCGCGGAGAACCGGCTGTCGCGGGTGCTCGCGTAGCTGGGCGGATCGAGCAGCACGACGTCGAAGCGCTCGCTCCGCGCGCGGGCTCCCTCCATCCACGGAAACACGTCGGCGGTGACCACGGCGTGCCGCGCGTCGTCGAGGTCGTTGAGCGCCAGGTTCCGCCGAGTCCACGCGCCGACGCCCGCGGAGACGTCGACGGTGACGGTGCGCGACGCCCCGCCCGCGGCAGCTGCCACGGTGAACGCGCCCGTGTACGCGAAGAGGTTGAGCACCGACTTGCCCGCGCTCGCCGCACGCAAGCGCCGGCGGTTCTCGCGCTGATCGAGAAAGATCCCGGTCGAGAGGCCGTCGCCGAGGCGCACCTCGAAGGCCAGGCCGAGCTCGCGGATCACGTAGGGATCGGGCGCGTCCTCGCCGGCCACGGCGTGCTTCGGAGCGAGGTCGCCGCGGCGCGTGTCGGCCACGGTGTTCGCCTGCTTCGGACGGTATTTCGCGTAGACCCCGCGCAAACCGCCGGCGAGCAGCGCGCCGGTGAGCGCCTCCTCGATGACCGCGTCGTAGCCGTGCACCACCGCCCACTCGCCGTAGACGTCCACCGGCGTGGCCGCGAAGCCGTCGCCGTCGTGCGCGATGCGAAACGCCGTCGTCTCGGGTGTGCGCGCGAGCTCCCAGCGCTGGTCCGCGGCGGCCTCGAGGCGTTCGGCGACGGTGCGCGGATCGTCCTCGCCGCGAGCCCACGCCGCGAGCTCCGCGGGCACCGGCGCCACGAAGCGCGCGGGCTTTCCCGTCGTCGGGTGCGCGAGGCTGAGCGACTCGGCATGGAGCATCAACCGCGGGGCCGCGACGGTGCCGTAGAGCACGTCGCCGTCGATGGGCGAGCCGCGCGCCGCAAGCTGCACCCGAAGCTGATGCGTGCGGCCGGTGAGCGGCGTGAGCTCCAGGAGCGCACGGTCGCCGCGACGCTCGCGCACGCGCCACTTCGTCACGGCCTTCACCGCGTCCTTGGGCACGCGGCCGCCCTCGACGACGCGCATCCGGCCCTCGTCGCCGGGAGCCAAGAGATGCTCGAGCGTCCCGCCCTCCTCCCGCGGCGCAGGACGCACCACGGCGACGTAGGTCTTCTGCGCCTGGCGCCCCTCGAAGGCCGCGGCGAGGCCCTTGTTCGCCTCGCGGCGCCGCGCGAAGAGCAACACCCCCGAGGTGTCGCGGTCGAGGCGCTGATGCACGCCGACGTACACCGACGCCTCGGCCACGCCGTCGCGCGCGGCGGTCCACGCCTGCAGCCGGCTCACGACGTCGTCGCGGCGGGCTCCGTCGGGTGCATGCGTCGAGATCCCCGCGGGCTTGTCGACGACGAGAAGGTCGTCGTCGCGGTGCAGCACCCGGTCGTCACGCCATGAAACGAAGAGTTCGCCGCTCACGCCCCGCGAGTACCACCGCGCACGCCGCGGGTTCAATCCGCGCCGGGGAGTGATAGCGTGCGGGCACCTTGCTCCTCGCGTTGGCCCAGCTTCGTTGCGCCATCGAGCTCGTGCCGTCACCCGAGGCACCGCCGCCCCCGCCCGGCGCGGGCATCGAGCACGTCTTCGAGTACGTGGACGCCGTCACCGGCGAGCGCCTCGCCCCGGGTGACGTGGGCGCCCTAGTGCCCGTCGCCTACGCAGGCGCGACGCCCCTCGAGACCCGCGTGCGCACCGACGACGAGGCGGGATCGCCGCTGCGACGCTTCATCACCCTTCCGCCCGGCGGGCGCTACACGGTGCGCGTCGACGGCCTCGGATCGCGCCGCTACTTCGGCTGCGAAGCAGACCTGCCCGCCGAGGGCGCCGCGCAGCGCCTCGTGCGCATCACGCTGCTCCCGCGAGCCCGCGACGTGTCGCTGCAGGTGCAGGTGCGCCGCAGCGGCGGATCCCGGGAGTTTCCGGCGCTCGGGCTGCGCGAGGTGGAGCTCCGCGCCGACGCCCGCAGCGAGCACGACACCGAGGTGTTCCGCGGCACGTGCGCCGGCGAGCGCCCGGCCTCGGGATCGCACTGGTGCGTCGTCTCCCTCGCGGCCGCTCCTGGGCCCATCGGTCTGAGCGCGCGGGCCCCGGAGTTCGGGGTTGCGCCGCTGGAAATCGCCGCCGACGACCCGGCCCGCGGCATCGCAGTGCGAGCCACCTTCGCAGGGCACGTGCTCGGCTACGTGACGCTGCGCGCGGGCGCCTTCGTGGGCGTGCTCGGCGCTGGATCGCCGGGAGCCACCTTCGCCGTCGACGTCCCGACGCGCTCGGACTTCACCGGTGACACGTGCCCCGCCGACGCGACGTGCGTGCGCGCCCTCGCCCACCTCGGCGCCACCTACGCCGGCTACGGACGGGACACCGAGCTCGTCGGCCCCGCCACTCGGGTGCTCCCCGACGGGGCGACGTCGGCGACCTACGGGCTCCTCGAGGCGGGCGCCGGTGTCACGGTGGCCCCTGGTGGCACAGGGGACCGGCTGCGTCTCACGGCCCTCTTCTCCGCCGCCCTGGCGGCCCGCGGCGACGAGTACCGGCCCGATGGGACGCTGCTCTCCGAGGCCTCGTCGCGGCTTGGAATCGTGGGCGACGTCTTCGCGACGGTGCGGCTGGCCGGGCCTTTCACGGTGTGGGCCGGGGTGCGGTCGCTGTGGCTTCCGTCGGTGGGCGCGCGGGGTCGGCAGTTCAGCTACCTCGGCGCGGCGACGGTGTCGCCGGAGTCGGCATCGCTCGTGCAGTTGGGTGTTCTTGCCGGCCTCGGCGTGGAGCCCTGAGATGCAACGAACTGCCCTCTTCATCGCTTGTATCGCCGTCGGTGCCGTCGCCCTCGACGCGTGCGGCAACGCGGACCTCTCGTCGGCGCGCCTCGGGCCCAACGACGCAGCGTTCGCCGACGCCGGGGCCGGTGTGGCTGCCATCGAGACCTGCCGGCAAACGTCGGACTGCCACGCGCTGAACCAGCTCTGCGACCTCTCCGAGGGCACGCCCGGCACCTGCCGCGCGCCGTCGGGACGCTGCAACCCCGAGCTCCCCCTCGACGAGCAGTGCTACGCCGGCGCGCGCTGCGACCTCGCGACGGAGTCCACCACGGGCTTCGGGAGCTGCGCGTTCAGCCCGCCGCCGCGATCGCCGTTCCCCACGCAGCGCACCATCGGACTCGAGCAGCCGCGCGCCGACAGCATGCTGTTTCCGACGTCGGGGTTCTCGTTCCAGTGGCACCCGTACCACGACACCCCGGGGGCGCTGACGGTGGTGCTCGTCACCGCGCGTCCGCCGGTGTTCGACCCGCTGCACGGGCAGCTCACGAACTGGAGCGACGTCGTGTGGGCGTGGTCCACCGCGGAGCCCGGCGCGAGCGGCGCGGCCGACGGCACCGTGCCCGTGCGCGCGGGCCACGCGGGCGTCACGCGGGCAGGAACGCTCGGCGCCCCGTGGGGTCGCGACACGCTGCCGACAGGACGCTACTGGTGGTTCGCCTACGCCATCGCCGACGGCTCGGTGGTCGCGTCGAGCATCGCGCAGCCCTTCAGCGTGGGCAGCGTTCCCGACCGCCCCATGGCGTGCACGTCGTCCGCGCAGTGCGTGCTCCCGAGCGACGCGCCCGATCTCTTCGAGTGCTACGCGAACACGTGCCGCCGCCGCTGCGCCTCGGACGACGACTGCTACGCCGACGGCACCGCCTGCGAGCTCACCGGCTACGTCGCGCAGACCGGGTCCATCCGCCGCGGCGCGTTCTGCGCGCAGACCTCGACGACGTCACCCGCCGACGCCGGCGTGCCCGACGCCCCGTTCTGATCAGCCCACGCGCTCGAGCACCAGCGGAACGTCGGCCACCGCTCCGTCGCCGATGCGCACGGCGCGACGAAGACGCTCCACGGCGCGCGCGGCGCCCGCCTCGTCGCGGGCATGCACGAACGCGAGCACCTCGCCGGCGGCCACCGCGTCGCCCACGGTGCGCTCGAAGACGAAGCCCACGGCGGGGTCCACGGTGTCCGATGCGCGCGCGCGGCCCGCGCCGAGCTCGACGCCGGCGATGCCCACGGCCCGCGTGTCGATGCCCTGCACGATGCCTGCGACGTCGGCGGTGAACGGCACGACGAGGGGCGCGGCCTCGAACACCGACGGGTCGTCCACCGCACGGGGATCACCGCCCTGCGCGGCGACCATGGCGCGGGCCACGGCGAGGGCCCTCCCGTCGACGATGGCGGCGAGGAGCATCGCGCGCGCGGCGTCGTCGTCGGGCGCCACGCCGCCGAGGGTGAGCATCGTCGCGCCGAGGCGCAGCGTGAGCTCGACGAGGTCCGCGGGGCCGCGGCCGTGCAGCACGTCGAAGGCCTCGATGGTCTCGAGCGAATTCCCCACGGCGCGCCCCAGCGGACGGTCCATGCGCGTGAGCCAGGCGACGCAGTCCTTGCCCGCGCCGCGGGCGACGTTGACGAGGGCGGTGGCCAGGGCACGCGCGTCGTCGGGGGTCTTCATGAACGCGCCGCTGCCGAACTTCACGTCGAGCACCAGCGCGTCGATGCCCTCGGCGAGCTTCTTCGACAGGATGCTCGCGACGATGAGCGGGATCGACTCCACCGTCGCGGTGACGTCGCGCAGCGCGTAGAGGCGCTTGTCGGCGGGCGCGAGTTCCGCGGTCTGGCCGATCATGCAGGTGCCCACGTCGCGCACGAGCTCGCGAAAGCGCGGGATCGGAAGGTCCACGCGGAAGCCGGGGATGGCCTCGAGCTTGTCGAGGGTTCCGCCGGTGTGCCCGAGGCCGCGGCCGGAGATCATGGGCACGGCGACGCCGCACGCCGCGACGAGGGGCGCGAGGCAGAGCGAGACCTTGTCGCCGACGCCGCCGGTGGAGTGCTTGTCGACCTTGCGCCGCGGGATGTCGCCGAGGTCGAGCACGGTGCCCGAGTCGCGCATGGCGAGCGTGAGGGCGACGGTCTCCTCGTCGGTCATGCCGCGAAAGAGCACGGCCATGGCGAGGGCGGTCATCTGGTAGTCGGCGACGGTGCCGGCGGTGAAGCCCTCGATGAGCGCGCGCAGCTCCGCGGGGCTGAGCGCCTCTCCGTCGCGCTTCGCGGCGATGAGTTCGGGAACGGTGCGGGACATGGCGCGCGAAGCTAGCACCGCCACGCGCGGGAGGGGTTGTCGGCGGTCGCGCCGGTGCGCTAGGGTTTCGCCGTTCCAGCACACCCCCGCTCGGGGTTCGTCTAATGGCAGGACGCGGGTTTTTGGTACCCGCTACGGGGGTTCGAATCCCTCACCCCGAACCGAGCCCCCGGCGCTCGAGGCCCTCTTCGATGCCCTCACCGACCGCGAACGCCCGCGACCTCGTGGTGCTCGACGGCTACCTCTCCGCCGCTCGTTGCGACGCCCTCCTCGACGCCGTCGCCGCGTACCGCGCGGAGCACCCGCTGCCGCTCATCGAGCGCCCCGGCACGCCGCGCGCGCTGCGCTACCGGGTCATCGATGGGGAGCAGGTCCACGCCCACCTTCCCGCCCTCGAAGACCTCTACCGCGAGGTGCTCGCCATCGTGCGGGAGCACTTCGGCGCGGCGGTGGTCCCGCTGCGGCACCGCGTCGCCGGCGTGAACGTGAACCTCGTCCCGCCGGGGGGCGAGTACCGATGGCACTACGACCGCAACGCCGTCACCGCGCTGCTCTATCTGAACCGCGTCGACGGCGGCGAGACCGAGATCTATCCGGGCTACCGCGTCTCCCTCGGACGGTGGCAGGCGAGCCCGCTGCAGCAGCGCCTCGACGGCGTGCTCCAATGGGGACCGGTGCGGCGCGTCTTCGGCCGCATGCGCTCCATCGCCCCCGCGGTGGGCAGGCTCGTGCTCATGCGCGGGGATCGATCGCTGCACGCCGTTCGCGCGGTGACGGGCTCCGACGAGCGCATCAACCTCGTGATGACCTTCGACGTCCCCGGCGCGAGGCATCTGCAGGAGCGCGCCCTCGATCCGTACCTCTACGCCGCCTCGACGGACACCCCGGACTTCGACCCGAACTACACGCCGAAGGTGCCGGGGACGGGCGGGGGGTGAGCCGGGCCCTCGCGACGTTCGGGCCGCGAGCCGGTACGCTCGCACCTCCATGCGAACCCCTCGCGGCCTCGTGGCCCTCGCCCTCCTCGCAGGCTGCGGAGGGACCACGACGCCGTCGGCAACCGATGCCGCCGCCGACGCACCGTCCGTAGACACCGCCTCCGTCGACGTCACCACCGTCGACGCGGGAGCCGATGCCCCCGCCGACGTCGTCGTCCTCGACACCACCGTCGCCACGGACGCCCAGCCCTTCGCCTGCGGCGCCATGACCTGCGGCGCCGCGCAGTACTGCGTGCACACCTGCTCGGGCGGTGCGGACGCCGGTGGCGGAGGCGCTCCGGCGTTCTGCGTCGACGCGCCCACGGCCTGCGACCGCCACGCATGCTCCTGCTTCGACGGGCTCTGCGGATCGCAGCCGTACGCGTGCGGCTACAACGACCGCGGCCGCGACGTCACCTGCATGTGCGCATGACGCTTCCCGCTCAGCTCGACGGCAAGCTGTCCGGCGCCCGCGCCGGAACCCGGCTGATGCCTCCTCGTCCCACGACGTAGCGCACCTCGCGGCGCTCCGGCGGCGCCGTCGGCCCCGTGGTCGGCGACAGAAAGTGCAGGACGAAGCCCGCGTCGGTGGCCTCCACGGTGTAGCCCGGCCCGTTCTCCTCGACGCCGACGTCGCGCTCCTCTTCGAGCACCGTACGCGGGCGCAGCGGATCGTCGACGAGCGCCAGCAACCGCACCCGCACGTGCCGCGTGAGCACCATCGGCGGGCGCGCGACGCCCACCGTCTCGGCGATGAGCACCATCTTCCACGGCGCTCCGCCGACGGCCCACTGCGGGCGCGCACGGCCCTCGGCCACCCCGCGAAACGCCTGCTCCTCGTCGCCGAGCACGAAGCGCCAGCGCCCCGCCGCGTCGCGCGCGAAGAGGTAGAGCGTGTCGTCCTCGGTGCAGGGGACCGCGAAGGCCACGAGCACGCCGGCGTAGGCGCCGAGCCGTGTCTCGCGCACCTGGCCGGTGAGCACGTAGTCGCCGAACTCGTGCACCGACCACCGCGGGAACGTCGGCACCGTCGCGATGCGCACGTTGTTCGGCTGCATCCGGTCGGTGATCTCCGACGGCGTTCGGAACGCCGGGGCGTGGTCGAACTCGGCGACGATCCACTCGCGCATGGCCTCGCGGAACGCGCGCATCTGCGAGATGGCGATGGGGGGGTAGTTCGGCGCGCAGTCGTAGCGCTCGCCGGGCGGACGGTTGCCACCCGCAGGCCCCACGGGGTCGACGAGCTGACGACGAAGCTCCGCCGCGCGGGCCGCCGCGACCTGCGCGGGATCGGGCGGCGCCGGCGGTCCACGACGACAGGCCGCGACACAGGCCGCGAGCAGCAGCGCCGCCGTGCGCGACGTGGGGGAAGGAACGATCACGGCCGCACTCTATCGAAGCCCGCGCTGCCGGGCGACGGCGGAAGGGGCAGCGTCGATGCGGTGCCGTGGCGTTGCGGTGCAGTGCGGATCAGTCGTCGGAGCCGTTGCCGTTGCGGCCGTGCGGTCGCGGACGGCACACCCCGTCGTGGTACTCGTGCAGCCGGTACTGGATCGTGCGGATGCTGATCCCGAGGATCTCCGCGGCCTTCGTCGTCGAGCCCGTCTCGGCGAGCGTCGCCTCGATGGCGTAGCGCTCGATGTCGGCCATCGAGGCCCCGGGGATCTTCACCGGCGCGCGCCCCACCGGCGGCGAGTGGATGGGCAGGTCACGGTCGTCGACGCGCGGTCCCTCGGCGAGCACGACGGCGCGCTCGATGGCGTTCTCGAGCTCGCGCACGTTGCCCGGCCAACGGTGCGCGCGGAGCTTCGCAAGCGCCCGCTCGGTGAAGCCGTCGAAGGTCTTGCCGTTCTCCGCCGAGAACCGCACGAGGAAGTGGTCCGCCAGGGCGACGACGTCGTCCTGCCGCACGCGCAGCGGCGGGAGCTCGATGTTCACCACGTTGAGCCGGTAGAAGAGGTCGAGGCGGAAGCGCCCGGCCTGCACCTCGGCGGCGAGGTTGCGGTTCGTCGCGGCGATGACCCGCACGTCGGCGCGGAGCACCTCGTTGCCGCCCACGCGCTCGAAGGTGCGCTCCTGCAGCACGCGCAGGAGCTTCGACTGCATCGCGAGGGGCACGTCGCCGGCCTCGTCGAGGAAGAGCGTGCCGCCGTGGGCCTGCTCGAAGCGCCCGATGCGCCGCCGGTCGGCGCCGGTGAAGCTCCCCTTCTCGTGGCCGAAGAGCTCGCTCTCGAGCAGCGTCTCGGGGATCGACGAGCACTGCAGCGTCACGAAGGGCTGCGACGCCCGGGGACCCGCGGCGTGGATCGCCCG
>CAIMWA010000416.1 GCA_903845045.1 uncultured delta proteobacterium | reverse complement strand
GGCAATACGACGCAGTCGGCCACCTGCGGCGTCGCCTACAACAGCGGCGGCGTCGACCGCATCTGGCAATGGACGCCGACGCGCTCGGGCACCGCCACGGCGCGCCTCACCGGCGACTTCTGGCCCGCGACGCTCTACGTGCGCAGCGGAACGTGCGCCGGCGGGTCGCAGGTCGCGTGCAACTCGCAGACGGGGACGTGGCCCACGGAGACCGTCACCTGGACCGTCACCGCCGGCACGCCCTACTGGGTGCTAATCGACTGCCACTACAACGGCACGGCGTACAACCTGAGCTACGACCTCACCATCACGTCGCCCTGACGGCGCCCCGCGCTGTGTATGCTCCGCGCCGATGGACGACGCGCGGGACCGGCTCATCGACACGATCCGCAACGCCATCGTCGGCGACGACCACGTGCTCGCCGGGGCCTTCGGTCCGCGCCGCGTGACCTACGCGGACTACACGGCGTCGGGCCGCAGCCTCGCGTTCATCGAGGACTTCCTCCGCGCCGAGGTCATGCCCCTCTACGCGAACACGCACACCGAGACGTCGCAGACCGGGCTCCAGACCACGCGCTTCCGCGAGGACGCGCGGGAGATCATCCACCGCGCCGTGCACGGCGGCCCCGACGACGTCGTGGTGTTCACGGGATCGGGTGCGACGGGCGCCATCCACAAGCTAGTCGACGTGCTGAACCTCCGGCTCCCCGCGGACCTCGACGCGCGCTACGGCTTCAGCGCGCAGATCCCCGCCGACGCGCGCCCGGTGGTCTTCATCGGACCCTTCGAGCACCACTCCAACGAGCTCCCGTGGCGCGAGTCCATCGCCGACGTGGTGACCATCGACGCCGACGCCGACGGCCACGTCGACCTCGCGCACCTCGAGCGCGAGCTCATCGCCCACGCGCACCGCCCGCTGCGCATCGGGAGCTTCTCCGCGGCGTCCAACGTCACCGGCATCGCCACCGACACCGTCGCCGTCGCGTCGCTCCTGCACCGCTACGGCGCGCTCTCGTTCTGGGACTTCGCCGCGGCCGGCCCCTACGTCGACATCGACATGAACCCGCCCTGCGACGGCGGCGACGGCCGCAAGGACGCCGTCTTCCTCTCGCCGCACAAGTTCATCGGCGGACCGGGCACCCCCGGCGTGCTCGTGGCCAAGGCCGCGCTCTTCACGAACCGCGTGCCCACGCAGCCCGGCGGCGGCACCGTGCTCTTCGTCACGCCCAGCAAGCACCGCTACCACGACGACCCGGTGCACCGCGAAGAGGGCGGCACCCCGGCGATCCTCGAGTCCATCCGCGCGGGGCTCGTATTCCAGCTCAAGGAGGCCGTCGGCGCCGCGGCCATCCGCGCCCGCGAGGAGTCGTTCATCACCCGCGCCATCGCGTCGTGGAGGGCCAACCCGCGCATCCGCATCCTCGGCAACGACCGCGCGTGGCGGCTCTCCATCGTGAGCTTCGTGGTGCGCCACGGCGCGCACGGGGCGCTGCACCACAACCTCGTCGTCGCGCTGCTCAACGACCTCTTCGGCATCCAGGCCCGGGGCGGCTGCTCGTGCGCGGGACCCTACGGCCACCGCCTCCTCGACATCGACGACTCCACCTCGGACCGCTTCGCCTGCGCGCTCAGCGCCGGCGCCGAGGGGCTTCGTCCGGGGTGGGCGCGGGTGAACTTCAACTACTTCATCTCCGAGCGGGTCTTCGCGTTCCTCGTGGCCGCGGTGCATTTCGTCGCGGACCACGGCCACAAGCTGCTGCCGTACTACCGCTTCGACCTCGCCACGGGTCAGTGGCACACGCGCCGCGCGCGCCCCGGCGTGACCATGCGCCTCCACGACCTCGGCTACGGCGACGGACGTTTGGAGTACGCCTCGCGCCGCGCGACGGAGCCCGAGTCGGCCCTGGAGACGTACCTCGCCGAGGCCGCGCGCATCGTCGCCGCCGCCGAGGTCGAGGCCGCCACGCTCGTGGTCGCGCCCGACGAACGCCTCAGCCCCGACGACGAGGCGCTGCGTTGGTTCCCGCTGCCCGGCGAGGGGCTCGACGCGATGCTGCGCGCCCGCGATCCCGGCGAGGAGCTCGGGGCGGGAGTGTGAGCCGTCGCCGAGGCGCTGGCCGCGCCGCCCCCGTTACGATAGACCGCTGAGGGCGACCATGGCCCCCGAAGGCTCCGACGCGCTCCGTCAGGGAGCCCTCATCGACGGTCGCTACGCCCTCGACGCGCTGCTGGGCGAGGGGTCCTTCGGCGCCGTGTGGCGCGCCCACGACGCGCGCCTCGCGAGCCGCCCCGTGGCCGTGAAGCTCCTCAAGCGCGAGTTCGTGGAGCAGGAGTCGGCGGTGCGCCGCTTCGACGCCGAGGCCGACGCCCTCGCGCGCATCAGCCACCCGAACATCGTCGGCGTCCTCGACCGCGGGCAGTGGGAGGGCCTGCGCTACATCGTCATGGAGTTCGTCGAGGGCCGCGGCCTCAGCGGCTGGCTCACGGACCAGCGCGCCGCCTCCGCCCCGCCGTCCATCGCGACGGTGCTCGCGCTCTTCGACCAGCTCTGCGCCGGCCTCGAGGCCGCCCACGGCGTGCGCGTGCCGGGGCCCATCGTCCACCGCGACCTCAAGCCCGACAACATCCTCTTGCGCAGCACGTCGCGCGGCGAGCTCACCGTGAAGGTCGCCGACTTCGGCATCGCCCAGCTCGGCCGCCGCACCGGCACGCGCTCCGGCGTCACCATGGGCACGCCGCTCTACATGGCCCCCGAGCAGGCCTTCGGCCACACCGCCGACATCGCTCCGTGGACCGACGTCTTCGCCCTCGGCGTGCTCCTCTGCGAGCTGCTCACCCTCGACCCCCAAGCCACGGAGCAGGACAGCTGGTGGGTCATCGCCGTCCGCCGCCCGAAGGAGCTCCGCGGGCTCCTCGTCGAGCGCCGCACCGACGTGCCCGAAGCCCTCTGGGACCTCGTCGCCCGCTGCCTCGCCAGCGAAGGTCCCGACCGCTTCGCCGACGCCGGCGCGCTCCGTGCGGCGCTCGCGTCCGTCACCCCGGGAGCTCTCGCCGTCGCCGCCCGCACGCCCCCCGCCTGGGCGCCGGGACGCCGTCTTCCGCCCTCGCCCGAGGGCCCGACGCCGCAGCTCGCCGACGCCGAGGTGGCCGCCACCGAACCCAGCGGCGAATCCGGCCCCGGGCGCCCGCCGACGCCCCCGACGTCTCCGTCGGCGCCCACCGACGGCTTGCCCTGGGTCACCATCGTCACGGCGGTGTTCGGCGGGGCCCTCGCCGTCGCCGGGGCCATCGTCGGCGCCGTGGTCTGGCGCGACGCACACCCCGCCGCCCACGCCGTCGTCCCAACCGTCGACGCCGCCACGCCGCCGAGCGCGCCGGGCCGCCACGCCGTGACCGCCGACGCCGAGCTCATGAACCTGCTGCGCCGCTGGGACTCGGCCATGCGCCTGCAGCCGGGAGCTCTGGCCCTGGGCTCCTTCTACGCCCCGCGGGTGCGCTGGAACGGCCAGACCCTCGACGACGCCGACATCGCCGCCATGCTCGACCGCGCCGTCGCGGCCGGCGGAACCAACGAATTCGACTGGTCCCGCAGCACCTGGGAGCGCGAACCCGTGGGCGGACCGGACGTCGCGGCGACGTGTCAGTCCTTTGCCGGTGCCGCCGGCGACGTCGTGAAGGTCCGCGCCTGGGCCGAGGAGTTCCGCCCCGATCGGCACCCCTCCATCGGCTGCCCGCGGCTATCCGGCCGCTATCTGCTGCGCCTGCGCCGAACGCCTGCGGGCCTGCGCATCTGCCACGAGTCGTGGTCCCTCGCCGAGGGCATCTGCGCGTCGTGCCCCACGGCCCCGGCCTGCCGCCCGCACTGAGCGGTGACGGCGCGGCGTCGGCGCCGAAGACCCCCCGTGACAGCGCTCCGGCGCTCCGGTAGGTTCCGCGCGCTCGAACGGTCAGTTTCCTAACGCGTCCGTGGCCACCCCACAAAAAGACCTTGATTCGTGCAGGAACGAGCACGGCATCGGGCTTGCTGCACGGTGGCAGACCACTGGTGTCCCCTGGTGATGGAGGTTCTCGAAGATGTCTGACGAACAGGTAGATCCGGGCGCTCGCGGGACGAGGAGTCCCCAGCGCCGTTCCTGGCGGGGCAGGGCGCTCATGGCGCTCGCGCTCGGCGGTCTCGCGGTGGGCAACGCCAACTGCGCCGAAGAACGCGCGCCCATCGACCGCACCCAGCCGGGTCGCGTCGACAAGTCGTTCTTCGTCGGCACCGACCTGCGCAGCGCGCAGGACGACCCGGAATTCTACGTCAACAACTACGTCGTCGATGCTCCGACGTCGCAGTCGTTGGTCCCCGTCGGCACCTACGACGACGTCGACCGCATCCGCTGGGAGATCCAGGAGGACGTGCTGCTCGCGCGCAAGGCGTACGAGTACGTGCAGAACTCCGACGGACACGGCGTGCGCGGCCGCACCGAGACGGGCATCGTCGTCGCGGCCTACGCGATCCAGAGCCACTTCGACGTGCGCCGGGCCTACAACCCGACCACCGGCGAAGAGATCAACGTCATCGAAGAGAACATGTCCGACCGGCCCTGGTACGACCGCGCGTTCATGCGCGTCGACTGGTCGAACAACCTGGTCGACAACCCGGGCTGGGGCGAGCTGTTCTACGGCGCGATCTTCGGCGACCTGTCGTTCCAGCCGGTGCGCTACTACGAGCAGGACCCCCGCTCGCCGAACGCTCCGAACTTCTGCGAGATGACCGCCGGCCAGGTGCGCGACCCGGCGACGGGCCTCTGCGTGGCGGCGACGAGCCCCCGCAACCACCCCGGCGGGTACTTCGACGTGACGTCGAAGTGGCTCGTGAACCCGGAGACGTCCAACGCCTTCGGCGAGGCGCTGCCGACGTGCCTCGTGATCAACTTCTTCACGGGCAGCCAGGTCTACGACTGCAACCCGCAGGAGACGACGATCCGCACGTCGTTCCGCAGGGTCGTCGACCGTGACTTCGAGCCCCTCGAGATGACCCAGCAGCCGTACGACATCGTCGGCGGCCCGCGCGCCACGCGCAACGGCTACGACCCGAACTACGGCACCACGGACCTCAACTTCCACCGCTACCAGATGATCCACAACATCTGGCAGCAGTCGCACCTGAGCCCGACGGTGTCGTGCTCGGTGATCGACGGCAACCACGACGGCGTGGTCGACGGCAACGTCGACGCCAACCACGACGGCACGGCGGACCAGTGCGAGTCGGCGCACCGCCCCGGGTCGCAGTGCGACGTCGTCGTCGGCAAGTGCACGATCCCGTACCGCGACCGCGAGGTGCGTCCGATCACGTACTACGTGAACCCGGAGATGCCCCCGGAGTTCCAGGACCACGTCGAGACGGCGGGGGCCGACGGTGCGCTCGCGTACCGCGCGGCCACCGACGCCGAGATGCAGAGCCGCACCGCAGCGGGCGGCGGCACCTTCGTCCAGGGCCCCACCGAGGACATCGTCGACACCTGGGACATCGCCGTGCGCCGCGCCGTCGCGAACGCCCGCGAGGTCGAGTGCCGTCGCGTCGGTCCGACCAACGGCGGCGGCGACCGCGCCACCTGCCACGCCAAGTACTTCGAGACCACGCAGGTGCCGATGCGCCTCGGCGCGTTCCTCGGCGACAACCCCAAGGTCACCCCGGCGGGCTCGCCTGCGGTCGCCCGCGGCGTGGCCCTCTGCCACAACCCGGTGCGCCCCTCGGACAACGCCGCCTGCCGTGAAGTGGGCTACTCGGTGCGCCTCGGCGACATCCGGTACAACCACATCACCTACTGGTCCGGCGACACCCGCGCGCCCTTCGGCGGCATCGCGCACTGGGGCTTCGACCCGCTCTCCGGCGAGATCGTCTCCAACGGCGCGTTCAACGTCGGCCGCTCGGTGGAGTACGCCGCCGCGCAGCAGCGCGACTACATCCGCATGATCCTCAACGCGATCGACCCGGCGCTCGACGACCTCACCGTCGCCGCGTTCACCGAGAACGACGCGACGCACAACCTGGCCCAGTACCTCCGCAACCCGACCACGGGCGGCGTGGGCGGCATCGGCCAGCAGACGAACCTCGAGCTCATCAACGCCCGCGCCCAGAGCCCCGACGCGTTGCACGCGTCGACGGCGCTGAACACCCAGGGTGTGCAGGGCGTCGACACCGCGACGCTGAACCGTCAGCTCGTGCAGATGCAGTCCGACACCGTGCCCGCCGGCAACGGCGGATCGCAGACCTCGCAGGCCTTCGAGCGCCAGGCGAACCTGCTCCGCGGCTCGCAGTACGAGGCCGCGATGATCGACCAGGACTGGCTCCGTCACGCGGGCTTCGACCCGAACGCGGCGATGACGTCGCAGGCCCTCGACCAGGTGTCGCTGCTCCGTCACTTCGACCCCGAGGTCGCGGCGAGCGTTCGCCAGCGGCTGCAGTCCTCCCTCGAGGCCCGCGGCTTCTGCTTCCAGGACGCCGGCGCGCCCCCGCTCGTCGGCTCCGTCGACATGCAGGGCGTCGCCCGGTGGTTCGCGAACCACTACTCCAGCCTGACCCCGGCCCAGCGCGACGCGCGCATCATGCAGGACCTCCGCATCGACGCCTACAAGGGCATCGCGCTGCACGAGGTCGGGCACAGCATGGGCCTCTACCACCTGCCGGTCTCGAGCTACGACTCGATGAACTACGACCCGCAGTACTGGCAGCTCCGCACGCACGAGGGCGCCGCCGCCCGTAGCTGCCGCGCCGACTCCTGCGTCGCCGGCAACTGCCCGTCGGTGCGCAACGCCGACCGCAACATGGACAACTGCATGGGCCCCCGCTACCTCGACCCGGAGACGGACGAGGAGCTCGGCATCCGTGACATCCCCGCGGGCAACCACCACGCGGGCATCAACTACTTCGGCAACACCTCCACCATGGAGTACCAGTGGGAGCGCTTCGGCGAGACCGTGGGCGCCGGCGCGTACGACATGTACGCGATGGGCGTGCTCTACGGCCGCGTCATCGAGACCATGGACGACGACACCCACGGTGGCATCGCCCGCGGCCAGGCGCAGCGCGCGTTCGCGTACAACCTCACGTCGAACCTGACGGAGAAGTACATCATCAACTACTACGACCCGGGGCTGACCACCGCGGCGCAGCGCGTTCCGGGGGGTGAGAACCTCTCCCTCGCGCACTACACCGAGGTCGCCCGGCAGATGAAGGTGTTCGATCCGTCGTTCTGCCGCGACGCCACGCCCGAGGAGATCGCGTTCTACCGCTGGCGCATCGTCGACGGGAAGATCTGCAGCCACGCGCCGCGCGACCACGCGGCGATGAGCACCTTCGAGTCGACGCCGACGTACTACGCCGACGGCGACCGCCCGGACCCGGCCACCATCGACCCGACGCAGGGCGCTCCGTACTGGCGCGTGGCCGACGGCACCCCCG
>CAIMWA010000415.1 GCA_903845045.1 uncultured delta proteobacterium | reverse complement strand
GCGAGAGCATGCGGCTCTCCTCGACGTCGCCGACGTAGCGCAACCCGTCGAAATCGAAGGGCGAATCGCGCGCGAGGAGCATGGCCCGGGCCTCCTCGTCGAAGCACTCCGGGTGCGCCTTGAAGACCTCGGTGATCTTCGAGGTGAGCGGCGAGTCGATGTACACGGGCACCGGCGGCAGCGCGCCGCTGCGTCGCAGGCCCTTGAGCGCGAACACGATCTCCTGCGCGCGCTCGAGGGCGAAGGCCGGGATGATCACCTTGCCGCCGCGGGCGAAGGTGCGCCGGACGGTCTCCGCGAGGTCGTCGTCCATCTTGGCGATGGGGTCGTGCAAGCGGTCGCCGTAGGTGCTCTCGCTGATGATCACCTCGGCCCCGGGCACCACCTCCGGGTCGCGCAGGATCGGCATGCCGTTGCGCCCGAGGTCCCCGGTGAAGACGAGGCGCCGGCCGGCTCCGCCCTCGTCGACGTCGAGGGCCACCACGGCGCTGCCCAGCACGTGCCCGGCGTCGAACATCGTGAGGCGCACGCCGGGCGCGATCTCGAAGGTGCGGCGGTACGGAATCCCCACGAAGCGCTCGAGCGCCGCGAGGGCGTCGGCCTGCCCGAAGAGCGGCTCCACGGGCTCGCTGTCGATCTCGCCGCGGCCGATGTGCTTGTTCAGGTACCTCGCGTCGGCCTCCTGGATCATCGCCGCGTCCATGAGCATCGCCGCACACAGGTCGCGGGTGGCGTGCGTCGCGTAGATGGAGCCCTGGTAGCCCTGCTTCACCAGCAGCGGCAGCGCGCCGGAGTGGTCGATGTGCGCGTGCGAGAGCACCGCGACGTCGATCTCGTGCACGGGCAGCGGAAGGTGCCGGTTGCGCGCGAAGCTCTCCTGGCGCCGCCCCTGGAACAGCCCGCAGTCGAGGAGCACCGTGGCGTGCGGCGTGCGCACGAGGTGCATCGATCCCGTGACGGTCTGCGCGGCGCCGACGAATTCGATCTCCATGGGCGCCGATGGTGCGTGCGCCGTGCCGGGCCCGGCAAGCCGCCAATGCACCGCCGGAGTCCGTCGGGCTCCCCCGCGGGTGCGCGGCACGCTGGGTGCTGGAGGCGATCCTTCGGTTGAGGAGACCGAGACATGGCGACCCACGAGGGAGGACAACGCATCGGCGTTCGAACGACGTTCGCTGCGGACGGCACGGCGTCGCGGCGGCTGTCGGTGTACTGCGTGAACCGAGGTGCGAGCGTGGAGCTTGCGCACTGCAGCGCCTGCCCGCGATGCACGGGGCTGCAGCTCCCGACGGACCAGCGGGACGGCGTGGTGACCTGCGTGCCGGCGCCGGCGCAGACGAGCGCCGACCCCAACTCCACGCTGCGCGCCAAGGTGCACGCGGTGATGTCCCGCGACGTCGCGTGCGTCACCGAGGACGCCCCGGTCTCGCGGCTCCATGCGCTGCTCTCGGAGCCTGGCGTGAGCGGCGTGCCCGTCGTCGACCGCGCCGGCCACCCCCGCGGCTTCGTCACCAAGGGCGACCTGCTGCGCTCCCCGTCGCGCCCCGTGAAGCGAGCGGCCGGCGAAGGTCCAGCGAAGGGACGCGAGGCCCTCACCGCCGCCGACGTGATGACCCCGGTGGTCTTCGCCGTGCTCGAGGAGACCGAGCTGAGCCGCGCCGCCGCGCTCATGGCCATGGAGGGCATCGGCGCGCTGCCCGTGGTGATGGCCGACGGGAGCGTGGGCGGCATGCTCACCGCCGTCGACGTGCTGCGCTGGATCGCGCGGGCCGACGGGTTCCAGGTGTGAGCCTTGCGCGGCGCGGTGCAAGCGCTGCGCGGAGCGGTGTCGTCGGCGGGACCGTTCGGGGTTAGCCTCGGCGGCGGCGGGATGCACCCGCGCGGTGATCCGCCGGAGGAGTGACGATGCCAAAGATTCTCGTGGCCCTCGACGCGACGCCCATCGCCGACGCCGTGCTCTCCGCGGGCATCGCGCAGGCGCGCTGGATGAACGCCGAGCTCGTGCTGCTCCGGGCGATCCTGCCGCCGCCGGAGCTCCCGGTGGAGGTCTTCGCGAAGACGCCGGAGACGCTCGCGGAGCTGGCGGAGCGCAACGCGCGCACGGAGCTCACCGTGGCCCTCGCCGAGATCCCGAACGACATCGTCGCGCGCATTCGCGTCGACGTCGGCGCGCCGTGGCGCGTGATCTGCGACGTCGCCAAGGAGGAGGACGTGGCGCT
>CAIMWA010000414.1 GCA_903845045.1 uncultured delta proteobacterium | reverse complement strand
GAGCCAGCGCTCCGACGCGGTGGTGAAGTCCCAGGCCTGCACGAGCTGGTTCTGCGCGATGCCCGCGCGCTGCAGCGCCGCGAAGATGTCGGTGTAGCGCCCCGCGACCCGCGCCAGCCGCGCATCGCCCGACGTCTGCCCCGCACGGATCGCCGCGAAGCCCGGGGGCACGGTGAGGGGAGCGCCGCCGATGCCGGTGACCGCGGTGGTGATCGCCACGGCGTACCGGTGCGACGGCTGCAGCCGCACCATGGGGCGAATGATGAGGGCCTGGTTCTGGCCGTCGCGGGCGGTGACGTCGACCTCGGCGAAGTGCGCGATGCGCTCGCCGGTGGTCATGTCGACGATGGCCGTGCTCGCCATCGCCGTCACCGACCGATCGAGCTGCTCGTGGCCGACGAGCGTGGTGGGGTCCACGCGCTCGCGGAAGTACGCGAGCATCGGGGCGATGGGGGAGTAGCCGTCGAGGCGGTTCCACGCGTCGGGGCGCAGCGGCGCGGGCGTGCCGGCGTTCGAGGTGACGCCGCTCGAGATCGGCATCGCCGCGGCCGGGAGGTTCAGCTGCCCGTTGTCGGCCTGGTAGTACGCCGTCGGGAACGGCAGCATGCAGGCCTCGGGGAAGCCCAGGGGATTGCACTCGGCGCGCGGCGCGCCGGCGTCGGCTGCGGCGTCGGCGCCGGCCTCGGAGACCGCGCCACGGTCGGTGACGACGCCCGCGTCGGTGGCCGCCGGGGTGGAGCTCCCGCATGACGAGAGCAGGCCGAGCAACGAGGCGACGGCAATCCGACGGAGGGTTCGCATGGTGCGAACCGGGTATCACACCGCCGCGGCGCTCACCAGCAGGCCCCGGGCGAGCTGCTCGCGCACGAAGCCCAGCACCTGACCGCGCACCTCCGTGGGTGTCGCACCGCAGATCTCCGCCCACACGTCGACGCCGGCGCCCACCGTGGGCGCCGTGCAGAGGGCCTCGAAGAGCGTCCACGTCGCCTCGGTGAGCTCCCGGGTCGCCGCGAGGCCGCGCCCGCGGACGAGCATCGACGGCTCCACCGAGCGGTCCGGCGACGGCCGCTCCTCGACGAAGACGAGCCCCGGCGCAGGGCGCACCGTCGCCCGCTGCAGCGCGGCGTCGGACGAGGAGGCGAGGTCCACGGCGGTGATCCAGCGGTCGAGCGTCGCGGCGTCGATCTCGCGCATCGAGGCCACCGGGAGCGTCATGGTGAAGCGTCCCCCGGGCGCGAGGAGCAGCACCACGGCGCGGGAGAACGCTTCGACGCCCAGCGATCGAAGGTGCTCGCGGTGGCGCAGCACGCGCTCGGCGTAGTCGCCGCTGCCGCTCGTGGCACCGACGGTGTAGCCGATGGACGTGAGGTCCGGCGAGAGGCCGTCGGCGGAGAACACCGCGAGGTCCACGGGAGCGTCGCCGAGCGCCGCGCGCAACCGGCCGTGGAGCGGCGCGTCGGGCCGCACCGGCGAGTCGAGGAGGACCAGCGCGCGTCCGCCGTCGGCGAGGTGCGACGGAACCTGCCCCAGGAGCCGCAGCGCCAGCTCGTCGCCCCACGCGCCGCCGTGCAGGAAGACGTCTCCGCGCTGTGCGGGCGGCAGGGCCACGTAGGGCGGCTGCGAGAGCACCAGGTCGAAGCGCCGGCCGGCCACCGGCGCGAGCAGGTCGCCCACGTGGAACTCCGCGGTCACGCCGTTGAGCGCCGCGTTGAAGCGCGACAGCGCGATGGCGCGCGCGTTGATGTCGACGCCCACGGCCTCGGCGGCGCCCCGCGCGGCCGCGACGAGCGCGAGGGTCCCTGCACCGCAGCCCACGTCGAGCACGCGGTGCGGCGAGACCTCGGGGAGCATGCGCGCGAGGAGGTCCGTCGTCGGTCCCGGTCCCATGGCCGCGTCGGCGTCGCGGAGGAGCGGGTCCGAGAGCACCCAAAGCTCCTGGAACGGCATCAAGAGGAACGGCGAGCGCACGCCGCCGTCGTCGGTCTCGACGACGAGGCCGAGGTCCCACGCGAGGGCTGCGAGGCGCGGACCCAGGGCGCGTTCGAAGCGCGGCCGCGGCAGCTTGCCGACGTAGGCGAAGAGCAGCGCGAGGTCGCCGCCGGCGGTGTCTTCACGGTCGAGGGCGGCGTGCACGAGGGGCAGCCGAAGGTGGTCGAAGAGGCCGGGCGCCACGGCCTCGCCGCGCGCGATGGAGCGCGGGTCGAAGCCCGCCTCGGCGAAGCGTGCGCGGAGGGCGGCGGCGTCGGCGGCGCCGAGCGCGACGAGGCGATCGATGGTCCCCAGGCTCATGGTCCAGTGAGGAGAACACTGTCCGATGCGCGGTGTCGACCCGCGCTCAGCGGCGGATCCACTCGTAGAGCGCGATGGCCGGGATGGCGATGAAATACAGGTCCGCGTCGACGCCTACGAGGACGTCGGCCTCCTGGTCGCCGGGGTGGTAGCGGCCCTGCACCCAGAGCCCCACGGCCATGCCGTACACGCCGTGATAGTTGAGGCTCCGCGAGCCCCACCACACGCGCCCCAGCACGCCCGCGCGCCCGGCCTCGGGCACCGCGTCGACGACGCCGCCCACGGACAGCAAGAGCGGAAACGACGGGTGCGCCGGCAAGTGCAGCACCGCCCCGGCGGAGACCTCGAGGGTGCGAAAGTCGGTGCTTCCGACGCCGGCGAAGAAGCCCGCACGCCACGCGTACGGCGTCCGCTCGCCGAAGGTGACGTCGCTGCGCAGACCCAGCGTTCCGGTGAAGCACGGACCGAGCGTCGGAGCCCGGCGCACGCCCGCTCCGGCGTCGAGGGCGAGGTTCCACTGCGGGTACGCGACGGCCTCCGGCGCGGCGACGAGGAGGCTCGCGAGGACCATCGGCGCAGCACGCACGCCGCGACGCTACCACGCGGCGAATTGCGTTCGGTGCGCGCACTTCGGGTACAGTCGGGGACCGCCGTGATCCGACTGACGCGCCCCGTGTTCACCGACGAAGACACCGCCGCGCTCGCCGACGTGCTGCGCTCCGGAATGCTCATCCAGGGGGCCCGCGTGGCCGCCTTCGAGGAGGCCGTCCGCGGGTTCCTTCACGCGCGCGGCGCGCCGTCCGCCACGACGCTGCACGCGCTGGCCGTGTCGAGCGGCACCGCGGCGCTCGAGCTCGCCCTCGCCACCACGCCGGGCGGCGTCGGGGCCGGCGACGAGGTGCTCGTTCCCGCCGTCACGTGGCCTTCGCCGGGGCACGCGGTGCTGCTGCGCGGAGCCTGCGCGGTGCTGGTCGACGTCGACGCCCGCACGTTCAACCTCGACCCCGCGCGCGCCGGCGAGGCCATCACCCCTCGTACCCGCGCCATCATCGCCGTCGACCAGTTCGGCGTGCCCGCCGACGTGCCCGCGCTGCGCGCCCTCGCCTCGGACCTCGACCTCGTCGAGGACGCCGCCTGCGCCATCGGCTCGTCGCTGCGCGGCGCGCCCTGCGGCGACCTCGGCGACGTGGCGACGCTGTCGTTCCACCCGCGCAAGATCGTCACCACCGCCGAGGGCGGCATGGTGCTCACCCGCGACGCCGCCCGTGCCGCGCGCGTGACGGCGCTGCGCAACCACGGCCAGCGCACCCCGGGCGACTTCGTCGGCGCCGGTCCCAACGCGCGGCTGAGCGAGCTCCACGCGGCGCTCGGCGTGCTCCAGATGCAGCGCCTCGACGCGACGCTCGCGCACCGCCGCGACCTCGCCGAGCAGATCCGCGGCGCCGTGGACCTCGCCTGGCAGCGCGCCCCCGAGGGCGCCGTGGTGAACCACCAGACCCTCGGCTTCGTGCTCCCCGAGCCGCGCAGCGGACCGCACGCCGGCGACCGCCGCGCCGCCCGCGACGCCCTCGTGCTCGCGCTCCGTCAGGACGGCGTCGAGGCCTCCATCCTCTCCTACGCGCTGCATCGCCTTCCGCAGTTCGCGGCCCTCGCGGTGAACGCCCTGCGTCGCTTCCCGGTGGCCGACGCCGTGGTCGACGGCGGCGTCGCGGTGCCGCTGCACGGCGCGATGACCGCCGACGATGCCGGCGTCGTCGTCGACCGTCTGCGCGCGCACGCGGCGTGGGCCTTCGGCGGCGCGGCGGTGCGGGCGTGAGCGTTCCCGCCATCGAGGTCGACGGCCTCGTGAAGGTCTTCTCCACGGGGTTCATCCGCACGGCGCCGCGGCTGCCGGGGCAGCCCCCGACGTGGCTCGAGCGCCAGGCCGCGCGGGTGTCCTGGGGCGAGAAGATCCACAAGATGGTCGAGGCCGTGCGCGGCATCTCCTTCGAGGTGCGCCAGGGCGAGATCTTCGGCTTCCTCGGACCCAACGGCGCGGGCAAGACCACCACCATCAAGACCCTGCTCGGGCTGATCTTCCCGACGAAGGGCTCGGTGCGGCTCTTCGGCGCGCCGGTGAGCGACCGCGCGGCGCGGCGGCGCGTGGGGTTCCTCCCCGAGAACCCTTACCTGTACCAGTATCTGACCCCGCGGGAGATCCTCGACCTCTGCGGCCGCCTCGCGGGCATCGACGGCGCCCAGCGCGACCGCGACACCGTCGCGATCCTCCGCCGCGTGGGCCTCGGCTCGGTGATGGACCGCCCGCTCCGTCGCTTCTCCAAGGGCATGCTGCAGCGCGCAGGCATCGCCCAGGCCCTCGTCGGCGACCCGGAGCTTCTCATCCTCGACGAGCCCATGACGGGCCTCGACCCCATCGGCCGCAAGGAGGTGCGAGACCTCATCCTCGAGGAGCGCGCCCGCGGACGCACGGTGATGTTCTCGTCGCACATCCTCTCCGACGTCGAGATGCTCTGCGACCGCGTGGCCATCGTGAACCGCGGCGAGCTCACGGCCTACGGCCGCCTCGACGAGCTCCTGCGCAAGGAGATCCGCGCCGTGGAGATCGAGCTCCAGGGCGGCGGCGACGGCCTCGCGGCGGCCATCGACGCGGTGCCGGGCGCGAAGCGGAGCGACCTGCGCGACCGCGTGGTGGTCAGCGTCGAGGGTGAGTCCCGCGTCGACGACGTGCTCGCCGCCGCGCTCGCCCACGGAGCGCGGGTGCACAGCGTCACGCCGCGCCGCGAGACCCTCGAGGACCTCTTCGTGCGCAACGCCATCGGAGCCGCCGCCGCCGATCGCTGAGCGGCGGGAGCTCCCGGGCGGGTCGTCGGGGGCGGCGGATCAGCCGTCGAGGGCGATGCGGGCGCCGGAGCGCTCGACCATCATCGCCACCGCGTCGCGGTCGAAGGCGCCGCCGTCGCGGATCGTCGCGGCCAGCTTGCGCGCGGCGGAGTCGGCGCGGAACCACTGGAACGCCACCTCGCCGATGACGCCCTCGGGGAGCGGCGTGAGCCAGTCGAGGCCCTCGCGGTACACGATGCGCGCCGCCAGCGACTTGGCGACGATGGAGCGCCAATACGCCGGCGGCATGCGCTCCTCGATGCGCGACGCCGCGAGCTCGAGCAGCGTCGGGGGCAGGTGCTCGAGCACGAGCTGCTCGCCCAGCGCGTGGGTCTCCGGCGTCATGGTCTCGAGGTACGCCGCGATGGCGTCGGCGGCGCGGTTCATCTCCCGCGAGAGCTTCACCGAGAGCTCGGGCATCAGCACTCCGGGGTGGTGCTGGCGCTCGCGGAACAGCAGCTCGGCCTCGCGGCGCGCGAGCTCGCGCAGGCGCTTCACGACCTCGCCCACGAAAGCGACCTTGTGCGTGAGGAACTCCTGCTCGGACAGCAGGTGCGCCGCGCAGATCTCGAAGCTCGAGCACACCACGCCGCACTTGTTGGCGCTGCTGTCCTTGAGCACCAGCACGCCGCGCTCGCCGAGGTTCTTGCGCGCCTCGGGCGTGAGGAAGAGGTTCGCGCCCTCGACGATGACCCGGCTCGACGGCGTGCCGTCGGGGAGCAGGTGCTCCTGCCAGTTGTGCCCGTTGAGCGTCTGCGGGCGCCCTCCGCCGGGGATGAACGCGTCGGCCACCACGCGGTTGTGGAGCGTGTTGCGCATGCGCACGCCGTCGGGCGCGTCGACGCGGGTCAGCCGGCCCGTCGGCGACAGCTTCGCCGGGTCGAACGATGCGGCGGGATCGGAGCGGCCCACGAGGCGCAGCAGCTCGTCGTGGTCGAGGCCGGCCGGGTCCTCGAGGGCGCCGGAGCCGTCGGCGATGCCCACGACCTTCGCCCGCGCGCCGTACTCGCGGTGCAGGATCTTGAGCATGTTGCCCGCGACGTCGCCGTCCGGGCCGCCGGTGATCTTCACCGTGAAGTCCTGCTTCGACGGGTCGATGCCCACGGCCCGCAGCGCCACGTCGAGGAACACCGCGACGCCCTCGGACGTCACGCCGTACTCCTTGTGGTTGATGCCCGCGCCGGGCTTCGAGCTCATGAACGCGCCCGCGAGCTTGTGCCCGCGCTGCCGCGCGCGGTCGACGATCCAGACGATGTGCTCCGGCGTGATGTTCTCGTCGGGGCCGAGGTACAGCGTCTCCGTGCGACCCAGGCGGTCCACCTGCGGCGACGACGGATCCGGGACCATCAGGTCGAGGAGGCCGTCGATGAAGCCCTTCACCGCGCGGTTGATGGGCACGTCCTGCGACGACACGATGACGGCCTTGGCGCCGCCCTCGGGGATGTCCTTGTTCTTGAGCTGCTGCGCCGACGCGAGGCCGTACGCCTCGTCGTAGAGGCGGTCCGCCTCCGCCGCGAGCTGATCGGGACCCGCCGGGCGCACGACGCGCACGCCGCCCCGGGCGATGTCGCGGAAGCGCACGTGGAAGCCGTCCCACCCGTGGCCGTGCACGAAGTACACGCCGAAGGGGCGGTCGTCGCCGCGCGGGATGAACCCGCCCTCGATGCGCAGCGCGAGGCCGTAGCGCTTCGGACGATGAAGGTTCGTGCGCAGCGTCGCCGCCACCGCGTCGAGGAGCGTGCCGAGCACCCGTCGCGCGTCGTCGCCGTCGACGTCGTGCAGCACCTGCTCGCGCACCGCCGCGGCGCGTGCCTCGAAGATCGCGTCGGTCAGCGGGGCCGCGGGGTTGAAGCGCTCGTCGAGCAGGTCGGCGATGGCCGACGCCAGCGCGAGGTGCTTCGACGCCAGCGCGAGCACGCGGTCGCGGGAGAAGGCCACGGGGTTGTCGCGCGTCAGGCGCTGCTGCGCGAGGCTCGCCAGCGTCACGATGATCTCCGCGCGGCGCAGGCCAAGCGCCGGGTTCGCGCGGCTCAGCGCGAGGGAGGGCTCGGAGATCCACTTGCTGCGCGCGAGGTCCGCCGCGAGCGAGCGCCAGAGCGCCGAGTCGGCCTCCATGGCCTTGCCGTCGGGGCCGCGCACGACGAAGCTGAAGAGCATCACGTGGCCGTTGCCCGGGTCCTCGACGACGTCGACGAAGGCCCGGTGGATGTTCACGCCGTAGCGCGACAGCATCTCGCCGCAGCGCTCGAACATGCGCCGCGCCGGAGCGTTGCCCACCGCGAGCACCACCCGCGAGAGCGACGCGTCGGACTCGGGCTCGAGGTGCACCGTCGTGTCCTCGGTGCCCTTCACCTCGGCGTAGCGCTCGGCGCTCCGCATCGCGCGAAGGGCTGTCGCCGTGCGCACCAGGTTCGCCGGCGCGTGCACCAGGAACGCCCGCAGCTTCGCGACGTCGGCGCCGGCCCGCGCGGCCGTGCGCAGCACCTCCTCGAGGCGCTCGGACTGCGCCGGGTCCGCCGGGTCGAAGCGCGGGATCTCGCCGAGCTGCAGCGTGTCGATGGCGAGCTGCCCGTCGGCGCTGCGGTGCACCTTCACCTGCCGCAGCGGCGCGTCGCCGGGCACCTGCGCGAGGATCTCGCGGAGCAGCCCGGGGCGGTCGCCGTCCATGATGAACGTCCAGCGCGCGCGGTCCTCGGAGTGCAGGGTGATGCGCGGTGGCAGGCCCGAGGCGCGGGCCGCCAGCAGCGCGCGGAGATGCACCAGACGCTCCTGGTCCGGCGTGTCGGCGAAGTACGCCGGCGGCATCTGCGAGACGAACCATGGGAGCACGTCGTCGAGGGTGTTTTCGAGGGAGTGCAGGATCTCGGTGCGCAGCGAGGCGATGTCTGGGCTCATGGTTCCGTCCGCGGAGGTATCACAAGCGCCCGCCCGGTTTGAACAGGGGGGCGCGCCGTTGCGCCCATCGGTGGGGTCGTCAGGACACCGAGCCAAGGGAGAATTGGAAGCTCCACGTGCGTTCGCCGACGACCTCGTAATTGAACGGGTTGAAGCCGAAATCGATGGAGATGAGCCCGAACGGCGAGTCCAGGCGCACCCCGGCGCCGGGCGAGAACCGCAGGCGGTAGAGGTCGCCGAGGGCCGGCGGCCGGGACCACAGGTTGCCGACGTCGATGAACGCCCCGAATTGCAGGCACCCGAAGGGCAGGCACAGCGGCGTCGGGATGCGCAGGTCCGCGATGCCCACCATGAAGAATTCGCCGCCCGCGGAGCCGAGGAGCAGAGGGTTCGAGACGCCCGGGTTGCGCAGCGCCGCGTCGATGAGGTCCTGGGGGATGAGCTGGTTCTGCTGCCAGCCGCGCATGGCGTCGGCGCCGCCGAGCCAGAAGCGCCGCGACGGGTGCGTGCTCAGCGCCGTGGTCTCGCCGACGTTGCCGCCGACACGGGCGCTCAGCATGAGCACCATGCGCCCCACGGGGAGCGGCACGTACCCCGTGACGCGGCCCACGAAGTGCCCCGTGAGCGGAGCGAGGTTGGGGTTCGTCGCCGAGATCACCCCCAGCACCTCGGCCGTGAGCGACGCCACGAAGCCCCGCGACGGCGACAGCGCGCTGTTGCGGCGGTCGTACTGCACGCCGAGGCGCGCCGAGCCCAGCACCGACTCGCCATCGGAATACCGAAGCAGGTATTGCAGCAGCACCTGCTGGTAGCCGAGGCACGCCTCCGGCGTCTGCCCGAGCATCTCGCAGCGCATGGGGTAGGTCTGCACCAGCGACTGGATCGTGCCGCCGTCGAAGAGCTGCGTGATGACGTACTGGAACTCGCCGGTGAGGGTGACCGTGAGGTTGCGCAGCGCCGTGAAGAGCAGCGACAGGCCCACGCCGTGGGTGTTGAGCGCGTAGAACGGCGGCTGGAGCTGGCGCACCGTCGAGACGTCGGCGGTGGCCGCCCAGGCCGGGCCCAGCAGCGGCAGCCACGGAAAGCGCAGCGACGCCGCGACGCGCCAGTTCAGCAGCTCCGAGAAGCTCGTCTGGATGCCCGGCGGGAACGTCGGCGTGATGCCGTCGATCTGCAGCAGGTAGCCGCCGCGCGCCTGGAACGACAGGGCCACGGCGCGGCCGAAGACGTTGAGGTGCGTGTACTCGAAGCCGAAGCGGACGCCCTCGCCGAGGGAGTAGCCGCCGCGCAGCTCGAGGGACTGCGCGCGGCGCTCGACGACCTGCACGCGCAGGGTCTTCACCGGCGCCTCGAGCTCGGGGTCCTCGAGGCCGACGTTCACGCCCGCGAAGATGCCGAGCTCGCCGAGGCGCTGCTGCGTCGCGAGCACGTCCGACGCGCGGTACCAGTCGCCCTCGGCGAAGGCCACGCGCGACCGCAGCACCGGCTCCGGCGTGCTCACGCTGCCCTCGATGCGGATCGCCCCGATGCGCACCCGCGGACCCTCGTGGATGGCGAGGCGCAGCCGCGCGCGGGTGTGGTCCGGTGAGCGGTCCACGGCGGGCTCGACCCGCGCGAAGGCGAAGCCCTCCTCGCGGTACCACGCCGCGAGGCGGATGCGCGCCTCCTCCACCGCGAGGTACGAGAGCGGAACGCCTTCGCGCAGGTCCAGGGCGCGCACCACGTCCGCCGTCGCGCGCTCGCGGTTGCCCTCGACGCGAAGCTCCTCGAGCATCGTGCGCGGGCCCTCGGTCACCTGGAAGGTGAGGTCCACGACGTCGGGGTGGCGGTAGCCCACGGGGCCGCGCTGCGTGCTCCGGCGCCACGCGCGCACCGCCGGGGCCACCGCCGCGTCGAGGTAGCCCAGGTCGTGAAAGCGCTGCGTCACCCGCTCCCGCGCGCCGCCGTCGACGAGAGTCTCCACGTAGGTGTGCCCGCGGTCGGCGGGGCCCGCGAAGCGATCGGGCTCGGCGGGCACGCCGTCGCGCACCGCGGCCTCGAAGGTGCTCCGCAGCGAGTCCTCGGACACCGCCGCGGCGCCGCGGAAGTGCACCGCGCCGAGCACCGCCGGCACGCCCTCGCGCACGGTGATGCGCACCGCCCGGGACCCGTCCGGAGCGGCCTCCACGGCGACGGCGACGGCGGCCTCGGGGTAGCCGCGCCGCACGTAGAAGGTCCGCACCCGCGCCGTCACGGCGTCGACGGCGGCCCCCTCGAGGCCCTCCTCGGAGAGGTCGATGGCGTCGCGCAGCGCCTCGTCGGGGAACACCCGCACGCCCTGCCACACCAGCCGATGCAGCGGTCCCGGCGTCGTCGCGAAGGAGACCCGCGCGCGCCCGTCGACGGTCTCGACCCGCGGCGCCGCGAGCGCGCCCGCGAGGTACCCGGCTCCCCGAAGGGCCCGCCGCGCGGCCTCGAGCGCGTTGTGCAGTCGCTCCGTCGACGCCGTCGTGCCGGGGGTCAGCGCCGCCGCCGCGCGCAGCGTCGAAGCCAGCTCCGGCGACGCCCCGGGCCAGCGCACCTCGGCGATCCGCAGCGGCGCGCCCTCGGTGACGACCACCGTGAGCACGCGCACGCTGGGGTCGTCGGTCTCGCGCCACCGCGCCTCGGCCTCGGCCGCCGGAAAGCCCGCGCTGCGATAGCCCGCGCGCAGCCTCGCCAACGCGCTCTGCACGCGCGACTCGGTCACCGCGGCCCCGGCGTGCAGCCCGAGGTCGTCGTCGACGTCGTCCTGCGGCCGCGCCGACACCCCCGCCACCGAGAAGGACCGCAGCCGAAAGCGCCGCTCGCCTCGCAGCACCAGCGCGACGCCGCCCGGCGCCGCCGCCGCGCTCAGCCGGGCCTCGGCGAAGTTCCCCGTGGCGAGGGCCGCGCGGAGGGCCTCGCGCGCACGCTCGGCGGTGAACTGCGTGCCCGGCGCCAGGCCCGTGCGCACCCACGGGTTCTCGTCGGGCAGCGGCGGCTCGACGCGCACCGACACGATCGGTCCGCTCAGCTCTGCGCCCCCGGCGATGGGCTCGTCGCCCGGCGCGGCCTCGGTCTCCGCCGTGCTCTGCGCTCGCGTCGCGCCCGCGAAGAGGAGCACCGCCAGGGCCATCGCCAGCGCCCTCACTGGAACTCCATGCGCCAGCGAAGGTCCGCGCCGGCGTTGGCGTTGACGGCGCCGAGCTGGTTGTTCGCGCTCTCGACGAGCGCCTGCACGCCGAGCCCGCCGCGGAGGCGCACGTCGGCGGTGAAGCGCGCGATGGGGTTGTCGCTCGCCGTCGTCGACCCGCCGAGGCGGAGCCAGTCGAAGACCTGCCGGCCGAGGTTGAGCTGCGGCTCCGTGCGGTTCGTGCGGGGGTTGTAGGCGCTGCCGATGCGCACGTCGTCGAACACCGGCAGCACCCGGTTCAGCAGCTGGTCGAGGCCGAGGCCGCGGGAGAGCGCCTCCACGGCCAGCGTCTGCGCGGCGTTGGCGGCGCCGATGCGCTCGAGCTCGAGGCGCGTGAGGCGGAAGAGGAGCATCAGCACGATGTCCTCCCGCGAGAGCGTGGGCTCCGCCGAGAGGTCCACGGAGAACTGCTCCGGGGTGCCGTAGGCGTGCAGGTTCACGCGCCACTGGCTGCGCGCGCTGTCGCCGGTGCGCCGCACCTCGGTCTGGGCGTTGATGTCGAAGCGCGCGGCGACGTGGTCGGGGTTGTCGAAGTCGACGACGCCGCGGCGCACGTCGAACTCGTTGTCGTACACGCGCAGCAGCCCCCGCACGATCTGCATCGAGCCCACGATGCCCGGCCGCTGCGCCGTGCCGACGATGCGGAACGGACGGGCCTCGTCGAGGCGCAGCTCGGCGTCGGCGAGGTTGTTCGCGATGCGCATCGGCGTCGGCGTGCGCACCTGCACGTCGAGGCGCACGAGGTCCCGCGCCGGGTCGTAGGCCGCCGCCGGCGCCGGCGCGCTGCGTCCCTGGAGCCGCCCCGCGACGTCCGCCGACAGCGGGATCGGCCGGGTGTAGCGGGCGCGCGTGAGGTCCACGACGCCCTGCAGCAGCGGGAGCTCGTCGCCGACCTGCCACCGAAGCCGCGCGTCGGCGTTCGCCGCGAGCTCGATGCCCTCGTCCGGCGACAGCGAGAGGTCCCGCACGATGATCGGAACGTCGACGCGCTCGATGTGGGTGCCGTCGAAGTGCGCGCTCGCGGGGGCGTCGTCGCGGGTGAACGCGATGAGCCCCTGGCCGTAGCGCGCGCTCGCACGGCGGAGCACGGCGTCGCTGCCGTCGACGCGCAGGTCGAGCTCGATGTCGTGCAGCGGCCCGGTCATGCCCGCCACGCCGACGCTCCCGTCGTGGAGCTCGGCGCCGCCGGAGAGCTGCGGCTGGTCCGGCGTGCCCCGGGCGCGCACCTGGAACGACGCGACGCCGCGCCCGTAGGTGAGCTGCGGCACCCGCGCGGCGACCTGCGCGAGGTCGGCCTCGCCGCGCACCACGGCGTCGAAGTCGCGCACCGAGAAGTCGCCGCCGACGGACGCGCTGCCGGCGATCCAGAGGCGCGTTCCGTCGGGTCCCAGCAACGCGGGTCTCGAGGCCACGAAGGCCGCCGCGGCGACGTCCACCGCCGGCGGGTCGCCGCACTGCGGCGCGTCGGCTTGCGGGATCCACACGGTGCCGCCGCGGAAGCAGACACCCAGCACCGCGCCGTCGCCGAGGCGCACCGGCAGCCCGCCAGCCTCGACGTGGAGAGCCCGAAGCTGCGCGTGGCCGGTGGACGACGGCAGCGCGTCGAGGCGCCCTTCGTCGATGGAGAAATCGAAGCCCGCCTCGACCCGCGCGTCGGCGCCGGCCCGCGCGAGCATCGACGGCGGCAGCCAGGGGAGCACGTCCACGGCGCCGCGGGTCCACACGTGCGTGCGCAGCGACGACTGGCCCCAGGCGCGCTCGTGCGACGGGTGCCAGACGCCCGCCGCGTCGCGCCAGCGCGAGGCCTCCCACGGCACGCGCAGCGTCAGGTCGGCGTGGAGCTGGTCGGCCATGGCCCCGATGGAGACGTCGATGCGGTTCGTCGGCGGCGCCGCCTCGACACGGCTCGCCGAGACGGGCCGCGCCGACGTCGCCGGCGGTCCGTCGGGGAGCTGCGAGACGTGCAGGTCGACGTCACCCAGCGGGCGGTCGAGCACGGTGAGGTCGCGAAAGCGCAGGTCGCCCACGAAGCGCGGCGCATCCGGCGTCCCCTCGAGGGTGACGAGCGCCGACACGAGGCCCGACGCAGGCACCCGCGCCGTGCGCGCGGCGTCGATGGCGCCCATGGGAACCTCCGACGCCTCGGCGACGAAGTGCATGTTCGCGCCGAGGTCCATGGCGCCGCTCGCGCGCAGCCGGCCGCCGCCCTTGGTCCCCGTGAAGCGCTCGACGCTCACCCTCGCGCCGCGCACCCCGTCGCGCCGCCGCAGCCACGTGTACGAGACCCGCGCCTCGGCGCCGTCGATGTGCTCGCCGAAGGCCGTCACCTGCGCGCCGCGCACCGCGACGTCGGCGGTCATCACGCCGTCGCGGTCGTCGCCCGGCCGCCCGAGCACGTAGTCCACGTTGGCGTCGACGACGCCGCGGCCGTCGTACGGCGCGAGCGTCGGATCGCCGGTGAAATGAAACATGTCGTAGAAGTCCGCGAGCTCGAGCGGCTCTCCGTGCACGCGCGCCCCGGCCCGCAGGTCGTACTGCCGGAAATCGAGGTACGCGCTGTGCACCGCGTACCGCGAGCGCCGGTCGACGCCGTCCATGCGCGCGGCGTCGAGGCGGTCGTCGAGGAGCTGCCACTCGGTGCCCGGCGCCGTCGCGAGGTCGCCGAAGGGGAACGTGCCGAAGGTGAACCCCGCGATGCGCGCGATGCCGTGCACCCGCGGGTGGTCGTCGTCGTCGTCGAGGGCCACCGTCGCGACGGCGTCGCCGGCGATGGGGATGTCGGCGATGGCGCCCACGTCGGCGAGGTGCAGCCGCACCACGTCGAGACCCTCGATCTTGATGTCGTGGTCGTGGCCGTCGGAGTCGTCGACGTCATGCGTCGTGCGGACCCGGATGCGCCGCGCCGTGACCCGCGACTGCCCGAAGGTCACCGTCGAGTCGTTCCAGGAGATGGAGACCGGGTCCACCTCCATGCGCGACGAGATGCGGGCGCGGGCGAGCTGCACCACCGGCCGCTGCGGCTGCACCGTGAAGAAGTCGCGGAGCACGGCGAAGTCCCGGGTCTCGAAATTGGGCAGGTCGACGATGAGGTGCAGCGGCGACAACGTGCCGCGCAGCCGCGCCTCGCCCGATAGGGTCCAGAGGATCTTCGTGCGCGGCGTGACCGTCGCGTCGTTCATGAGCTCGGTGAAGTCGAGGCCCTGGATCGACAGCGCGCCATCGAGCGCCATGGGGCCGCGGAGCCCCACCGAGAGGCGGTCCGCGTGCAGCACGGCGCTCGCGTACCCCCCGGAGAAGTCCGTCGCGAGGATGCGCTCCGGCGTCGCGTCGACGGTGGTCCGCACGCGGTCGCCGAGGCTGTACCGAAGCATCGCGCCGGTGGTCGAATCGGGCGCGTGCAGCGCCAGCCCGAGGGCGCTCACGCGTGCCAGGGCGTGAAAGCCGCGCTCTGGAACGCGCACGTCGTCGATGCTGCCGCGCACGTCGACGCTCACCGCGCCCTCGAGGTCCGGCGCGCCGTGGATGCGAGGCAGCACGTCCTCGAGGACCGTGTCGGCGCGGGCGTCGAGGTCGAGGCGGTGCCGCGGGGCGTCGTAGCGGAGCTGCCGCACGCGCAGCGACGTGGTGCCGGCGCCGATCTGCGCGCTCGCGACGTAGAGCGAGCCGGTGCGGCCGTCGAAGGTCAGCCGCGCCTCGGCGTGCGGGACCCCGCCGGCGAACCACGGCGTGCGCACGACGCCGTCGACGGCGAGGAACCCGACGGACCACCGCGACTGCCCGAGGTTGAGCAGGTCGAGGTCCACGGAGCCGAGGGTGACGTCGCCGACGTCGGGGTGGCGCACGCGCACGCGCACGTCGCTCACGGCCACGTCGCGCAGCGGCACCTCGCCGCCTCCACCACCGCCGCCGCCGCGCGAGACCGGACCGCACCGGAGCCTCACCGTGCCGCCGAGGCGCTCGAACGCGAGGTTCACGGAGCCGCCGTCGACGGAGAGCTGGCGGATGCGCACGCGGCGCTGGAGCAGGTCGCGCAGCGCCGGGGTGACCTCCACGGCGTCGAGGGCGACCAGCGTCGGACAGCCCTCCGTGGGCCGGCGGATGCGGATACCCTCGATGCGCACCGCCGCGCGCGACCACGACACGCGCACCGTCGCGTAGCGGAGCTCGAGGCCCGTCGCCGCGAAGAACTGCGTGCGCACCGCCGTCGCGACCTCGCGCGCGAAGCGGTCGCTCTGCAGCACCGCCACCGCCGCCGCGACGAGCAGCACCGCCACGAGCGACACCCACCGCATGCGCGGTCGTCGCGCTCCGGCGCCGGTCGTCCGTTGGCCTTCGTTCACTGCTGGGGGTGTTCCTACCCTACGTGGCGCGCCGTCGCGAGTGCGGGCAGGGCAGCGATTTGCCCCGCGGGGCAGCGGGTGCGTACAGTGCCGGAGAGGTCCGTGACCGGCCCCGGCGACATCCTCGGCGACCGCTGGGTCCTCGGCGCGAAGATCGACGCGGGGGCCATGGGCGAGGTGTTTCGTGCGCAACACCAGGTGCTCGGCCACGACGCCGCGGTCAAGGTGCTGCTGCCCGAGATGGCGCGTGACAAGGGCGCCATCGAGCGGTTCCTCCGCGAGGCGCGCATCGCCGCGAAGCTGCGCCACGCCGCCATCGTGCGCGTCGAGGACTACGGCGTCAGCGGCGACGGCCGCCCGTTCCTGGTGATGGAGCTGCTCCACGGCGAGTCGCTCGCGAGGCGCATCGCCCGCGATCCCCGCATGCACCCGCGCAAGGCGCTGCAGATCGTGCGTCAGATCGGCGCCGCCCTCGACGCAGCGCACGCGGCGGGCATCGTGCACCGCGACCTCAAGCCCGAGAACGTGTTCCTCTGCGACCCCGCCGACCCGCCACAAGTGAAGGTGCTCGATTTCGGCGTCGCGAAGTTCACCGACGCGCTGGCCGAGGGCGGCGGCGCCACGGCCAGCAACACCCTCGTCGGCACGCCGCGGTACATGTCCCCGGAGCAGGCCCGCGCGTCGCGCACCCTCGACGGTCGCAGCGACCTCTGGGCCCTCGGCATCCTCGCGTACGAGATGCTCACGGGCACGCACCCCTTCGAGGGCGAGGCCATCGCGGAGCTTCTCGTGGCGATCCTCACGCACGTCATCGCCCCGCCGACGGCGCTGCGTCCTGCGCTTCCCGTTGCCGTCGACGGCTGGGCCGCTCGGGCCCTCGCGCGCAACCGGGCCGACCGCTTCGCCACCGGTGCCGCGCTCGCCGACGCCTTCGCCGACGCCCTCGGCGACAGCACCGCCGAGGCCTGGACCGACGCCTCGGCGCCGTCCCCGCGGGGCCCTCGCGATGGCCGCGGGACCTTGCGCGTCGATCGCGCGCGCACGGCCCCCGCCCACGCCGCCGAGTCCTTCGAGGGGGATGCCGCGCCACGCTCCGAGGCCGCCCCGGCGACCGCCTCGCCGCCGCCGGCGAACCCGACGATCACCGGTCGTCGGCTGCCGCTCCCGGAGGACCCCGACGACGCTCCGGCCCCCGCTCCTTCGCCGTCGGGGCGCGCTTCGCGACCCACGACGCCGCACCCGTCCGTAGACGTCGAGGGAGGTGCTTCGCCGGACCGTGCAGGACCCGGGTCGGCGCCGCCGCGCGGTCTCCGGCGCGGTCGCACCGTCGCGCTGCTCGTCGTGGCTGCGGCGGCAGTGGTGGCCCTCCGCGTCGCGATGCGAGGCACCCCGGCGGCCACCGCGAGGCGCGTGAATTCGCCGACGGCGCCGGTGCCGGCGGTGGTCGTCCAACCGTCGCCGCCGCCGTCGCCCTCGCCGATGAGGCCCGTCGCGCAGCCCGCCTCGCCGGTGCTGCCGGTGCCGGCGG
>CAIMWA010000413.1 GCA_903845045.1 uncultured delta proteobacterium | reverse complement strand
CGTGGGACGGGACGATCGCGCAGTTCCGGACCGGCAGCGCCACCGGGCCGGTCGTGAACAACACCGAGGGGGCGATCAACGAGGCGCTCTCGCTACACGCCAACTACCTCGGCTGGTACGTCCGCGAGCAGTGGGTCCCGATCGCCACCTGTCCCTCCTGGGCCGCCGCTGACGAGTGCGGCGACAACCCGAGCGGTCGGTTCGTGCGCGTGCTCGTACAACCGGCCCGCGGCTCGGACATCGCGGAGAGCCTGGAAGCCTACGCCCAGCGAAGGCTCGGCTATCGCCTCGTGCTGAGCGCGCTCGAGCACCCGGGCGTCGTCGCGCCCGACAGCACCTTCACGATGCAACACACGTGGTTCCAGAGGGCCGTCGGCCGCGTGCCCTGGCCCCTCGGCCTGCTCGTCTGCTTCGAGAGCAACGGCCCCTCGCACGACCGCTACTGCGCGCCGTCCGATCGAAGCTTCGATCCGAGCCGCTGGCCCGTCGGGGCTGGGGGGCCCTACGCGTACACGAGCGCGCTGCACGTCCCCGCCTCGACGCCGCCCGGGTCCTACGCGGTGCTCGTCGGGCTCGTCGGGGCTGCAGACGACACGCCCTTCGTCAACCTCGCGATCGATGGCAAGGTCGGGGCCGACCCGCTGGCGCCGTCGCTCTATCGCGTGAGCACCGTGACCGTTCGCTGAGGCACTCGCGGGAGCGACCGCGCGGTCTGAGGTCGGCTCACCCCGCGGGCTTCGCCGCCTTCGCGCGCCGCACCTGCACCCGCTTGAACTTCGCGAGCTCTGCCATCACCGCCGCGTCGTGCTTGTAGGCGCCCTTCATCGCCGCGAGCAGCGACGCGAAGCGCCGGCGTGGCGCCTGTCGAGGGCTCCCGGGCGGCATGACTAGCGTCAGGAGGGCCGGGAGCTGCGTGGGACGAGATCATCGGTAAACTCCCGTATTGACTTCACTCATCGGACGCACTATCGGCACCGGGCGCCGTCGTCATGCGGTAGAAAGAATGGGACATGATGAACGAGTTGATCGCACTTCCGGTCCCATGGATGATCTCTCCGTCGGCGCCTGATTTGGAGGTTACATCCCACGAAAACGGCGACACGATTGTACTTGCATCCATCGCGTTGCCCGCTGAACGCAAGCCACCCTCGGTGCTGGCGGGGGCTGTGCGGATCACCCTTGCGGCCGGCCTGTGGGTACGGGTGGCCCCGACCCTTCTGGATTCAGACATCCCGGAACGATTCCGGAAGATGGAGATCGATCGATCGATCTTCAAGGCGCAGTGGATTTCCTCCGGAATCTGTCCTGATCCCGGCATCTATCGAGTTGAGAATTCGGCGTGGTTGGCCGAGGAGAAACTTGCCGTAGGGAAGTGGAAGCACTTTCTCATTCACGGTCATGATTCATGGGCGGAAATTCTGGCGGTTGATTGTACTTGGGAGTTCGTGGAGGAAAATACTGGGGAAGTCGCCTTCTGACACCGTCTTCGGTCGGGTCGTCTGGCACGGTCTCGGCGCGTGTTCGTCCCGCGAACGCACTTCGGCTGACGATTGCCACCATCGCCTTGCACTTCAGCTCCATTCGATCCGAGCCGGCTGGGGGGAACGAGTCGTCGGGAACGGAGTCGAAGCGGACGCCGGGAGCCATATCGCGCGGCGTCGCCCGGGGTTCCGCGAGCGTGCCACCGCTGCACCGACCGGCCACGCTGCGTTCCGACGTCGAACGATGCTACCGTCGCGGCCACACAAGAGGACGCATGGCACGTCGGTTCGAGCTCATCGAAGGAACGTCGAGCAAGTTCTGGGAGATCGACCTCCGGGGCGCGTCCTTCGCGGTGTGCTTCGGGCGCATCGGGACCGCCGGTCAGACCAGCGAGAAGTCCTTCGCGGACGCGGCGAAGGCCCGCGCGGAGCACGACAAGCTGGTCGCCGAGAAGACAAAGAAGGGCTACGCCGAGGTTGGGGCGGCGGAGCCCGCGGCGCCACCGGTGCGCGCGACGCCGGCTGCACCGAAGGCGTTCCAGGTCTTCGCCGACTTCCACCATTTCTTGCTGTGCGACCGCGGCTGCACCGACGTGCTCGGCGACGCCTGGGACGCCGCGGCCATCGACGATCGGCTCGCCCTCGCGGGCGGCGTGGTGGGCATCGGCACCGCGCGCAACACCACGGTGCCCGTCGAGATCGCCGTGCTTGCCTCGGCACCCCCGGACGACGCCGCGGCGTTCGACCATGTGACCGAGTGCAGCGTCGCGGTGCCCTCGGGAGAGCTCGTGCTCCTCGGACCGACGGACCCGATGACGAAGGCGCGCGCCTTCGCGGTCCCGGCGGGGAGCGTCGTCGTGCGCGTCTCGCATGCGCGCCTCGACACCATCTCCGACGACGGCCTGCGCGGGAAGGACGCTTACCGCGTGCAGCTCTGGCCCGGCCACGCGCAGGCGCGCGTGCTCAAGCGGTGGACGCCGCCGGCGAAGGAGAAGCCGGCGGTCGACACGAGGCCGCCGAAGACCTTCAAGCAGGCGATGCAGCTCGCCCGCGCGGGGCACACCGAGCTCGCGCTGCCGAAGCTCCTCGAGCTCGCGTCGAAGGAGGGCAAGGACCAGGGCCTCGCCGCCTACGCCGCCGCGACGACGCTCGCGTTCCAGGGCGATTTCGCGGGGTTCCTGGAGCCGGCGCGGGCGTTCCTCGCGACGTACGTCTTCGGCGCCATCAACCCGTTCGACGACATCGCCGCGCTGCTCGTCGTGGCGGGTCACGCCACCGGTGACTGGGCGGCGGTGAAGCGCGCCGCCGAGGCGGGCGAGGGACGCGCGCGCGCCGCCGATCCCATCGCGAAGCTGCTGAAGGCGCTGGAGAAGGGGGCACCCGCGCTCGGGCGCCGCGGCAAGGCGACGCGCCTCGATCGCGCCGCCTACGGGAAATCCGTCGCCGAGGACCGCGCCGACAAGAAGCTCGCCGCGCGCCCCGACGACCTCGCGCGCAGGCTTTTCTCCACGGCGGTCGTGTATGGCGCGGAGGACGAGGCGCTGGCCGCGTACGAGCGCGCGAAGGCGGTGCTGTACTGGGACGATCCGCTCGACGCGGCGCGCATCCTCGTGCGGCGCGGTCGCGTCGACGACGCGTGGGAGGTGGTCCTCGAGGCGCTCCCGCGTTGGCAGGGCGGCTTCGTGGCGAGCGTCGGCCCCCTCGACCTGCTCATCGATCCGGCGCTCGGGGGCGTGCTCACGCCGGCGCGCGGCCAGGCGCTGCTCGCGACGCCGCGGGGCGGTTGATCGAAGGGGCGATCCGCTACGCGCTCGGCCGGTACCGCGCCTGGGCGAGTGCGTAGGCGCGCGCCAGCAGCGGCTTCATGGTCTCGAGGGTCGCGGCGCTCGGCGAGACCACGCAGGCCCACGCGAGGTAGGCGTACACGGGGTGCGGGAGGAGCCGATCGAGCGCGCTGAAGTCGTGCCGGGTCTCGACGAGTCCGTCGTCCCCGGGCGGCGGCGGAGGCGGACCGAAGAGCCGCTGGAAGTCCTCTACGGGCAGGGCGATGTTGAGGCGGAACACCGCGGGGCGATCGAGCTGCGACACGTCGTCGTTGGGCTCGTCCCGCGACTTCAGCGTCGCGAAGTAGACCGCCGCCGACGGCACGCGGTCGGGGTCGTACGCGAAGGACGTCGCGCCCTCGGCGGACGTGACCACGACGCCGGGAAAGGTCGTCGTCAGGTAGGTGGTGATCGTGGCTTCGTCCATGGCGGGATGGGGAGTTTCGGGGAACTTGGCGGAGGGCGCCACCTTCCCGGACACCGCCGCGGACATTCGTGGGCCATGAATGGCCCGAGGCGCCTGCGGGGACGTTGCGGGGCCGCGCGACCGGGCCACGTGCACCCACACCTCTCCGCCGCCGAGCGCGGCCGAAAAGGGTGGCGGGCGCGCTGGTACTCTACGCGTCCATGATCGCTGCCGCAGTTCACATCCCTCGTGCCGTAGGCCGGGCAGTCCTGAACGAGTTGTCCGATGTCCCCTGGGTCGACCTTTCACACGCGTACGGACGCGGCCCCCAGGGCGACACGTTCGAGATGGACGTCGATGCCGCTATCCGGGGGCTCGCGGATGGGGACGACGACGTAGCGGACGATGCATGCAGCGGCCTCTTCAGCAACATCTGCCATCAAGGGACCATCTACGAGGCGACCGCGCATGCCGTTCCGTTCATCGCGGCGCTCGCGGCCGGGGAGTTTCGCCCGGGACGGTGGCAAATGAGCAAGTCGCCCCGCGACGATCGCGGATCTCTGGAAATCTCGCGGAATCGTTATGGTCGTACGATTTGTCATCGTCCCCTTTCCTTCCTTCCCGGTCCCGGGTGACGACCGCCCCGCGCCGGCGGCGTATGCTCGTCGGCCGATGCCTGTCGAGACCATGCCGGCGCGCTTACGAAATGAAGCGCGTCGAAATTTGGCAAGTTCCTGACGGATGGTGTTGAAGCGCGGGCATGGACCTCTACGTGCTTCCTCGGTTCTGGCGCCCCGACCCCACGGCCGACCTCGACGACGCGGCCG
>CAIMWA010000412.1 GCA_903845045.1 uncultured delta proteobacterium | reverse complement strand
TGGTCGCCGACGGCTGCGAGGCGTTCATGCTCGCGCGGCACGGCAGCGTGGTGCTCTGCGACGACCCCATGACCGGCGTCGTGCGCACCGAGATCATCGAGCACACCGCGAAGATCACCGTCGCGGCGCGCTCCGCCGGTGGTGCGCGACCGCTGTCCGAGGACGAGATCCAGAAGCTGTTGGTGCTCGCGGGGCGGTGACGGCCGCGGCGGCATCGATGCGGCAGTCGCATCGAAATGCTTGGCTCCGTGGAGAAGTTACCGTCAAGGCGAGCCCCCACCCCTGCCCCGCCCCCACGAGATGGGGGCAGGGTTGGCAGAAGTGACGCTCACTCGGCGAGCTCGTCTGAGCCGACCTCGTGTCCCACGCGGCCAGGCCCGAACCGACGATGGTCGGGGCGTGCGGCGGAGCCCGCGGAGAGCGGTCGCATCGCGTCGCCGCGTCTCTGCGCTCCCCGCCACCACTCGTGGGGGCGGGGCCGGGGGTGGGGGCTCGCGAACACGCGCCAAAGCTCCGCGCAGCGCCGCCTCCTCGCCGAGCGTGGACCGTCAACCAGGACAAAGCCAGGCAGGTCCTGCGTCGGGCCGTGCCACGCACGTGCAGTGCCACGTGTCCACGCACAGGCCCGTGAACGCGGGCGGGACGTACGGGACTTCGGCCGAGCACCACAACGCGTGCCCACCGTCGGGATCCCAGCTCCGACCGAACACCACGAGATCACCGCACCGACCGGCATCGGGGGACCGATCGGGACACGAGAACGTCGCAGTCGTCGGAAGGGCCGCCGCGTCACAGCGGAGACCCGCGTCCGTCGACGCGTCCGCGACGACCTCCGTCGATCCCGTGCAGCCGAGAAGCAACGCGAGCGCACCGCACGACAACACCCGATGCTTCATCGCGAGGAGCATGAGGACGGCGTAACGCTGATCCCGGGGGGGCGTCCACGGCTCGCGGTCATCGACCGGAGGCGTCGACGCGCAGCCCCCCTTGCGCCTTCCTTACCATCTGGTAAGGAGTGCGCCCGTGAGCGGCGGCGACGAGCGACTTCCTCGGGGCGAGGTGCGGGCGGCGGTGGTGCGCGAGGCCACGCGGCTCTTCGCGGCGCGGGGCTTCGACGGCGCGACGCTGCAGGACATCGCCGCGGCGGTGGGCGTCTCGAAGCCGGCGGTGCTGCACTACTTCCCGTCCAAGGAGGCCGTGCGCGACGCGGTGCTCGAGGGGTTCCTCACGCACTGGAAGGAGGCGCTGCCGGGGCTGCTCTTCGCCACCGCCGAGCGCGGCGGCCACGGGCGCTTCGACGCGGTCTTCGGCGCGGTGCGGCGGTTCTTCTCCGACGACGCCGACCGCGCGCGGCTGGTGACCCGGGAGATGCTCGACCGCCCCGCGGAAATGCGGGCGCTGCTGCGCGACGCGGTGCGCCCGTGGCTCGGCGCCATCGCGAAGTTCATCCGCGCCGGCCAGGACGGCGGCACGCACCACCCGGACCTCGACCCCGAGGCGTACCTGCTCCAGATGCTGCAGCTCGCCATCGCGGCGGGGGCGTCCGACGCGGTGCTCCCGGTGGCCCTCGACGACGACCCGGCGAAGGCCCGCGCCCGCAGCGACCGGGAGCTCGATCGCATCGCCCGCACGGCGCTCTTCGTGCCGCGCGAGCCGGCCAGCTACGCAGACGAGGCCGCGGCGCAGCGCCGCCCTACCAGAAGGTAAGATCATGGCGAGCTTTCTCACCGACAACGACGACCTGCGCTTCTACCTCGACCGCGGCATCGACTGGGACGCCCTCGTCGAGGTCACCGAGTACGGCTACCGCGCGCCGGACTGCTTCAAGAACGCCGCCGACGCGCGGGCGTTCTACGGCGAGATCGCGGCGATGATGGGCGAGCTCGTGGCCAAGGAGCTCGGCCCCCGCGCGGCCAAGGTCGACCGCGAGGACAACGTGCTCGCGAACGGCGAGGTCACCGAGGGTCCGAGCATGCGGGCGTTCTTCGACGCGCTGAAGGCCGCCGAGGTGCACGGGCTCTGCCTGCCGCGGGAGCTCGGCGGGCTCAACGCGCCGCTCACGCTGTACTTCCTCGTCGCCGAGATGATCGCCCGGGGCGACGTGTCGGCGATGACGCACTTCTCGTTTCACGGCGGCATGGCCATGGCGATGCTGGCGTACTCCATCCACGAGGGCAGCACGCGCTTCGACGTGGCGGCGGGGCGCATCGCCGAGACGCGCTTCGCGTCGTACATCGACGAGATCGCCCGCGGCGAGGCCTGGGGGTGCATGGACATCACCGAGCCCGACGCGGGCTCGGACATGGCGCGGCTGCGCTGCCGGGCGGAGCAGGGCGCCGACGGCACCTGGCGGCTCCACGGCGAGAAGATCTTCATCACCTCGGGGCACGGAAAGTTCCACTTCGTCATCGCGCGCACCGAAGAGGCGCAGGGCGACGACGCCCTCGCGGGGCTCCAGGGGCTGTCGATGTTCCTGGCGAAGGCCTACGACGACCTGCCCGACGGCACCCGCGTGCGGCACGTCGAGATCGCGCGCATCGAGGAGAAGCTCGGGCACCACGGCAGCGTCACCGCGGCGCTGGTCTTCGACGGCACCCCGGCGGAGCTCGTCGGCCAGCGCGGCGAGGGCTTCAAGTACATGCTCACGCTGATGAACAACGCCCGCGTGGGCGTGGCCTTCGAGGGCATCGGCCTGTCGGAGTGCGCGCTGCGCATGGCGCGCGAGTACGCCGCGGGGCGCACCTCCATGGGAAAGCCCATCGCGCGGCACGAGATGATCGCCGACATGCTCGACGAGATGGAGACCGACGTGCTCGGGCTCCGCGCCCTCGCGGCGACGTCGGCGTTCCACGAAGAGATGGCGCAGAAGCTCGCGCTGCTCGACCGCTTCAACGAGGTGGCGTCGGCCGACGAGCGGGCCCGCAGCGCCCGCGATCTTCCGTGGCACCGCGCGCGGTCGCGGCGCTTCACGCCGCTGCTCAAGTACCTCTCGTCGGAGAAGGCCGTGGAGATCGCGCGGCGCAACGTGCAGATCCACGGCGGCGTCGGGTACACGAAGGAGTACGGCGCCGAGAAGCTGCTGCGCGACGCGCTGGTGCTGCCCATCTACGAGGGCACGAGCCAGATCCAGTCGCTCATGGCGATGAAGGACACCCTCGGCGGCATCGTGAAGCGCCCGCAGGCCTTCGTGCGCCGCCTCGCGAAGGCGCAGTGGCGCGCGGTGTCGGCGCCGGACGCCCTGGAGCGCCGCGTGGCCGCGGTGTCGGTGCTGTCGCTCTCGGCGCAGCGCCACCTCATGACGCGCACCGCCGCCGACAAGTTCAAGCGCCTCGGGGGCCAGCACCCTTCCACCTGGAAGGACTCGCTCACCAAGCAGTGGGACCCGAAGCGCGACTTCGCCCTCGCCATGCTCCACGCCGAGCGGCTGACCCGGCTGCTGGCCGACGAGGCCGTCGCCGAGGTGCTCCTCGAGCAGGCGCAGAAGCACCCCGACCGCCGCCCGCTGCTCGAGCGCTGGCTCGACCGCTGCGAGCTCCGCGACCGCGGTCTCCACGAGGCCATCACCACCACCGGCGAGAAGCTCCTGGCGCGCCTCGCGGAGGGCGCGTGAGCGTCTCGAACCGCTTTCTTCTGGCGCAGGGTCCCATGCTCGGAACCCTCGCGCGCACGGCGCTGGCCTCGCTGCGCACGCCCTCGGCGACGCGCCCCGCGGTGCCCGGTCCCTGGATCGAGCGCGAGCTGCCGCCCCGGCCCGAGGCCCTCGTCGACGCCTACGTGCGCGCCACCGGCGGCGACCTCGCGGCGTACCGGCGCACGCTGCCGGTGCACCTCTTTCCACAGTGGTCCATGGCGGTGGCCGCGGAGACGCTGCGGGGCGTTCCCTACCCGTTGGTAAGGGTGCTCAACGCGGGCTGCGCCGTGAACGTGCGGGCGCCGCTGCCCCGGGGGGAGCGCCTGGTGGTGCGTGCGCGCCTCGAGTCCATCGACGACGACGGGCGCCGGGCGATCCTCGTGCAGCGGGTGGTCACGGGCACCCGCGCCGAGCCCGACGCGCTGGTCACCGAGATCCGCGCCTTCGTGCCCCTCGAGGCCCCGAAGAAGGGCGGCGCGCGCAGCGACCGTCGCACCGTGGACCTCGACGCGCGGGAGATCGGCTCGCTGCGTCTCGCCGCCGACGCGGGGCTCGACTTCGCCAAGCTCACCGGTGACCTGAACCCGCTGCACTGGCTCGCGCCGTGGGCCCGGGCCATGGGTCACCGACGGCCCATCCTGCACGGCTTCGCGACGCTCGCCCGCGCCTGGGAGGTGCTCGTGCGCGCCCGCTACGCCGGGGCCGCCGGGGCCGTGCGAACGCTCGACGCGCGCTTCGTGCGCCCGCTGCCGCTCCCTTCGCGACCCTTCGTGTACCTCGCCGGTGACCGGCTCGCCGTGGCCGACGCGCCCGGCGCCGTTCCGTACCTCGACGCCACCTTCTCCGCGGAGCCCCTGTCATGACCGACCCGTTGGTAGAGCTCGGACGCAACGCCACCGCGCGGCGCCTCTTCAAGTCCCTGGGCCTCCCGCTGCCCCTTCCCGCGGCGCTGCGACGCACCCGCGGCACCCTTGCGGCGCAGCCCCTCGCGGACCGCTCGGTGCTCGTCGGCGCCGCCGACCGCCCGGCGCTGCTGGCCACCGTCGCCGAGACCCTCGCGCCCGCGGGTGCAGCACCTTGGCTCGCCGTGTCCACGGACGACCACGGCCTCTTCGCCGCCGTCGGCGAGGCCTGGGGGCGCGCGCCGCGCAGCGAGTCGGACCTCGACGAGAACGGTCGCGTCGACGCGCTGGTCTTCGACGCCTCGGGCCTCGACGGCGCGTCGTCGCTGAAGGCGCTGCACGCGTTCTTCCAGCCGCGGCTGCGGCGCTTGGGGCGCTGCGGGCGCGTGGTGATCCTCGGTCGTCCCGTCGACGAGCCGGGGCTGCGGCCCGGCGCGGTCGCTGCGCAGGCCGCGCTCGACGGCTTCGGCAAGAGCCTAGGCAAGGAGATCGGCGCGACCGGCGCGACGGTGAACGTGCTGCGCGTCGAGACCGGCGCCGAGGCCGCGCTGCCCGGCGTGCTGCGGTGGTTCCTTACCGAACGGTCGGCGTTCGTCGCGGGGCAGTCGCTGCGGGTGAACGCTCGCGGAGCGGTCGATGGCGACGCGCTGCGGGTGCGTCCGCTCGAGCGGCAGGTGGCGCTGGTGACCGGCGCGGCGCAGGGCATCGGCGCGGCGACGGCGCGGGCGCTGGCCGCCGAAGGGGCGCACGTGCTCTGCCTCGATCGCCCGCAAGAGGACGCCGCGGTGGCGCGGCTCGCGCGGGAGCTCGACGGCACGCCGGTGCTCGCCGATCTCGGCGATGCGGTGGCGGCTGCCGACGTCGTGCGGGCCGCGGTGAAGGCGCGCGGCGGCGTCGACGTGGTGGTGCACAACGCTGGCGTCACCCGCGACCGCACCCTCGGACGCATGAAGGAGGAGCACTGGGACGCCGTGCTCGGCATCAACCTCGGCGCCGTGCTCACCCTCGACGCCGCCCTCGACGGGCTGCTGCGCGACGGCGGGCGCGTGGTGTGCCTGGCGTCCATCGCGGGCATCGCGGGCAACGTGGGGCAGACGGCCTACGCGGCGTCGAAGGCCGCGCTCGGAGGCTGGGTGCGGGCGCGGTCCCGCGAGGCGTCGGCGCGCGGGGTCACGTACAACGCCGTGGCGCCGGGCTTCATCGAGACGCGCATGACCGCGGCGGTGCCCATGGCCATCCGCGAGGCGGGGCGGCGGCTCTCGGCGCTGGGCCAAGGCGGCCTGCCCGAAGACGTCGCGAACACCATCACGTTCCTCGCGAGCCCGGCGGCCGCGGGGGTCACCGGCCAGACGCTGCGCGTATGCGGCGGGGCCTTTCTGGGAGCATGAGACACATGGCACACGGCGATCGTCGGGCGGTGGTGGTGACCGGGGCGCGCACGCCCTTCGTGAAGGCCTTCGGCGAGCTGACCAAGGTCGACAGCATCGCCCTCGGCGTGGCGGCCTCGCGGGCGGCGCTCGCCAAGGCGGGCCTCGGCGTGCGCGACGTCGACGCGGTGGTGTGGGGAGGGGTCATCCTACCGTCTGGTAGCCCCAACGTCGGGCGCGAGATCGCGCTGGACCTCGGCCTCGACCCGCGGGCCGAGGCGATGACGGTGACCCGCGCGTGCGCGTCGGGGCTCCAGGCCATCACCCTCGCGGCGGCGGCCATCGAGCGCGGCGAGGCCGACGTGGTGCTCTGCGGCGGCAGCGACTCGACGTCCAACGCCGAGATCAAGCTCCCGCAGAAGGTCGTGCACGCCCTGGCGCCGCTGGCCCTGGGCAAGCCCAAGCCGTCGGACTACGCGGCCGTGCTCGCGCAGCTCTGGCCCATCTCGGACATCCTCCCGCGGCAGCCTCGCATCGCCGAGCGCAGCACCGGCGAGGTGATGGGCGAGGCCGCCGAGCGCATGGCGACGCGCAACGGCATCTCCCGCGAAGCCCAGGACGCCTTCGCGCTGGCGTCGCACCAGAAGGCCGCGGCGGCGATTGCGTCGGGGCGCTTCGACGACGAGGTCGCGCGGGTCACCACGCCCGACGGACGCTCGGTGCACGCCGACGGCCTCGTGCGCGCCGACAGCTCCCTCGAGCGCCTGGCGAAGCTTCGTCCGGTCTTCGCCAAGGGCGGGACCATCACCGCGGGCAACGCGAGCCCGCTCACCGACGGCGGCGCGGCGGTGGTGCTCATGAGCGAGGCCAAGGCGCGGTCGCTGGGGCTCGGTCCTCGCGCGGCGCTGCGGTCCTGGGCGTACGTGGGCGTCGACCCGGCGGACCAGCTGCTCATGGGGCCGGCGCTGGCGATGCCCAAGGCCCTCGAGCGTGCGGGCCTCGAGCTCGGCGACATCGACCTGGTCGACCTGCACGAGGCCTTCGCCGCGCAGGTGCTGAGCATCTTGAAGATGCTCGGGAGCGAGGCCTTCGCCAAGGCGCGGCTCGGGCGCGACACCGCCGTGGGCGAGGTCGATCCGGCGCGGCTCAACGTGCACGGCGGCTCCCTCGCGCTGGGGCACCCATTCGGTGCCACCGGCGCGCGCATGGTGCTCACCATGGCCAACGAGCTCGCTCGAACCGGCAAGCAGACGGCGCTGCTCGGCATCTGCGCCGCGGGAGGCCTCGGCGCCGCAGCGGTGCTCGAGCGGGTGGCCTGAACCGACGGAGCCTACCGGATGGTAAACGACGACTTCTCCGTCGCGAGCGCGGTGCGGTCGCGGGGCGACGGGCGCTTCGAGGCGAACCTTCCCGACGGCTGGCAGCAGGGGCGCGGAGCCTTCGGGGGCCTGGTGCTCGGCGCCCTCGCGCGCGCCCTGATGGCGAGCGAAGACGACGCCGCACGCACGCTGCGGGCGCTCACCGGCGAGGTCTTCGGTCCGGTGCAGCCTGGCATCGCGGACGTCGAGGTGCGGGCGCTGCGGCGCGGCAACGGCATGTCGACTTGGGAGGCGTGGCTCTCACAAGAGGGCGAGGTGCGCGCGCGGGCGACGACGATCCTCGGGCGCTCCCGGGCCGTCGACACCGACGCGGTGGAGCTGACCGCGCCCGACGTCGGCGGACCGTGGCATGCGGTCGCCGTCGCCCCCATCGCGCCGCCCTTCGGTCCGGCCTTCGCGGACCACGTCGAGTTCCGACCGCGCGGCGTCGCTCCTTTCAGCAGCGCGTGGCGCAGCGGCGCCGAGGGCTGGGTGCGGTTCAAGCGCACGGTGCCGCTGGGCATGCCCGAGCTCGTCGCGCTGGCCGACGCCTACTGGCCGGCCCGCTTCGCACGGGAGGCCGGTCCGCGGCCCATGGCGACGGTGGCGTTCACCTTCGAGCCCCTCGTGGACCCCGCGACGCTCGACCCCGCGGAGCCGCTGTATCATCGCGCGACGAGCCCGGCGTCGTCGGGTGGCCACGCCGTCGAGCTCCGCGAACTCTGGACCGCCCGCGGCGAGCTCGTCGCCCTGAACCAGCAGACCTTCGCCGTGATCCGCTGAGGCGCACCGGGGACACAGTTACGTTGTTGCATCCAGGCCCGGGCGCCGCGGTGAATGCAACAACGTAACACTGTCCCCGTGCGGTCTCAGCGCACGATGTAGCGCAGCGTGTACGTCATGCCCGAGCCGCCGGTGCGCTCATCGACGACGAGGGCGTGCAGGCCCCGGGGCGCGGTGACGTTGTTGAGCCGCGATCCGTAATTCGCGGTGTCGGCGCCCGTTCCGGTGCCCTGGCAGTTGGTGCCGCCCATGCTGGTGCCGTCGTCGTTGCACGCGATCTCGGCCCCGGTGAGGCCCGCGCGCAGGTACATCGACGGGTCGTAGCTCGTGCTGCCGCTGTGCCGCAGGTACGTGCCGCCGTCGCTCTGGCAGAGGCTGAAGAACTGCTGCGCGCCGCCGCACGTCGTGAACCAGCGCACGTCCTCGCCCGAAGCGGTGCCGCCGCACGTTCCGGCGATGCGGCTCGCGCCCACGAGGATCGTCGACGCGGTGCTGTCGCCCTGGAGCTGCGCCCGATAGAAGAACGAACCGACCGCCGTCGGCACGTGCTGCACGTGGAGCGTGAAGGCCCCGGTGCCGCAGCCGCCCACCGCGACGTAGTACGTGCCCGCCGCGAGCACGCCCGCGGTGCGCGAGTTGAGCGCGCTGGTGAAGCCGCCGGTGCCCGCGGCGCAGCCGCCGTCGTCGTTGCAGAGACCGACGTTGGTGTTGGCCGAGCCGGTCTGCGCGGGCACCGCCGCGCCCGACGCATCGCTGACGCTGAGCGAGGTGTCGAGCGTCGAGCCCGCGGTGTCGAGGTACACGACCTCCTCGGCCGCGAGCGTGAAGCGGTACCAGACGTCGGCGCCGCTGGTGCAGCCGCAAGGAACCGTCGGTCCGTCGTGCGTCGCGCCCGCGGTGGTGCCCGTGACGGTGGTCTCCGCCGCGCCGAGGGTGAGCGTCACGGCGCTCGCGCGCGCGTCGTTCGCCGGGTGGCACGCGCCCGCCGCGCAGGTCTGCCCCGCCGCGCAGGCCGTGCCGCAAGCGCCGCAGTTCGCGACGTTGGTCTGCACGTTCACGCAGCGCCCGCTGCACTGCGTCTGGCCCGCCGGGCACACCGTGCTGCACGCGCCGGCGCTGCACGTCGACCCGGCGCCGCACGCGTGGGCGCAGCTCCCGCAGTTCGCCGCGTCGGTCTGCGTGTTCACGCACGCGCCGCTGCACGACGTGCGCCCCGTCGGGCACGCGCACGCGCCGGCGGTGCACGTCGACCCCGTACCGCAGGCGGTGGTGCAGCTCCCGCAGTGGGCAGCGTCGGTCTGCGTGTCGACGCACGCACCGCCGCACGATGTCTGGCCCGTCGGGCACACGCAGCGGCCCGCGGTGCAGCGCTGGCCCATGGAGCACGCGGTGGTGCACACGCCGCAGTGCGCGCTGTCCGATGTGAGGTCGACGCACACCTGCATGGTCCCGTCGGAGCACGCGGTGCGGGGCGCCGCGCAGGAGCTCGTGCACGCGCCGCCGCTGCACGACTCGCCCGACGCGCAGGCGTGGCCGCAGGCGCCGCAGTTGCCGAGGTCGCTCGTGGTGTCGACGCACGCGGTGACGCAGCGCGCCTGCCCCGACGGGCACGACGACGGCGTGCACGTTCCGCCCATGCAGCTCTCGCCGCTCGCGCACAGGTGGCCGCAGGCGCCGCAGTGCATCGCCGACGTCGCGGTGTCGATGCACCCGCCGCCGCAGTCGGTCTGTCCATCGGTGCACGTGGCCGCCGCGCGGCACGCGCCGCTCGAGCACACCTGGCCCGCAGCGCACGCGGTGCTGCACGCGCCGCAGTTCGCGGGGTCGCTCTGCGGGTCGACGCACGCGCCGCCGCAGTCCGACTGGCCCGCGGGGCAGCTCGCATGGCACGCGCCCGCGGAGCACGTCTGCGTCGCCGCGCAGGCCGCCCCGCACGCGCCGCAGTTGGACACGTCGGTGGTGAGGTCGAAGCACTGCGTGCCGCAGGCGTTCTGGCCGCTCGGACACGTCACCGGGGCGGGTCCGGTGTCTTGCGTCCCGGTGCCGGGCACGTCGGCGAGCTCGTCGGCGGGGACCGTGGAATTGCCGGCGCAGCCCGAGAGAAGCGCGGCGCACAAGCCGCAAGCGGCGAGGGCCCTGTGGATCATGCGGAGCAAGGTATCACCGCACCGCCGCCGGGGGAGGGTGCTTGCCGGCGCGACCGGCCCGCGTCACACCCGCCGCACGATGCAACGCACGCTCCCCATCGCCTCGCTGCCGTCGTCGCTGCGCATCGAAGACGCCGTCGAGGCGGCGTGCGCGGCGGACCTCGCGTTCATCGACGAGCGGCTGCGTCGCGGCGTGTCGGTGCTCGTCGAGTGCGAGAAGGAGCTCTCGCTGCACCTCCTCATCGCCCTGCGCGCCCGCCTTCGTCGCAGCAAGGACGCGCCGCGCATGGTCGTCATCGACGGCCGTCCCGCGGCCGACGGGGTGCCGCGCGGGAGCCTTCCGCGCATGCTCGAGCAGCTCACCGAGGCGCTGCGCGGGAGCGTCGAGCGCACCCTCGTCGTGCTGCTGCACCTCGACGTGCTGACGACCACGCACACCGGTCTCACCGTCGAGGCGCGGGAGTCCATCCCGCTGCTCTACGAGAACCCCGAGGCCGTGCTGCTCGGCTTCCGCGACCCGAGCTTCGAGATCCCGAAGGTGATCCGCGGGGTGTTCGGCGCGCGCCGCGAGGTGCTCGGCACGCCGCGGGAGGCGCTGGCGAAGCTGGTCACGCAGCGCGAGGCGCGGGCCCTCGACGCGACGGGCTTCGACCCCTTCGGGCTCTACCCGTACGTGTCGGGCTTGAACCCCGTGCGCCTGCGTCGCGTGCTCGCCGAGCTCGAGGTGCGCCGCGAGGCGCCGCCGGGACGCAGCATGGCCGCCGAGGTGTACGCGTCGATCCGCGCGCAGACGGTGAGCGACGGCGTGGAGCTTCCGAACGTCGACCTCGACGCCGACATCGGCGGCTACGCCGAGGTGAAGTCCCGGCTGCGCGAGGAGCTCGTCGACCTCGTGCGGCGCAAGGACACCCTCGAGAGCGAGGGCGAGGTGTCGGCGCTGGAGACGCTGCTGCCGCGCGGCGTGATCTTCCATGGGCCGCCGGGCACGGGAAAGACGTACCTCGCGAAGGCGCTGGCCACGGCGCTCCACGCGAGCGTCATCGTGGTGTCGGGCCCGGAGCTGAAATCGAAGTGGGTCGGCGAGAGCGAGGAGAACCTTCGCAGGGTGTTTCGCCAGGCGCGGGTGAGCGCGCCGTCGGTCATCGTCTTCGACGAGATCGACGCCTTCGCCGCCGAGCGCGGCACCTTCACGGGCTCGGGCGTGGAGCACTCCATGGTGAACCAGCTCCTCACGGAGATGGACGGCTTTCGCCGCAACGAGATGGTCTTCGTGGTGGCGACGACGAACCGACTCGCGAGCGTCGACGGCGCGCTGCTGCGACCCGGGCGCTTCGAGTTCCTCATCGAGGTTCCGGCGCCGGGTGCGGAGGACCGCGCGGAGATTCTCGCGGTGCACGCGAAGCGCCTCGGGCTCGCGCTGCCGCCGGAGATCGTCGCGCACCTGGTGCGACGCACCGAAGGCCTCGCGGACCGCGACAAGGGGCTGCCGTTCTCCGGCGACCACCTCCAGTCGGTGTGCCGCGCGCTCAAGCGGCAGTCGCTGCGCACCGGCTCCGCGGTGTTCACGCTCGACGACATCGACCGCGCGCTGCAGCGCAAGACGCGCCGTCCGGTGGCGCTCGGGCCCGACGAGGAGCGGGTCATCGCGCTGCACGAGGCCGGGCACGCGCTGCTGGCGATGGTGCTCCCCCGCGCCACTCCACCCGAGCGCATCTGCGTCGCGCAGGACCAGGACGGCGCCCTCGGCTACGTGCTCCGCGCGGCGCGGGCGAGGCCGTACGTGACCACCGACGAGGAGATGCGCGCGGACATCTGCGTGGGCCTCGGCGGGCAGACCGCGGAGCGCATGATGCTCGGCGAGGCCAGCGTGGGCGCGTGGTCGGACCTGCAGCGGTGCACGGCGCTCGCGCGGGCCATGGTCGAGGAGTACGGCATGGGCGGCGCCGGTCCGCGGGTGCGGCTCGCGGGGGACGAGGGGCGCGGCGACGCCTGCGGCGAGGCGCGTCGCGACCGGGTCGACGCCGCCGTCGATGCGCTGCTCGGCGCGGAGCTCGCGCGGGCCGAGCAGCTCCTCGCCGCGCACCGCGACGACCTCGTGGCGCTGTGGGACCTGCTGCGCGAGGTGAAGGTGCTCGCCGACGAGCCGCTGCGCGCGTTCGTGGCGCGGGTGCGGCCCGCGCCGGGTGGGTGAATGGAAGGCGCCCGCAGCGGGGTGGTACAACCGGGTCGGTCATGCGCATCACGCGGTTCTGGGCGAAGGGTTACCGAAGCCTGCGGGACGTCGCCCTCGAGGGCTTTGGGCCCTTCGTGGTGTTCTACGGCCCCAACGGCAGCGGAAAGAGCAACGTGCTTCGCGGCATCGAGACGGTGCTCGCCGCTGCGGGGGTGTGGGCGTCCTACGAGCGGCCGGGGACGTCGCGCTTCGCGAAGGCTCTCGCGGCGGAGGGCGTGCTCGGTCCGGACGATCGCTTTCGTGGCGCGTCCAAGAATGCGCTGCAGACCGTGCTCGGCGTCGAGCTGGATGGCGACGCGGCGGAGGGAATCAATACGCTGCTTTCGCTCGGCCAGACGCTTCCGTCGACCCTTCGTATCGAGGTGACGGTGCTCTGGGATGGTGCAGAGCCCATGGAGGCGACGCTCGACTGTTCGTTCGACGGAGTCGCGGGGGACGTCGCCGAGGCAGCTGCGCTGCGTGCGCAGCCCGGGACGTCGCTGCGCGCGACGCTGGCCCGCGTGGCTCGCGAGGCGTTCTGGAAGGTCACGGCGGATCGTTCGATGCGCGACGAGACGCTCGCACTGACACCGGTCGCGGAGGACGCGGCGAAGGACAGTGACGTGATTCGAACTGCGCTGCGCGAAGGGCGCGTCCAGACGGCGGTCTTTCACGCCAAGAACGACTGGGACGCGAGCAACCGACGACGCTTCGAGGCGATGCGCACGCTGCTCGCGAAGACGCTTGGGCTGCCCGCGATGGACGTCGGCCGCGATCCAAAGACGGGTCACATCGACCTTCGGCAGCCGCTAGGGAAGGGCGACGCGGACATCTCGCTGCGCAGCGCCGGCCTCGGCGTCGAGAACGTCGTCGGCGTGGTGGCGGCGGTGCTCTTCGCACGATGCCGAACCGTGGCCGTGGAGGAGCCGGAGGCGCACCTGCACGCGCGGACGTCCGCGCGCGCCCTTCGCGATCTTCTGCTTCGTCTCGTCGACCCGGGAGACGGCGAGCGCGCAGAACTCGATCAGCTCTTCATCGCCACGCACAGCAACCTCTTCGATCTCGATGCTTCGGGGTTCTGGGACGTGGCGATGGAGGATGGCGCAACGGTGGTTCGTCGCAAGCCGCTCGACGAGCTCGACGCGCGACATCTGTACGAGCCGGGACCCGCCCGCCATGCGCTCTTGCGAAGTCTGGAGTACCTCGATCCCTCGACGGTGGTGTTCCGCCGGCTCACCGACAGCACCGCCGTCACCGCCGCCGAGATGTGCGATCTGCTGCGGTGCGACGCTCGCGAGGCCGACGACTACCTCGCCGCCGTGTACGCCAGCGCCGTGCGATCGGTGCGGCGCCTCGCGGCGAACGTCGATGGTCGCCCGGAGCGTCCCACGTGATTCCGTGGATCGTGTTCGCTCCGACGCACGACGATCGCGCCGATCTCGACGAGGCGCATTGGATTGCGACGCTCCACCAACATTTGCCCACGCCGCCCGCCGAGTTCATCGCGCGAGGCGCGGCGACGCGAAGCGCTCTCGACGTGGCGGTGCAGAAAGTCGGTCAGCCTTGCGGCGTGGCGCTGTTCGGACACGGAACCGATGAGGCGGTCTTCGGCGCCGACGACCAGCCGGCGTTCGACCAGCACAACGCTCGTGCGGAGTGGGTTCACGCCTTCGCATGCAACACGGGGCGGGGCCTCGCCGAACGGTGCGCCGGCGTCCAGCGCTTCGCTGGGTACACCGTCTCGCTCCTCGTCGGATGGGAGCACGGGGCCCTTCCCGAAGCGCTCCGCACGCTCATGTCCGAGTTGTTCGTGACGGTCACTCGAGCGCTGGTGCGGGGGGAGCGCTCGCGTCGCGCGCTGAAGGCCGAGGTCTCCCGCGCCGCCGACGACCTCATGGACTGGCTCAACGCGAACGCTCCTGACGACTTTCACCAGGTCGCGATCCTCGCGAGCATGCTCGTAGATCGGCTCGTATTCGTCGGCGAAGGAACGACCGCCTGACGTTCAGCCGGCTGAACGCCCCGTAAATGGGGCCCCATATTCGGAGGACTCCGCTCAGCGCCCCCGCACCGTCTGCACCGCGCTCGACGTCCACGTGCCCGCGTAGGGCGTCTCGGTGTGCGCCGTCGCCGCCACCGCCGCGCCCGTCGCAGCGCCCGCCACGACGACGCCGAGGCCCGTCCAGAACCACCACTGCGAGGCGATGCTCCAGCGCGCCGCCGGCTGCGCGACGAGGGTGACCGACAGCGCGAGACGTCCTCCCGGCGTCACGTCGATGGAGCGCCGCAGCGGCGTCGCACCCGGCGCGCGCACCTCGAGGACGTGCGTGCCCGCCGGGACGTTCAACGGATCGAGCGCTCGGCCCGCCGCACGTCCGTCGACGAAGAGCACCGCCGAGGGGTTGCCCGCATCGACGACGAGCACCCCGGGCAGCGGGTGCGCGGCCGCATCGAGGGCGATGTCGGCGTGCTCGCCGGGCTCGAAACGACGCACCGCGTGCACGGCCTCGTAGCCGCGGCGCTGCACCTCGAAGGAGTGCTCGCCGGGGTCGAGGTCCACGGCGTCGCCGGACGTCGCGGGGTGCGGGGTGCCGTCGACGAGCACCTCGTCGGGCGCGCCGGTCACGCGCAACGTCACGTGCACCACGCGCCCCTCGGAGTCGCGCAGCAGCGCCCGCGCGTCGTCGGCGCGCTCGCCGGTGAGCGCGAGGTAGCGCCCGAGCACCGTGACCGCGCGACGGTGCTGCCCCGCGCCGCGCAGCGCCACAGCCAGATTGTAGACCGCCGCGGGCCGCTCGAGCAGCGCGATGGAGCGCTCGAACGCCTCGGCCGCGTCGGCGAACTGGTTCTGTCCGAGCAGCGCGACGCCGTGGACGTACTGCTCCCGCGCCTGATCGAAGGCGGCCGACGACGTCTGCCCGTACGCGGCCGGGACGACGAGCAACGCGCTCGCGACGAACACCACGGCGAGGCTGCGCGCGGACATCAGAAGGCCTCCGATCCGAAGGGCACATGGGCGGCGGGCGGCGTGTGGTGCACCGCAGCGTCGTGCGCGACCACGGGCGTCGCACGTGGGTGCAGGAGCGGGTGCGCCGCGGCATGCATCGAGGGCGCAGTCGCAACGGGGACCTCCGCGGGCAGCGCCACCGCGGGCATCGCGGGCGCGGTCGCGGTCGCGGGCTCCACCGTCGCGGCGTGCGGCGTCACCGGCGGAGGAAGCGGAATCGCGGTGCGCGGCGGGGCGTGGGCGACCTCGGCGTGGCGGCGATCGCGGACGACGGCGAAGGTCACGACGGAGACCACGGCCATGGCGACCAGCGTCGCGGCGACGACGTGACCGGTGCTCCGCGAGGGGACGAGCGACGCGCGGAGCGTCTCGCTGAGCATCGCCTCCGCCGAATCCGCCGTGGGGCGCGACGATCCATCGCGGGTGTCCCTGCGATCGGGAAGCGCGGCGCGCGAGGTGCGCTCGGGCACGGCCCGCAGCGCGGCGGCCATCGCGGCGGCGGACTCCCAGCGCCCGTCGGGCTCGCGCTGCAGCGCGCGATCGACGACCTCGCAGAGCGCTGCAGAAGCACGCGGGAGCCGCGACCGGAGCGACGGCGCGCGCGTCGTGATCACGGCGACCATCACCACGTTGACGTTGTTGCCGTCGAAGGGCGCCGACCCCGTCAGCGCCTGGAACAGCATCGCGCCCACGGACCACAGGTCCGACCGAGCGTCGACGGCCTCGCCGCGGGCCTGCTCCGGCGACATGAACCACGGAGTGCCGAGCACCGCCCCGGTGGCCGTGACCCGCTGCTCGCCGCCACCACCGCGCGCGATGCCGAAGTCGAGGAGCTTCGCCCGCTGCGCCCCGTCGCGGTCGCGTACGAGGAACACGTTCTCGGGCTTGATGTCCCGGTGCACGAAGCCCTGCGCGTGCGCCGCGCCGAGGGCGTCGAGCACCTGCAGCACGAGGTCGATGAGCGCGCCCGTCCCGACGCCGCCGCGCTCCACGGCGACGGCAAGCTCCTCGCCGTCGAGGTACTCGAGCACGAGGTACATGCCGTGCGCCGCGTCGGTGCCGGCGTCGAGCACCTCGACGATGTTCGGGTGCCCGATGGACGACGACGCCTGCGCCTCGCGGAGGACCCGTGCGGCCCCCTCGGCGCCGGCGCTGGGGTCCGGCCGCAGGAGCTTCAGCGCGACGCGTCGGCGCGTGATCTGGTGCTCGGCCTCGTACACGACGCCCATGCCCCCGGCGCCGAGCAGGCGCTTGAGCACGTACTTCTCGGCGACGACGGCGCCCGCCACGGGGAGCGTCGGCGTGGCGAAGGGCAGCGTCATCGCGGCGCGCTCACGCAGCGCATGCCGAGGCCGAAGCTGCGCTGGTTCGGCAGGTCGTACCAGCGCCGCGCGCCGCGGAAATCATCGGTGATGAAGCCGTTCCACCCGCCGCCGCGGATGCCCTTGCGGGACGTGTCGCCGGGCCCCGTCGGATCCATCGGCGGAACGTCCGACGCGGTGTACCGATCGAACCAGTCGGACACCCACTCGGACACGTTGCCGGCGAGGTCGTGCACACCCTCCGGCGTATCGCCCGCCGCGAGCGATCCCACCGGGCACGTGCCCGCGCGCTGCCCCTGGATGTTCCAGCAGCCCTGCGTCGTCGGATCGTCCTCGCCCCAGGGGTACGTACGCCCATCGAGGCCGCGCGCGGCGTACTCCCACTGCGCCTCCGTCGGAAGGCTGCGTCCCACGGCGCGGCAGTACGCGTCGGCCTGGTACCAGGTCACGCAGTTGATGGGGTGCTGGTCGCGGCCCGTGAGGTCCCCGTTGCAGAGCCCGCTCGTGCCCGGAAGCGGCGCCTCGCAGGTCGCGCACTGACGGTACTTCAGCACCGTCACCTCGGTGCGCTCGATGCAGAAATCACGCAGCTGCACGAGGTGCGACGGGTGCTCGTCGCTGTCGCCGTCGGGCGCGTCGGTGCCCATGCGAAACGTTCCCCCGGCGATGAGCACCATGTCCGGCGGACACCGCGACGGCGGGCCCGCGTCGACGCCGGCATCGGTCGCCGCGACCGGCGGTGCGAACGCCGTCACCGCCGGGTCGTCGATGGACTCGCAGGCCGTGCGCCCGCACGTCGTGCCCGTCCCGCAGGGCGTCGTCGGCACCTCGCAGCGCGCCGCGAGGAACACCTCTAGGAGCCGCGTCTGCTGCGGCGTGAACGAGACGCGGTACTCGCGGGTGAGCGAGCCGCCGTCGGCGAGGGCGGCGTCGACGACGACGTGCAGCCGCCGCGCGTCGTCGACGGACGCAGGGGTCAGCGAGACGTCACCGGGGAGCGCGAACTGCGATCCCACGACGAAGGTGTGGTCGTAGCGCTGCGCGGTCTCGCCGTCGCGTTGCACGCGCACGCGGACCGAGACGAGCTGCGCCACCGGCACGAGGTCCGACTCCACGCGCAGCACGAGCGCCGTGGCCGGCGTCACGCACGAAGCCGCGAGCAGCGCCGCGAGCGCGAGGGCGGGGCTGGGGCGTGAAGAGCGGGGCGCCATCGGGAGGCATACAACCGGGCGCCCGGCGGGCCGTCAACCGCGCGTCGGGCGGTCGACGTGGCCGTCGGCGTGGCGCGCGAAGCGTCCTTCGTCGCGAGGGTGCACGGGGTCGTCGCTGGGCCACGGCCAGCCGCCGAACTGCGTGCGCTGGTAGTCGTTGAACGCCTGCACGATCTCCTGCCGCGTGTTCATCACGAAGGGCCCGTGCGCCGCCACGGGCTCGCCGATGGGGCGCCCCTGGAGCAGCAGAAGCTCCGACGTCTCCGGTCCGTTGCGCAGCACGGCGTCGACGCCGGGGCGGAGCTCGAGGGCCTGGTTGCCGCGCACCGCGCGCTCGCCGAGCTGCAACGAAGCGCCGCGAAAGAAGTACAGCGTGCGGTTCGTGCCGGGCGCTGCGGGAACGGTGAACGTCGCACCCGGCTCGAGCTTCAGCGTCCAGATGGCCACGTCGGTGTCGCGCCGCGCGGCCCATGATTTTGGCGGCGGTGACGGTGCCGTGGCGTCGTCGAGGCGGCCGGCGACGAGGGTCACCTCGGTGCCCTTGCCCGCGGCGTCGCGCACCGTGCGCCGCGGGATCGTCTCGGACCACAGCATCCGAAAGTGCGCCTCGACCATCTTGTCGGCGGCCGGGAGGTTCAGCCAGATCTGGAACAGCTCCACCGGGTTGCGCGCGTCGCGGCGCCGCAGCGGGAACATCTCCGCGTGCAGGATGCCGCCGCCCGCGGTGAGCCACTGCGTGTCGCCCTCGCCGTAGCGCGCCGTCGCGCCCATGGAGTCCGAGTGGTCGATGTGCCCGCGGCGCACCACCGTCACGGTCTCGAAGCCGCGGTGCGGATGCTGCGGAAATCCCGGCACCGTACGCCCGTGATACATGCGCCAGCCGTCGCGCAGCTCGAAGTCGTTGCCGAGGTTGCGGCCCGCCAGCGACGCCACGGGACCCTGCGCGTCGTTGCCCGCGGGAAAGTCGTCGTCGTGGTGCACGCAGAACAGGAACGGGTCCGGCGTCTGCCAGGGGAAGCCGAGCGGGCTGGCGCGCAGCAGCGCGTCGGGGAGCGGGGTCGTCATGGCGGTTCCTCGGGGGTGGACGGGGTCGCAGTGCGCGGCCGCCACGGCAGCGGAGAGAAGCTTCAGGGCGTCACGGCGGTGCATCGGCGTGCAGCATGGTGATGCGTGGTGGGCGCGCACAAGGCGCGGCGCTCGCAACCTTCCCGTTGCGGCATCGGCAACCTCGCGCGCGCCCCGCCCTTCGCGGTACGACGGCGTGCATGGGAACTCCGCGGCACTACGACACGCACGCGCCCGACGGACCGTGGGACACGCTGGTCATCGGCTCGGGCATCGGCGGCATGACCACGGCGGCGCTGCTCTCGCGCCTCGGGCACCGCGTGCTCGTGCTCGAGCGGCACTACGTTCCGGGCGGCTTCACGCACACCTTCAAGCGCAAGCGCTGGCGCTGGGACGTGGGCGTGCACGCCGTCGGCGAGGTCGACCGCAACGCCGTCACCGGCCGCGTGCTCGAGAACCTCACCGGCGGACGTCTCCAGTGGGCGTCCCTCGGCGAGGTCTACGACCGCTTCGAGTTCCCCGGGCTGCACATCGACTTTCCCGATCGCCGTGATCGCTTCGTCGCGAACCTCGTCGAGGCCTTTCCCGACGAGGCGCCGGCCATCGACCGGTACATCGCCAAGGTGCGCGAGGTCGCCGCGGGCATGCGCCGCTACTACCTCTCGCGGCTGCTCCCGCCGTCGTGGGCGTCGTTCACCGACGGCGCCATCGCGCCCGACGCCACACGGCTGCTCCTCACGCGCACCCGCGACGTGCTCGACGGCATCACGTCCAACGAGAAGCTCAAGAGCGTGCTCACGTCGCAGTGGGGCTACTACGGCGTGCCGCCGGACCGCAGCTCCTTCGCCATCCACGCCCTCGTCGCGCGGCACTTCTTTCACGGCGGCTTCTACCCCGTGGGCGGGTCCGCGCGCATCGCCGAGGCGCTCCTCGAGACCGTCGCCGAGGGCGGAGGCTTCACGCGCATCAACGCGCCCGTCGAGGAGATCCTCGTCACCGACAACCGCGCCACCGGCGTGCGCCTCGCGGGCGGCGAGGTGCTGCGTGCGAAGCGCGTCGTGAGCGCCGCCGGAGCCCTCACCACGGCCCGCGCGCTCCTGCCCGAAGACGTGCGCGCGCAGCCGTGGGCGCGCTCCCTCGCGGCGCTGAAGCCGTCGCCGTGCCACGTGTGCCTCTACGTCGGCTTCAAGGGCGACATCACCAAGGCCGGCGCGAGCGCCGCGAACCGCTGGTTCTACGAGACGTGGTCCAGCGGCGAGCAGACCTGGAACGCCGGCGACGAAGGCTCCCGCGCGCCGTGCCTCTACTGCTCGTTCCCGTCGTTGAAGGACCCGACGCATGAGCCGGGGCCCGACCAGCTCCACACCGGCGAGGTCGTCACCTTCGTGCCCTACGAGCTCTTCGCCGAGTGGTCCGACGGCAAGTGGAAGCGTCGCGGCGCCGAGTACGAGGCGTTCAAGGAGTCCATCGCGCGGAGGCTTCGGGAGCAGTTCCTGGAGCACATGCCGGAGCTCGCGCCGATGGTGGCGTTCACCGAGCTCTCGACGCCGCTCAGCACCGAGCACTTCACCCGTGCGCCGTCCGGTGCGATCTACGGCATCGAGCCCACGCCGGAGCGCTACCGCAACCCGTGGCTTCGGCCGCGCACTCCCGTGCGAGACCTCTTTCTCTCGGGCAGCGACATGGCGTCCGTGGGGGTCATGGGAGGCTTCGTGGGCGGCGTGCTCAGCGCCGTCGCCGTGGAGCCGGTGCGGGCGCTGCGGTACCTGCGGGGGGCTTCGCGGCTGCGGTGAGCGGACCACGGGGACACAGTTACGTTGTTGCATTCCCGGGACGTCGGCGGGCGCTGAATGCAACAAGTTAACTGTGTCCCCGGGCTCCTTACGCCCCGCGCGCCGCCGTCTGCGCCGTCACCCAGTCGAGGTACGCCGCGATCCCCTCCGTCGGATGCAGCGGCAGCGAGATCAGCTCGGGAAGCTCGTAGGGGTGCAGCGCACGAACGCGCGCCGTGAGCGCCGGCATGCGCGCCGCCGTGGTCTTGATGAGCAGCGCGTGCTCGGTGTCGTGCGCGACCTCGCCCTTCCATTGGTAGACGCTCTGCACGCCGGGGAGGATGTTCACGCACGCCGCAAGGCGCTCGCGCACCAGGGCGTCGGCGATGCGCACCGCATCGTCGGGCGGCGCGTTGCACAGCACCAGCCGGTGCCGCGAGCGCAGAAAGCCCGCGCCGTGCGCGCGACGGAGACCGCGCACCGTCACCCGTCGAGGGAGTCGCGGGACCAGTTCGGCGGCAGGTCGAGCAGGCCCTCGCTGCGAAGGTGCTCGTAGAAGCCGTCGCACATCACCGCGCACGCCTCGCTGAAGACCCGCGGGTCCGAAACGAAGATCAGCGTCTCCGGGCGCAGCGACTCCTGCGCGGCGTTGAGGCGCGTCACCAACGGCTCCTGCACGTTGAGCACGAGGTACTCGAGAAAGTGCTTCTCGAAGGACTCGCGGAACCGCGGAAACGCCCGCGGCCCTACGCGCGGCATGCCCTTGAGCGGGTCGCCGGCGCGGGACACGTTGCTCTCGCGCACCACCGCCCAGCAGAACTCGCCGACGTTCGCGCGGAACGCGTCGCGGAAGAACTCCGTGAACACCTCGACGACGATGGGAAGCAGCCGTCCGAGCTCCGGCGCGCGCTGCGACAGATACGAAGCCTGGAGGTCGCGCTCCCACCGCGAGAGGCGCTCGAGGGCCTGGTCGTGGTGGTCCGGGTGCTCGAAGCGCAGCGCGCGCAGGTCGGCGCGGATGCGCTGGTGGTTGCGCAGCACCGCCGTGTAGAGCGCCTGCTCCGGCGTCGTCACGATGCGCGACGAGAGCTCCTCGCTCGACGCGCCGAGCCCGAGCGCGAAGGCGAAGAAGAGCTTGGTGAAGCGCCGCGAGAGCAGGTCGAGCTTGAGCTTGAGGAAGCTCCCGCGCCGCGGGTCGAGCACGAGCTCGAGGCTCTTGCGCAGCACCGCGATGAGGTCGATCTCGAAGTCCGCGGTGCTCGGCGCGGCGTCGGGGTGCTGCGACTGCCGCACGTCGCGGATGGCGTGCAGCTCCGCGATCACCGACTGCGTGATGGCGTCGAGCTCGGCGTTCGTCTGCTGCTCGGGGTTGAAGAACACGATGCGCGCGCTGACCTGCTCGCCGCGGAGCTTCAGCGCCGCGCTCGCGAGGTCGAGGCGCTGCTGCGTGCTGGCCCCGAGCAGCGAGCCGCTCGACGGGTCGGCCCCCGCGGGCATAGGCCTCGCGCCAGACACGGGCGCGCGCCTCACCAACGGAATGGGGCTGCTGTCACGCTGCGCGTCGGCAGGCACGGGGGGCGGAAGTCCCGGACGGCTCTTGTCACTCACGGCGCTTCGAAGTGTAACGGGGGTCGCGCCCCGTGAACATCCACCCACGCACGTCATGAGCGCCCGGGAGCTCGTCGCCCTAGGCACCGCATCGCAGGTGCCCACGCGCCACCGCAACCACAACGGCTATTTCCTGCGCTGGGACGACGAGGGCTTCCTCTTCGACCCGGGCGAGGGGACGCAGCGGCAGATGCTCCGGGGCGAGCTTCCGGCGAGCGCCATCCACCGCATCTTCGTGACGCATTTCCACGGCGACCACTGCCTCGGCCTCGCCGGCATCCTGCAGCGGCTCTCCCTCGACCGCTGCGCGCACCCCGTCACCGTGCACTTTCCGGCCTCGGGGCAGGTGTATTTCGAGCGCCTGCGGGACGCGGCGATCTACCACCACGCCGCCGAGATCGTGCCCGCGCCCATCGAAGTGCCCGAGCGCGGCCTCGCGGTGATCGCCGAGACCGACACCTACCGCGTGCTCGCACACCGCCTCGCGCACCCCGTCGACACCGTCGGCTATCGCCTCGAGGAGCGCCCGGGACGAACGTTTCTCCCCGAAGCTCTCGCCGCCGCTGGGGTGCACGGTCCCGCGGTGAAGATTCTGTCGCGCGACGGCGTCGTGACCGTCGGCGAGCGCACAGTCACCGTCGACGAGGTGAGCGTCGCGCGCGCCGGCAGCGTCTTCGCGTTCGTCATGGACACCGCCGCCTGCGACGGCGCCGTGGCGCTCGCCCGCGACGCCGACCTGCTCGTCATGGAGGCCACCTTCGCCGCCGAGGACCAGCCCCTCGCCGACGCCTACGGGCACTGCACCTCCGTCGACGCCGCGCGCACGGCCGTCGCGGCGGGGGCCCATCGCCTCGCGCTCACGCACTTCTCGCAGCGCTATCAGAGCGTCGACGGACACCTCGCCGAGGCCCGCGCGCTCTTTCCCGACAGCGTCGCGCTGCGCGATTTCGACCGCGTCGCGATCCCGCGGCGCCGCGCCGCGAAGCCCTGAGCAGGGATCCGGGATTCGTCTCGGAACACCTTGTTTTCCTGCGTATCTACCGTCACATCGGGCCCCCACCCCCGGCCCCGCCCCCACGAGTGGGGGCAGGGTGCCCGGAGGGGAGGATCGTGCGGCGGGGCCTGG
>CAIMWA010000411.1 GCA_903845045.1 uncultured delta proteobacterium | reverse complement strand
GGGCCTGCTCGGCGCGCGCGCGGTCACCCCGGGCGAGCCAGTGGTTCGCGAGGTTCTGCCACTCCGACTCGTAGAAGAGGTCCCCGGCGAAGCACAGCGCCGGAACGCCGTTCTCCGCAGGGCGGCAGAACGTCGTGTTCACGAGCAGCGCTGCCGCCGCGACGACGGCCGCCGCGACGCCCAGGCGCCGACGGTCCTTCGCGGCGAAGGCCACGGCCACGGCGTCGACGAAGCCCCCCGCCGCGATGGCGAGGAACGGCACCGTCGGGAGCCGATAGCGACCGCGCACGTACACGAGCACGAGCACGCCGAGGTACGGCACGATCATGAGCAACAGCGTGCGGTGACCGCGCTCCTTCGGAGAGCGCACGAGGAGCCCCGCGAGGCCGAGCGTCCCGAGCAACGCGAAGGTCAGCAGCCAGCGCAGCGCCGGCGCGAAGCGATCGCGCAGGAACACGTAGTGGCTCGTGTCGGGGATCTCGTACGCGTTCCAGAGCACCTGGAATTTCAGCGCCATCACGCCGATCCACGCGCCGGTGTCGTGGAGCATGAACTCCTGCGCGCGCCCGCCCCAGTACCGCGAGATCTCCGAGGGGTTCATCGGGTGGCCGGTCTCGCGCTCGGCGATGCGCCTGGCGTCGGCCTCCTCGTACTCGGGGATGTCGCGCAGACCCGCGGGCGGCGCCGGGAGCCCCGACGAGCCCGCGTTGTTGCCCATGTAGAGGTTCAGCCCCGCGTCGCCGCTGGTGAGCAGGGGACCGCCGGCATGCCAGGTGTTCCACGCGCTCATCGCGCCGACGGGGAGCGCCGCGGCGATCGCGAAAGCGAGCGCGAGGCGTCGTCGCGAGCGCAGCGGCATCGACGGCGGAGCGAGGCCCGCCGCCAAGGTCATCGTCGCCAGCGCGGGCAGCCACTGGCCCGCGGCGAGCACCGTGGCGCCCAGCGTGAGCCCCGCCGCCGCGACGCCCCGCTCGCGCCCCGACGGCCCGTAGCGAAGCAGCAGCGCGAAGGACACGAGCGCGCCGAGGATGACCCACGCCGTCTTGACGATGAGCACCTCCTCGACGACGAGCGGCCCGTAGAGGGCGACGAGCGCGCCCGCGACGAGGCCAGCGCGGCGTCCGTAGATGCGCGTCCCTGCGGCGTAGACGAGCACGCACGAGAGCGCGCCGGCGAGGGTCTGGAGAACGCGCGGAGCCCACGCGTTGGCCCCGGCGAAGCGGTAGATGATCGCGAGCGCGTAGCCGTAGAACGGCGACTGGTAGAACCCGTGCGGCGGAAACCACGATCCGCCGGCGTTCAGCTCGCGCGCCATGCGCTCGAAGGCGCCGCTGTCGATGTTTCCCACGGCGGCGTAGGGGCTGCGCCAGATCTCCGCGAGCACCGTCCAACGCACCGCCAGCGCGAGGTGAAAGAGCACGGTGACCGGCACCCAGTGCTCGACCCAGAGCTCCCGCCACGGGCGCAGCGGCTCGAGGACCACGGGCTCCTCTTGCGGCGTCGCCTCGCCGACGTCTCGCTCGGGAGCCTTCTCGTCCCGCACCGATCGCGTGCGAAGGGTCTTGGGCGCCGTCGGCGCGCGCGGTCCGCGGCTCATCGCGGCTCCTGCGGGCGGCGGAGCCGGCGCGTCACGGCGTGCTCGACCTCGGCGAGGCGGTGGTTCAGCCCGTCGAGCACGAGACCGCCGACGACGAGCACCACCGCCACCACCTGCATCGAGGCCGCGACGAGGGCCAGCAGCGGGTGCGTCACCGTGGCGCCGCGCGTCGCTTCGAGCAGCGGCACCGCCCCCAGCGCAGCGCCGACGAGCGCCACCGCGGTGCCGACGAGGAAGAAGAAGAGCAGCGGCCGGTAGGCCTTCCAGACGTCGACGATGGTGACGAGCACGCGCACGCCGTCGCGCAGCGTGTGCAGCTTCGAGAACGATCCCTCGGGCCGCCCGCGGTAGCCCACCGGCACCTCCGTGATGACGAAGCCGCGCTGCAGGCTGCGCAGCGTGAGCTCGGTCTCGATCTCGAAGCCGCGCGACACCACCGGCACGCGGCCGGCGAGATCGCGGGTCATCACGCGGTAGCCCGACATCACGTCCTCGAGGCGCGAGCCGAAGACCAGGTTGATGGCCGCAACGAGCGCCTTGTTGCCCCACTCGTGCGCGGGGCGGAACGAGCCCTCGGCGAAGCTCCGAAGGCGGTTGCCGACGACCATGTCGGCGGTGCCCGCGAGGGCGGGAGCGAGCAGCGCGCGCACGTCCTCGGCGGGGTACGTGTCGTCGCCGTCGACCATCACGAGCAGGTCCGCGTCGACCTCGTCGAGCATGCGCGCCACGACGAAGCCCTTGCCCTTGCGCTTCTCGGTGCGCACCGTCGCGCCCGCCTCGCGCGCGAGCGTCGCGGTGCCGTCCGTCGAGCCGTTGTCGTAGACGAAGACCTCGGCCTCGGGCAGCGCCGCGCGAAAGTCCGCGACGACCTTGGCGACGGTGAGCGCCTCGTCGAGACACGGAACGATCACGGCGATGCGCGGCGCCGTCACGACGCCCCCTCGCGGCAGCCGATGCGCACCGAGCGCACGAAGACCGGAACGCGCGGCCGCTCGGCCGTCACCGGCACCTCGGAGATCGCGTCGACGAGCGCCGTCGGGCCGCAGCGTCCGAAGATCGGGTAGCGCCCGTCGAGGCTCGGCCGCGGCTCTACCAGGATCGCGAATTGGCCGCGGTTGTCGTTGGGACCGGCGCTTCCCATGCAGAGCAGGCCCGCGCGGTCGTGCGGCGAGGTGTTCTCGTCGGCGAAGGAGAACCCGAACGCTCCGTCGCCGGTGCGCAGCCGGTCGCCGCCCTGGATCCAACGCCCCGAGCGCGCGACGTGAAACACCGTGCCGTCGTAGAACGGAGCGCGGGTCCAGGCGCCTTCGAGCGGGTCCCAGAAATCGCGGCGTCCACGGGCCAGCGCCGCGAACCATGCCACCGACGTGGGCGCGCGGTCGGGCCACAGGTCGCAGCGGAGCGTGCCCATGGAGGTCTCGATGACCGCCACCGGAGCCGCGGGGCACGCGACGCCTTCGAGCGCGTCGGCGAGCGAGATGCGTCCCTCGCCGGGATCTGCCGACGTCGGCACCGGGTGCAGCGCGGCCTGCGGGAGGCCGAGCCGCGAGGGCACCACCGGAGGCGCCACCGGGCCGAAGTCCGGGGCGTCGGGGTGCGTCCGCAGGTGCCGGCACGTCACCGTCAGGTCGAGGAACGCCAGGAGCAACGTCGCTCGCAGCACGACGGACGGATGACGGACCCACAGTGACGGCGGCGCGCCGTGCAATTCTTGCGGGACCACCGCGTCGCGCAACCAGCTCATGGGGCGGCTTCGACAGGGAACACCACGGGTGCGCGCCCGGTCAACGCGCCCCGCGTGGCGGAGGGATCACGGTGCCGCCGGGGCGCAGCAGCGTGGCCCCGCAGGACCCGGCCGCGGAGCGCAGCTTCAGCCCCACGAACGACGCGGCGATGGCCCCGACGAGCAGCAGCGCGACGAGGCGGAACAAGAACCGCCGGTCGCGTTCGACGGGGAGCAGCGACGCTTCATCGACGGTGCCGGAGGAGGGCGGGAGCTCGTCCGGAGCATGCGGATCATCGGACATCGTGCGGAGTTCCGACGCTAGCACGCCCGGCTTCGGATAGAGTGCGCGCCGTGATGGCCGAGAGTCATGGACGCATCCTGATCGTGGACGACGAGGCCAACGCCCGGGCCGCGCTGTCGGAGATCCTTCGCGAAGAGGGCTACGAGACCGAGACCGCCGCCGACGGCTTCAAGGCCCTCGGCAAGCTCGGCTCCTTTGGTCCCGATCTCATCTTGACGGACCTGAAGATGCCGGGGCTCGACGGCCTCGGATTGCTCCGCGAGGCGAGGGCAGCGTCGCCGTCGACGGTGCTCGTCGTGATGACCGCCTTCGGCAGCATCGACAGCGCCGTCGAGGCGATCAAGGGCGGCGCCGACAACTACCTCACGAAGCCGCTGGACCCGGCCAGCCTGCTCGCGGTGGTCGAGCGCGCCATGGAGAAGGCGCGGCTCATGGCCGAGGCCAGCCTGCTGCGCGAGAGGCTCCGCGAGCGCAACGCCTTCGGCCACATCATCGGCGAGCACGCTGCGATGCGCGCGCTGCTCGAGACCGTCACGCAGGTCGCCCCGTCGCGATCGAGCGTGCTCATCGTCGGCGAGAGCGGCACCGGCAAGGAGCTCGTGGCGGCGGCACTGCACCGCGCTTCGACGCGATCGCAGCATCCGTTGGTGCGGCTCAACTGCGCGGCGCTCTCGGAGTCGCTGCTCGAGAGCGAGCTCTTCGGCCACGAGCGCGGAGCGTTCACCGGCGCCGTCGCGCGCCGCGAGGGCCGCTTCAAGCAGGCCGACGGCGGAACCCTGTTCCTCGACGAGATCGGCGAGATTCCGGCGGCGACGCAGGTGAAGCTGCTTCGGTTCCTGCAGGAGCGGGAGTTCGAGCGCGTCGGTGGCAACGAGACGCTCAAGGTCGACGTGCGCATCGTCGCGGCGACGAACACCGACCTCGAGTCGCGCGTGCGCGCCGGACAGTTCCGCGAGGACCTCTTCTACCGCCTCAACGTGATCCGCCTCGAGCTGCCTCCGCTGCGCGAGCGGCGCTCCGACGTGCCGTTGCTGGCGGGCTTCTTTCTCCGCCGGTACGCCCAGGAAAACGGCCGTCGCATCTCGGGCTTCAGCGACGGAGCGCTCGCGCGGCTCGGCTCGTGGGGATGGCCCGGCAACGTGCGCGAGCTCGAGCACGTCGTCGAGCGAGCGGTGGTGCTCTGTCGTGGCGAGCGCATCGAGGCCGAGCACCTTCCCGCTGCCATGGGCGCGCACCACGGCGGCGACCCCGACGGACGCCCGCCGATCCCCGGCAGCAGCATCGCCGACCTCGAGCGCCACGCGATCCTCGAGACGCTGCGCGCGGTGCATGGAAGCACCTCGAAGGCCGCGAAGATCCTCGGCGTCTCGCCGCGCAAGATCCAGTACAAGCTGCACGAGTACGGGCTCGCCGGCGGCGGCGATCACGAGTCGTAGGCGCAGCGCACTCCCGCGAACGCCGGCGCGTCGCCGGGCATTCGGAACCGTCGCAGCGTGACCGTGCGCCGCGACGCAGGAAGTCCGCGGTCGCCGCCGCGAAGCACGCGCCACGGCGAGCGCTCGGGGCCGCGCGGATCGTCGACGATCCAGAGTCCGGCGTCGGTGCGCGGCCGCGGATCGATCACCGCGTCGCCGGCGCCATCGGTCCCGAGACCCGCGTCGAAGGGGCCGTCGGCAGGGTAGAAATCGCCTGGATCCGCCGTCCATTCGGCGACCGATCCGCCGAGGTCGCGGATGCCCTCGGGGGTGCGGTCGACGGGCTCGGCGCCGCTCGCGGGCACCGTGTCGCCCCATGGATACGCGCGCTCCGCGTCGAGGAGGCCGCCGGCGGCGCGCTGCCACTCCGCCTCCGTCGGGAGCCTTCCGCCACGCCACGCACAGTACGCTCGCGCATCGCGCCAAGAGACGCAGCGAACGGGCTCCGCCGGGGCCACGTCGCAGCGCGGCGGCACGCACGTCCCGGCCGCGACGCAGCCCAGGTACTCGCCGGCGCGGACCTCGTCGCGGTCCATGAGAAATGCGCGAAGCCTTGCGGCGCGCGGCGGCCGCTCCTCGAAGTGCTCCTCCGTGGACGCAGCGCCGAAGCGAGCGAGGCCGGCCGAAAGGACCACCCGCGCGGGCGTGCCGTCGATCACGGCGGCATCGGTCGGCACCGGCGGCGGAGGCTCGACGACGCGCACCCGCTCGCGCCCGGCGCACCCCGCGATGAGGGCGAGGAGCGCCGCGAACCTCACGATCCTCCGTCCGACGAAGGGCCGTTTAGCTCGCTCGCGAAGAGGTCGTCGGCGGCCACCACCGAGGGTTCCCGCGGCTCCGCAGACCCCGACGAGGGCGACGCAGGAGCGTCCGGCGCCATCGCGAGGTCGAAGGCGCGCGACACCTCGGCCACGGACTGCGCCACCGACGCCGATGCGAGCAGATCCTCGGAGGCCGCCGCGGGCTCCTCGCTGAGCGCGAACTCCAGCAGCGTGCGGATCTCGAGGTCGATCTCGCGCATCCACAGCGAGCGCATGAAATTGGCGAGGCGGGTGCGCCGGTAGCCGGGCACCGTCGAGCGCACGAACCCCACGAGCGCGTCGCGAAACGCCGCCGCCGACGCGAAGCGGTCGCGACGCTGCCGAGCCATCGCCGTCGCGACGATCTCGGCGAGGGCCTCCGGCACGTGCGGCGCGAGCTCCGGGAGCGGCACGGGCTCGGCGCGGCGCACGGCGTAGATCAGGTCGACCTCGCTCGGCGCCGAGAACGCAGGCACGCCCGACAGCAGCTCGTAGAGCACGCTGCCTGCGGAGAAGACGTCGGACTGCCCCGTGAGCCGCGGGTCGCCCTGGGCCTGCTCCGGCGACATGTAGCGAACCTTGCCCTTGATGATCCCCTGGGCCGTGCGCTCGCGGTCGACGTCGGCCTTGGCGATGCCGAAGTCGATGATCTTCACCGTGCCGTCGTAGGCCACGAGGATGTTCGACGGCGAGAAGTCGCGGTGCACGAGGTGCAGCGGCTGCCCGTCGTCGGCCGCGGCGGTGTGCGCGTGGTGCAGCCCGTCGACGGCGCGGGCCATCAGGTACGCCGCGTCGACGGGATCGAAGGACCGGCGGCGCTCGCCGGAGCGATACATCGTCGCGCGAAGGTCCTTGCCGTCGACGTACTCCATCGCGATGAAGTAGCCGTCCTGCGTGCGCAGCAGCTCGTAGATGCGCGCGATGTTCGGGTGCACCAGCAGCATCGAGAGGCGGTACTCGGCGATGAGCATGCGCACGAACGACGGGTCGTCGGCGTACTGCTCGAGCACGCGCTTCATCGCGACGAGGCGCTCGGTGCCGTCGGGGTCCACGGTCTTCGCGCGATACACGTCGGCCATCCCGCCCCCGGCGACCCGGTCGAGGAGATGGTAACGGCCGATGGGGACCGATCGCTTCATCGCAGATGCACCGCGCCGCGCAGCCTACCCGAGGACGGGAAGCGCGCTCCACCGCCGAGTGTCGACGGCCGTCGACAGCGCCTCGCTACCGACGGCCCCGCGCGCCGTGCTACCACCCGCGCAGCCACGAGGAGGATCTCCGATGTCCCGTTTCGCACTGGTCGTTCTCGCACTCGCCGCTTCGTCGGGGTGCCAGCGCACGCCGCCTCCACCGCCTCCGCCGCCTGCGGTCGAACCGCCGGCGCACCCTGCGGCACAGCCCGCCGCGCAGCCCGTCGCACAAGCGGAGGCCAGCGGTCCGCGCGCCGAGTTCACCACGGCCAGCTACCGTCTCGCGGCCGTCATCGCGCCCGGCGCCGATGCCGCCGCGCCGGCCAGCCTGACGGTCGAGCTCCACGGCGAGGGACACTTTCACGTCAACGACCAGTACCCCGTGGCCCTCGAGCTCGACGTGCGCGACGGCAGCACGCCCAAGGCCTCGCTGCGGCGCGCCGACGCCGCCGAATTCACGCAGCGAGCGCTGCGCTACGTCGCGGCGATCCAGCGCGCCGGCGCGCGCACCGTGGTGCATGGACGGCTTCGCTTCGCGGTGTGCTCGGCGGAGAACTGCGTGCCCGAGAGCCAGAACTTCGCCGTCGCGGTGGAGTGACCGCCGCGCTCAGGGAGGAACCGGCGCGGGGCATCCGAACGCCGCGACGAGCCGCGATCCGCCCGTCGCGGCGGTGATCTCGTCGCAGGTGCGCCCGTAGAAGACGATGGCGCCGTGGGTGTCGTCGAACCAGTCCCAGCCGTCGACGTGTCCGACGTCGTGCACGAGGCTCGCGCCGTCGAGGCGCACATCGACGAGCGTCGGGTCTGGCGGCGCGGCCTGGAGCGCGAAGCGGCAGTCGACGATGGAAGACGAGATCGAGGTGAGCTCCCGCGTGAGCTCCGTCGCGCTCCCTGCCGCGTAATACGGAGGGGTGGTGCTGCGGGCCCGGCCGCCCTCGGTCGCCATGCGGCCGAGCACGTCGGAGAAGTCCTCGACGCCGGAGAGCCCGACCACGTACGTGTCGACGCCCGCGAGGTGCGACGCGCGAATCGTGGCGAGGGTGCGCACGTCGTCGAGGCAGGCGCTGGCGCCGGAGGGGTTCGAGGCCTGGCACATCGCGGGCGGCGACGTGCAGCGACATCCCGCGACGGGAAGGTCGGGGTTGCAGTTCGGCGCGCCGTCCGTGGCCAGGATGATGTACTGGTCGCCGGAGCGGTCCGGCGCGGTGCGAAACCACGTGCCGGCGCTCTCGAGGGCCGCGGCCGTGGGCGTGGGTCCGTAGGGCAGCCACCCGTGCAGCGCGCGCAGGATCGTCGCCGCGTTGTGGTACGCCGGAGCCACGTCGATGGACGCGTGGAGCGCGCACGCGACGGCCTCCGACGTCGTCATCATGGCGGGGTTCTGCGGGTTCGGGAACATCTCGAGCCCGAGCTGCACGTCGTCCTCGATGCGCGGGAGCAGGGCGCCGAGCGTCGCGAGCAGCGCGTTCCACTTCGGCGTCCCGTCGGTGCCCGGGTCCATCATGCTGCCCGACCGGTCGATGACGAGCACGACGGTCACCTGGCGCCGCGAGAGGCTCGCCGCGGTCCCGCCGCACGAGGGCATCTCGCGCAGCGGCACCGCGTCACGCGCGGCCGGCCCCGCGTCGAGGTCGCCCGGCGCCGCGCCGTCGAAGACCGAGGCGAGGGACGGCGGACGCGCGTTGCCCCCGCAGGCTGCGAGCGCGAGCGCCAAGAACGCGTGGGCTGGGCGCACCCAAGGAGGATAGCGCCGTCAGAGGCTGCCGCGCACGACGAACGGCGCGTTGTTGCAGAGCAGCGCCCACGAGAAGACCATGTGCGCCACCACCGCCGGGGCGACGCGCCCGCGGAATCGGTACATCGCCCCCCACGCGAGCCCCGTCGGCAGCGCCAGCAGCGCGAGGCTCGCGTTGCCGGTTCCGAGGAACGCCGCGGCGTAGAGCACCGAAGCGACGAGCCATCCGCGCGTCGAGCCGAGGCGTTCGCCGAGGGCCTGCTGCACGCCCGCGCGCCACGCGAGCTCCTCGAAGCCCGCCACGGTGATCACGAAGGCCGCGCGTGCCGTGCCCTGCATCGCCGACCCGTGCCCGAAGGCCGCGCAGGAGCGGTCGCGGAGCCACTCGGTGAACGCTCCGAAGCCGTGCGTCTGGGCGATGCCGATGAGGGCTCCGTCGGCTCCGCACACGCGCAGCAGCGGGATGGGCGCGAGCACCTTCGTGACGCCGAGGGTCACCGCCGCGAAGAGCGCCATCGCCGGCACCAGCGCCACCGTGGCATCGCCCGCCCGCGGCAGCAGCGCGGCGCGGAGCTGACCGTCCTGGGCGAGGGCGAAGAGCGAGAGCGCCGCGGCCGCGCCGTAGCCCGCCGCGAACACGTACCAGAGCGAGGCGCCGCCGAGGCGGTACGCGATCGCAGGGACGACGGCGCAAAGGACGAAGAGGGCGATGCGCGGAGGGCTCACGACGCCGCGGACTGTGCCCGCCCGACGGGGGCCGGCGCAACCAGCACGCGAACGAGGAGCCCCCGCGCCCATCGGCGCCCGAGCAGCAGAGGCACCATCGTGAGCACCGCGGCGAGGAGCCAAGGAGCGTCGCGCGCCGGCATCGCCCCGAGCGTCAGCGCGCCCATGCCGTTCAACCCCAGCGGCGCCTCGACGAGCGTCGAGCCCAGCAGCACGACGGGCCCTGCGAAGCCGAGCGGCGCCAGCAGCGACGCGATGCCGATGCGCGCCCCATGGCGAAGCACCTCGCGCACGCCGGGACGGAGCCGATCGGCGATCCAGCTCTCGGCCTCGAGGCGCACGAGCTGGGTCGTGACCGCAGCCTTCGGGCGCTCGAGCCACGCCCCGCCGGCCGCAGCGATGACGGCGGCGCTGCACAGGAGCGGAAGCCACTGACCTCCGCCGAGCACGTGCGCGAGGTCGCCGCGCAGGGTCAGCGTCGGGGCGCACAGGCGCAGCAGCGCCACCCATGCGACGCCCAGCGCCGCCAGGCCGGGCAGCAGCGCGCCGAGCAGGTCGAGGAGCTTGGTGCGGAGCCGCCGACGCCGGAGCGCAGGTCCACCGCCGAAGGCGATGGCGATGGCGGTGCCGACGAGGCCGCCGAGCCCCGACGAGAGCGTGCTCACCGGGAGCCGCGCACGAAGCTCGAGGAGCACCGGGCGATGCGTCTGGTGGCAGTACCCGAGGCGGCCGCGGAGCGCGCGCTCGAGCCAGCGGCCCCAACGCGTCTCGAGCACGTGCGCCGACACGAGGTGCTCGTCGGTGTAGGTCTCGTACTCCAGCCGCTCGGCGAACCAGAACGCCCGCCATGCGCGGGTCACTCGCTGGATCTCCGACGGCGCGGCGTCGGCCTCGACGCGCAGCGGAACGCCCGTGAGAGACGCGAGCAGCCCCGTGAGGCGCGCCCGTTCGCCGTCGTCGTTGGACGCCGCGAGTACGTTGGCGATGCCCGGCAGCGCGAAGGTGCCGAGGTGCTGCAGGCGGCCGAAGGCGTTGGTGCGGTCGCGGGCGCCTACGCGCTGCGCCTGCCGCGTCGCGTAGCTCGAGCGAAAGTCGAGCTCCCGCGCGGACTGGAATTGGTCCCACCAGCGGTGCGCTGCGGTGATGGAGGCGCCCGCCATCGGGTCCGGGGCGCGTTCGCCGGAGCCGAGGGCCTCGGACCACGGCGCGATGATGGAGAGCGCCTCCGCGCGCACGTCGATGGGCAGGTCGTCGATGCTCCCGAGAATCGTCGGCAGCGCGGCGCTCCCCCGGTGTTCGAGGCGGGCGCGGGCGGCGCGGCGAGATCGTGTGTCGCCGAGCGCGGCGAGGTCCCGCGCGGTGCGGCGGCGCGCGTCGAGCACCCGCGGGTTCCAGAACAGCGGAAGGTCCGCCCCGATGGCGTGCGCGCGGTCGAAGCCGAAGAGGTGCGCGTATGCAGCGGTGCCCTCCCAGTCGCCGTCGCCTACGCGATCGAGCAGCGCGAACGCGACGGCCGACACCAGCGCGAGCGACGCGAGGGTGTACAGGGCCTCTCGAAACAGCATCCGCAACACGGGTTCGGGGGCCTCGCTCGGCGCGGACTGTAGCAGGTCGGGCGAAGCGGCCGGCGAGGGCCTTCCGATCCGACGCGAGGGTCGGCAGACTGCCGCCCATGCGAAGCTGGGTAGGCGGGGCGTTGCTCGGGGTCTTGGGTGCGGCGGGCTGCTCCGACGGTGCGACGACGGCGGCGGCCGACGCGGGCTCCGTGGGACTCGACGCGTCGCGCGATGCCGCGAACTCCGACGCGAGCGTTGCCGCAGACGTCTCGTCGACGGAGGCCGCCGTGGACCCCGGCGTTCGCGACGTGCCCGCGCGCGCTCCGGTGGCATCGGTGCTCGTCGAGACCGGCGTGCGCCGCGAGCGGTTCTTCGTCGACGCCCCGGCGCCGCCAGCGAACCCCACGACGTCCGTCGCGACGCCGGCGATGCTCAACCGCGTACCGGTGCTGCGCTATCGAAGCGACGTCACGCCGGCCGCGCAGGTGCAGGCCGTGGTCATCGCGATGCCGGGCTTCCTCGGCGGCGCCGGGTCCTTCGATCCGCTCGCGCGCGCTGGTCCGGCGCTCCGTCGCGGCGCACGCGCCGGTGGAGGTGTGGGCCATCGACCGTCGCTCGAACCTCCTCGAAGACCTCCGCGGCATGGACGCCGCCGACGCGCTCGGCGATCCCGAGGTCGCGGCGGGCTACTACTACGACCACTCGGTCACCGTCGGCGGTGCGTCCTTCGGGGGCTACCTCTCGGCGACGGACCCGTCGATCTCGTACATGAGCGAGTGGGGCCTCGCGTCGACGGTGGCCGACCTGCGCGCCGTCGTGACGCGCGTGCCGGACTCGCGGCACCACGTGGTGCTCATCGGACACTCCCTCGGGGCCACCATCGTCGAGGCCTACGCCGCGTGGGACTTCGACGGAACGCCCGGCTATCGAAGCGTCGCAGCGCTCGGCGTCCTCGACGGCGTCGCCAACGGAACGCCGTCCACCGAGGCGGCGTGGCACACCGGCTTCACGAGCGCCTTCGGCCCGGCGGCGGGCGTCGACGACACGCGCCGCGCGGGGCCGTTCTTCACGGCGCTCCCGATCCTGGGCGTGCAGGCCCTCGCGATCTCCGAGATCGTCGGACGCCGCGCCGCGCTGCACCCCGACGCCGTCGTCGCCGACCCCGTGCGCGATCGCGTGCTGCGGCTGCTGCTCGGCGTGACGGCGGTGCCGCCGATGAGCAACGCAGCGGCCATGGGCTTCAGCTTCGACGACCGATCGTGCCCGCTGGCCTTCGCGCGCATGTCCCTCGGGCAGCCGGTCGGGCCGGTGCGCATGGCGGCGAACGCGTTCATGGCGGGCGAGCAGCTCGTCGTCCCGGCCAACGGCACCACCACCTTCGCGTGGACCGACGCCCCCGCGAGCACCCCCCCGGAATTCAGCACCATCGCGGGCGCCGCAGGATCGTGGTCCACGTCGCCGACGAACTTCAGCGAGTGGTACTTCCCGTCGCGCATCACCCTCGACGCAGCCGCCGTCGGGGGCCTTCGCATCACGTCCGACGCGTGGCAGGTGCGCGAGGGGCTGCGCGTGACGCACGACGCCGACGTCGACGTGCCGGTGCTTGCAGTGAGCGCCGCGCTGACCGGCGGCACCTCCGCCTTCGACGGCATGCGCGCGCGCCTCGCGCCGGTGGGGTCGGACCTCCCCAACGCCGGCGCAGCCCGCACCGTCGAAGCAGCGTTTCATGCGGTGTTCGTTCCGGGCATGTCGCACCTCGACGCGATCACCGGCGCCGACGACGGGACGCGCAACCCGGTGCCGGGCCTCGTCGACGCGTTCGCGCGGGCGACCACCGCCGGCGTCGTGACCGTGGGGCCGTGAGGGCGCGCGCCCCGTCGCGATGAGCCGTCCCACGCGAAGCGTACGAACGCAGGTGGTGGGCGGCTTCGCCGTGCTCATCGCCGCCTTCACCGCCGTGGCGGGCTGGTCGTTGCAGCGCCAGCAGCGCGCGGTGCAAGAGCTCCGCCTCGCGAACGAGGGCTACCTGCAGCTCACGGCGAAGCTCGGCGACGTGCGCGTCAACGCCGGCCTGCTCACCGCGCTCCTCGATCGGCTCGTCGACGAGCGTGACCGCGAGGCGTCGCAGGCGTGGATCACGTCGACGCGTCGCTCGCGCCGGGGGCGGTTGGCGGCGGCGCGGCAGGTGGTGCGGCGCAGCCTCGCGCGGGCCGAGGGCGTCGAGGACCGGCGGCTGCTCGAGCAGACCGACCGAACGCTGCTCGCCATCGATCGGACCTTCGCTGACGACGAGCCGCGCTTCGACGCGCTGCTGGCGACGCTCGCGCGGGGTGACGCGGCCGCAGCGGCGACGATGAAGGACGACCTCGTGCACCTCGAGGAGGGCAGCGAGGAGCGGCTCTCGCGCACCATCCGCGCGCTGCAAGGGCGCGTGCAGGTGCTCAGCGACGGGTCCGAGCGCGAACGGCGGCAGACGCTGCGATTGACGCTCTTCGCGACGGCCGTGGCCGTGCTCCTCGGCGTGCTGACGACCATTCGCGCGCGGCGCGTTCTCGATCCGCTCGCGCGGCTCCGCGATCGCGCGCAGGCGGTGGCTCGCGGCGACCTCGGCACCGTCAGCGTGCCCGCCGCCGAGGACGAGATCGGCGAGCTCGCGCAGGAGTTCGAGCGCATGGTCGGCGCCGTGGGAGCCCGCGACGCCGCGCTCCACGACGCGAACGAGAAGCGGCTGCGCGCCGAACGCCTGGCGGCCGTGGGACGCATGGCCGCGCACGTCACCCACGAGGTGCGGAACCCGCTCTCTTCCATGGCGCTGAACGCCGAGATGCTGGGCGACGAGCTCGACGCCATGGGCGAGCCCGGGAGCGAGGCGCGGCGCCTGGTGCACTCGATCCAGCGCGAGATCGACCGGCTCGCGAACCTCACCGAGGAGTACCTGCGCGTCGCCCGGCTGCCGTCGCCCCGGCTGCAGCGCGAGGACCTCGCGGGACTCGTGGCCGACACGCTGGTCTTCGTCGCGCAGGAGATGGCGGTCGCGGGCGTGGCGGTGGTCCGCGAGGAGCAGGCCGGCGTGCCAGCGGTGCGCGCCGACGAGTCGCAGCTTCGGCAGGCGTTGCTCAACCTCTTTCGAAACGCGCGCGAGGCGATGGAGTCGTCGTCGTGCGCGACGCCCCGCCTCGTGGTGCGCGTCGAGGCTCGGGAGTTCGAGGGACGGCGCGGCGCCGCGGTGTGCGTGAGCGACGCGGGGCCGGGGCTCACGCCCGAGGCGACGGAGCACCTCTTCGAGCTGTTCTTCACGACGAAGGCCCGAGGGTCCGGGCTGGGTCTGACGCTCACCCGCGAGATCGCCACCGCGCACGGCGGCGCGCTGTGGGCGCAGCGGGCGGCGGCGGTGGACGGTGGCGGCGCGTGCTTCGTGCTATGGCTGCCCACCGCCGACGGCGAAGGAGCGATCGATGCGTAGCGATGCGAGGGCCCACGACGCACTTCGGCCCCTGACGCTGGAGACCGGATGGAAGCGGCAGGGAGACGGCAGCGCGCTCGTGCGCGCGGGCAACACCGTCGTTCTGTGCGTGGCGAGCGTCGACGAGGGCGTGAAGGACTTTCTGCGCGGCAAGGGCCGCGGTTGGGTCACCGCCGAGTATCTGATGCACCCGCGCACCGGTCCGCGTCGTCAGTCGCGAGACGGCTTCAACGGACGGCCGCTCTCGGGGCGCTCGCAGGAGATCGCGCGGCTCATCGGGCGGGCGCTGCGGTCCTCGGTGGACGAGGCCGCGCTTGGCGAGCGAACGATCACGCTGGACTGCGACGTGCTCGAGGCCGACGGTGGCACGCGGACGGCGAGCATCACGGGCTCCATGGTTGCGCTGGCCATCGCGCTCGACGGTCTGCGCCGGCGCGGCCTCGTGCAGCGCCCGCCGCTCGTGTCGATGGTCGCCGCCGTGAGCGCCGGCCTCGTACGCGGCGAGACGCTGCTCGACCTCTGCTACGAAGAGGACCGTGACGCGGAGATGGACGCCAACGTCGTCGCGACGCACGCTGGCGAGATCGTCGAATTGCAGTGCACCGCCGAGGGAGCACCGGTCCCCCGGGCGCGGGTTGACGACATCGTCGACGTGGCGCTGCAGGGGGTCGCTTCGCTGGTGACGGCGCAGCGCGGGGCGCTCCTACGCGCCGGCGTCGACGTCTCGACGCTTCTTCGGACGGCGTGACACCGCGACGCGTTGCACACCGTGCGCGTGCCGCGCTACTCCCCTCGGCGACGATGAGCGCTTCGCGAAGAGTGCTGTGGGCTCTCCTGGCGCTGGGGCTCGCGCGGGCCGCCGCCGCCCAGGAGCACCCCGATGCCTCCGTCGCGCCGTCGCCGCGGGACGCTGGCGCGCGACCGTCCCGGGCCGACGCGGGAACCCCGGGCGATGCCTCGGTGCCTCGCAGGCCCGTCGGGGACGCCGGTGTGACCCCGCCGCGCGTCAACCCGGCATCGAGGCCCCCGGTGGCCGGCCCCGGAGCGCGCAGTCCGCCGATGCGCAACGGCGCGTCGACGCCGGTGCAGCCGCTGCCGCCGGAGCCCCGGCGACCTCGTGATCCGTGTGACGAGACGCTGCGCGCCGCGCAGTTCGACGACATCGGCGGGGCCGAGCGCGCCTACGCGGCGTGCCGGCGCCGCATGGTGGCAGCCGGGCACGCGCTCGCCGAGAACGACGTGCGCACGCTCGAGGACGTGACCACCGCGCTCCACGCGATGCGCCGCGCCGACGGGCAATTCTGCATCGCACCGGCGGCTCCGTTCGAGCTGGGTTCCTGGCTGGGCGGGGCGCGCGACGTCCGCGCGTGCCTGTCGTCCCTCGACCGCGTGCTCGGCTCCGAGGAGAACATGGAGCGCCTGCTCCGCGGCGATGCCTACGCGAGCGCGCGCATCCAGGCCGTCGAGGCGCTGAACCCCGCGGCGGCCCGGCGATCGCGGCGCGGGCGTCGGCCCGATCCTGCGGTGGAGGCCGAGATGGTCAACCTCGCGCGGCTCGTGGGTCGGCAGTACATGCGTACGTGCCGGTGCATGCCCGGACCGCAGCCGGACAGTGCCGCGGCGGTGCGCGCGATGCGGCTCCCGGCGACCGTCGAGGGCGTGCTGCTGCGAGGCCTGCAGGAGCGCGGCGACCCGGTGCCCACGCCATGACGCGCCGGCTGCTCGTCGCCACGGGCAACCGGGGCAAGCTCGCGGAGTTCGCGGCGCTGCTGCCCGGCGTCGCGGTGCTCGGCCTCGCCGACGTCGGCGTCGGGGACCTTCCCGAGACGGGCGAGACCTTCGAGGACAACGCGCGCCAGAAGGCCACCGAGGCCGCGCGACGGGCCGGAGTGTGGTGCCTCGCCGACGACTCGGGCCTCTGCGTCGACGCGCTCGACGGCGCCCCGGGCGTGAACTCGGCGCGGTACGCGGGGCGGCACGGGGATGACTCGGCCAACCGCGCGCTGCTCCTCGAGCGCCTCGCTGCGGTGCCCGAAGGTGGGCGATCGGCGCGCTTCGTCTGTGTCCTGGTGCTCGTCGCGGCGGACGGCGAGGTGCTCGCCGAAGCCCGCGGGGAGTGCCCGGGACGCATCGTTCACGCGCCGCGGGGCGAGCTCGGCTTCGGCTACGACCCGGTGTTCGTGCCCGACGGAGACACCCGCACGATGGCGGAGCTCCCGTCGGACGAGAAGAACGCTCGGTCCCATCGCGGACGCGCCCTCGAGGCCTTGTTGCCCGCGCTCCGAGCTCGCCTCGCCGCGGAGTGAGTCCACTTCTGGCGTCGGCGTCCCAGGACGACGATACTTCCGCGGAAGATGGCCTCGACGAGCAATCAGTCCCTCGCAGCAGGCACGGCGGTCGGCGGCCACTACGTCATCGAGCGCCACCTTCGCAACGGCGTGAACACCGAGGTGTACCTCGCCCGCCGCGAAGGCGGGGGACGCGAGCGCTTCGAGGTCCGGCGGTTCTCGCTGGTCGCCTCCGCCAACGCGCTCAAGTCCGTTCGCACCGAGCTGGAACGCATCCAGGATCTACGCCTGCCTGCGATCCCGACCCTCGTCGACGTCATCGACGACCCGGTGGGTCTGCTGGTGGTGACCGCGCAAGCGGGCGAGGGCGCCGTGTCGCTGCGTCAGCGCCTCGACGCCTCGGGCCCCTTCGAGCCCGGCGACGGCGTTCGCGTGGTGCGTGCGGTGGGCCGCGTGCTCGACGCACTGCATCGCCTCACTCCGCCGGTCCTGCACCGGCGGCTGTCGCCGGACACGGTCACGCTCGTGGGGGCCGAGCCCGACGTGCGCGTCGAGGAGTGCGGGCTCGCGCAGGCCCTCGTCGACGCCGGTCTCTTGAACGCCCGCGTGCCGCTCCAGGCCCGTCAGTACCTGTCGCCCGACGAGCTCCTCCAGCGCCCGTCGCCACGCGGAGACGTCTTCGCGCTCGCGTCGCTGGCCTTCGAAGTCCTCACCGGCCGCGTGGCCTTCCAGGGCGCCACGGAGGCGAGCCTGTCGGCCTCGATCCTTCGCGGAGCGCGCCCCTCGGCGAGCGCCGTGCGGGCGTCGATCCCCGCCGCCCTCGACGCCGTGCTGGCGCGGGCGTGGTCCGCCGACGCCTCGAAGGGTTTTCCGTCAGCAGGGGCGCTCGCCGAGGCCCTCGTCGCGAGCGCCGGCCAGCCCATTCCCCGGAGAACTCCGTCGGCCATGCCGCGCACCGAGCCGGCGGCCGGGACGCCCATCGCCGGCGTGAACGTGCTGACCAGCGGCGAGCTGAACGTGATGAAGGCGACGATCCTCGGCATCGGCGCGCCTGCGGCCATCGCGGGAACGCCGGTGGCTGGCGGAGCTCCCGTCGCATCGCCGACCCCGGGGGCCCCGCGACCGGGCGGGGCGGTCCGTCCAGCGCGTCGTCCCGATGGATCGGCGCCGGTGGTGACGCCTCCGACGGGCGCGAGCATCCTCCGACGCCCGACCCCGCCGTCGCCGACGCCCGTCGTGTCGGCCGCGGCGCCGCCGACGACGCTGCCGACGCCGGTCGCGCCGGGACCGGCGGTCCCTGTGGTGCGGGCGGTTCCCGTCGCTCCGCCGACGCCGACGGAAGACGAGCCGCTGCCGCCGGTGTCGCTCCTTGCGACGCCGCTGGAGCCTTCGGGGCCGTTCTCCGGACCGGTGATCGTGTCTCGTACGAAGACCGTCGGTGGACGCGTGCAGATGTCCACGCAGCGCGTCGACGTGCCGCGCATCCACCTACCCGGCACCGAGCGCGTCGGTCCCGAGGCGGAACGTGGCGCTGGCAAGGGCACGCCGCTGCCCGGGCCGCTTCCCGACGCCTCGCCGAAGCCGCGTGAGATCGCGCCCGCGGAGCCTCCGGCGGCCGTGGAACCGGCGCCCGCTCCGATGTTCCCCCCGGCCCCGCCGATGAGCGCGTCGCGCACGCGCAGCGCCGAGAGCGACCTCTTCGCGATGTCGGACCTCGAGGGCTTCGACATCCCGCTCGCGCCGGAGGGAACGCCGGTGAGCGACCCCGCGCCGCGCCGTTCGGTGCCCCCACCCCCGATCCCGGACCAGGCGCTGGCCGCCCCGAAGCTTCCGACGGCCGATGGTCCGCGTCCGTCCGTTCCGTCGTCGCGTCCGTCCATGGACTTCGAGATGGATGCCGAGATCCCCGCGAGCGCCGTCGACGATGGCTTCGCCCAGGACGTGACCGAGGTCTCGGATTCGGCGCCGCCGCC
>CAIMWA010000410.1 GCA_903845045.1 uncultured delta proteobacterium | reverse complement strand
GTCTCCGTGGCCTCGCGCACGGCGCGCACCTCCTCCGCGGGCACCGGCGGACGCGCCCGCTCGGCGTCGAAGAACGACTGGACGTCCGGCGGCAGCGGCTCGTCGTCGCGGCTCATCGCTGTCCCTTCCGTGCCACGAGGCGGCGCACCGCGCGCGTGACGTCCTCCCGCGCGAGCCGGAGCCGCGAGTGCACCGTCGGGACCGGGACGTCGAGCATCGCCGCGATTTCGGGCACCGGAAGTCCCTCGAACTCCACCCATACGAGCACCGATCGGCGCTCGAAGTCGAGTTCATCCAGCGCCTCGTGGAGCAGCGCGCGTCGCTCCTCGGCCTCCATCGCCACGTCCGCCCGCGGCGCCGGGTCCTCGAGGCTCATCGTCACACACCCGTCCTCGGTGACGTCCTCGTGCCGCACTTCGCTCAGCTTGCGATGGTCCGACGCCGCCCGCTGCGCGAAGACGCGGAGCCACGGCTGCAACGGACGCGCCGGATCGTACTCCTGCCAGTGCAGGTGCACCGTGAGCAACACCCGCTGCACCACGTCCGGCACGTCCCGCTCGCGCACTCCGAGGCGGCGCAGCAACACGTGCAGCCATCCCACGAACCGCTCCACGGACGGCCAGAAGGTTGAAGGATCAGCCATGGCACCGCGCCATCGCCGTCATCGAAACGTGTACCTCACTGCAACCCCTCCCCATCCCTCCACGAGACTCTCCGTCCAGGCGGTCTGTCCACCGAGCCGGAATCCAGCGCGCACGAGCGCCGCCGACGCACCGCCCGCGACGCGGATCGACACGCCGCCGAAGCTTCCCAACGTCACGTCCGCGCGAAGCCCGAGATGCACGGCGGGTACGGCGTCGTCCGCGGGATTCGCCACGCCGCTGCCGTGCCCCGCGACCCGCGCGACGGTGCACGGAACGCACAGCCGAAGCACCGAGATCCACACGCAAGGCGCGACGCTCGCGCGGAGCGCATCGACGGTGGCGGCAGAGCCCGCGAGGCTCCCCGACGCCGTCCCGGGTACGACGTAGCCAGCCGTGAACTCGGCGCCCCACGCGGCCCGCCGCGCCTCGACGGCGACGGCGAACCCCGCGCTCACCCCGGGAACCACGCCAGCCACCGCCGCGCCTTCGACCCCGACGCCGACCTGCCACCGTGGTCGAGAGCGAGGCGTGGCGACGGCCGCTGGGGGCGCCATCGGGACAGCCAGCGGGAGCACCTGCCGCGTCGGCGCAGGCACCGCCGCCGGAGGTTCCGGAGCGACCGCCGGCGGCACCGGGACCGACGGTGCGACGAGCCTCCGTGCGAGCGACTCCACTGCAAGACCCAGCGCGAACGCAAGGGCGTCGGTCACGTCGCGACAGTCCGCCGAGGGCACGCGCAGCTCCCTGGTTCCCACGATGTTTCCATCGGGGTCCCGCGCGGTGAGCGACGCGATCCAACGACCCTCGGCGCGCGCGACCACGGCGTTCACGACGGCGCTCCCGCTCTCCGCGAAGGCCGGGCGCCCGAGCTGCGCGGCGACCGCATCACGCAGACGCGACGCATCGGGACAACGCTCGGCGCCGCTGCCGCGAACGTACTCGAGGCGCACGCGCGGCACGACGGACTGCGCCGAGGCATCTGCCGCACCACCGATCGCGCACAAG
>CAIMWA010000409.1 GCA_903845045.1 uncultured delta proteobacterium | reverse complement strand
GCCCCGCTCGTTCACGATCGCCAGCGTCATCTGTTCCACCTCGCACTCCGCCTTTCGCGCGCCGAGGCGCGAGCGGACCGCTGCCCCGCTGCTGTTCGCCCACTGCGGCGCGACAATGCGCCGCGAGCGTAACGAGCGCGCGAAGCGTCGCAGCATCGACCGTCGCATCCGCCGAGATCGCCATCGCGGCCGCTGGTGGCTGCAGCATCCACGAAGGAATCCTCAGGTCGACCCCGTCGTTGCCCCGGACAGTCACCGCTCCATCGGGTCGGCGCGCACCCGCGACGACCTCGAGCGTGCGACCGGTCAGAGGGTGGAACGGGTAGTGAACGACGACCGTCAAACGATGGGTATTGGGAGAGACTGTTGCTCAACCCGCACCTTCATGTGCTCGTCGTCGATGGCGTCTTCCACTGCACCGATGACGGCGCTTCGCCGCGCTTCGTCGAGATCCCCGCGCCAACGCGGGGCGAGCTTCGCGTGGTGCTCGAGGGGGTGCACGCCCGCCTGCTGGCGACCCTCGAGGCGCGCCGCGTCGGCGAACGCTCCGATACTTCCGACGACACCATGGAAGCGCTGCGGCGCACCGCCACCGGCGCCGGGACCTTCGGACGCGTACGGGACGATGGACGCCTCGACGACGCCGACGACGCGGGTTCGGAGACGGCGCGCGGTGCGGCGCGAGCACTCGTCGCGGAGTTCGGCGGGTTCAACGTTCACGCCGGCGTTCGCGTCGAGGCGAGCGATCGGGTCGGGCTCGAGCGCATTTGCCGGTACATGGGCCGTCCGCCCGTTGCGACGGGGCGCGTGAGCGTGCTGCCCGACGGCAACGTCGCGTACCGGGTGAAGTCGCCGCGCAGCGCCGCGAAGACCCACCGCATCATGACCCCCGTCGAGTTCATCGCGCGGCTCGCGGCGCTCGTGCCTCCGCCGCGGCATCCCCTCGTGCGCTACCACGGCGTCTTCGCGCCGCACTCGCCGTGGCGCGTCGCGGTGGTGCCGTGGCCCGCGGCACCGGCAGCGCCCGCGAACACGCGCATCGAAGCGGCGAGGCCCGCGAAGCCGACGTCGCAGCGCATCGACTGGGCGACGCTCCTTCGGCGCGTGTGGGGAATCGACGTTCTGCGCTGTCCGGCCTGCGACGGACGCATGCGCATGATCGCCGCGATCGAGGACCGCACGGCCATCGTCAAGATCCTCGAGCACCTCCGGGTCCCGACCGAGTTGCCGCGCATGAGGCGGTCGCGCGACGGTCCCTGGGCGTGACGTGCGGGGTGCGGTGGGGGTACCGTCCGAGCGTGGTGTTCGGCGAGGACGGCAGCGCTGCGTTCGAGGGGGGCCGACAGCGCTGCGGCGGGCGTTGGAATCGGTCAGCGTGGCGCCCGTCGAGGGCTTCCGAGGGGGACATGACGCGCGTCAGCGGGCCGACGTGCTGCGTACTCTGGAGATTCTGTAAACTTTCGAATTTGCTGGACCCATTGCTTGCCCTATCCACCGGAGCTCGAGGCGCTCTTCATCGGCGACCCGTACGCCAACCGCATCTGCCGCGTCGTCCCCGAGGAGGCGATCCGCCAGGGCTACGTCATCCGCTGCGGCGACGCCGCGATGGAGACCGCCATCGCCGACATGCACCGCCGGTGGCGCACCGACGAGCGCCTGGCTGGCGCCTGGACCTGGGCGCGGGTCTTCGGCGGGGGCGCAGTGTTCGTCGGTGCCGACGACGGGCAGGACCCGATGATGCCGCTCGACACGGCGCGCATCCGGTCGATCCGGTTCCTGGTCACGCTCGACCACCGGGACCTCGTGCCGCTCACCTTCATCAGCGACAAGCTCGCGCCGAACTACGGCGACCCCGAGACGTTCCAGTTGATCCGCTACGCCGCCGGCGGGGCCGCGGCGAACGCCATCGTGCACGCGTCGCGCATCGTGCGCTTCGAGGGGTCGCTCACGACGCTGCGCCGCCGGGTGCAGCTCCGTGGCTGGGGCGAGAGCGAGCTGCAGCGCCTGTACGACGTCCTCGCGAAGTTCAACGGGAGCTGGGAGGCCACCGGCGCGTTGCTCATGGAGGCGTCGCAGGGCGTCTTCAAGATGAAGAACCTCTTCGCGATGATGGCCTCGGACAAGCGCGACGTGC
>CAIMWA010000408.1 GCA_903845045.1 uncultured delta proteobacterium | reverse complement strand
GGGTGCCCTTTCGCGGCGACGAGATCGTCACGGCCCCTCCCCCGAGCGCCGGGGGGATCCTCGTCGCCGAGACCCTCGGCGCGTACCCCGCGACCGCCGTCGAAGCGCCTGGATCCAGCGGGTATTTCCATCGCCTGGCGGAGTCGTTCCGCGCGGCCTTCGACGATCGCGCCCGCTACGTCGGCGACCCCGCGAACCCCGAGGCCGTGGACGTCGCCCGGCTCCTCGACCCCGCCCGCCTCGCACGTCGCGCCGCCCGCTTCGACGCCGAGCACAGCGCTCCGATCACCGTCGACGAGCCCGCGCGGGACCGTGGCACCACGCACCTCTGCGTCGTGGATCGCGAGGGAACCGTCGTGTCACTGACCACCACGGTCAACGGACCCTTCGGCGCCAGCGTGGCCATCCCGTCGATGGACGTGCTGCTCAACGACGAGATCGACGATTTCAGCCTCGGCGGCGGGAGCTCCTACGGCCTCGGCGCGAGCCGCCCGAACGCCCTGGCACCGGGACGCCGGCCGGTGTCGTCGATGAGCCCGTCGGTGGTCCTCCGCGGCGGCAGGCCCGTGGGGTGCGTCGGTGCGGCCGGCGGCCCCCGCATCGCCACGGCCACGGCGCAGGTGCTGCTCAACCTCCTCGTGCACCACATGGACCCGGAGTCTGCCGTGAGCGCCCCCCGGGTTCACCACCAGGGAACGCCCAACGAGCTCCAGGTCGACGCCGACGTCGCCGACGATGTGCGCGAAGGCCTGCGCCGCCGGGGGCACGTCCCGATCACGGCGCCGCTGCCGCTCGGCGTTGCCCAGGCTCTCTGGATCGACGGAACCGGACGCGACCGCGTCATTCTCGCCGCGAGCGATCCGCGCAAGGGCGGGCGCCCCGCGGGGCGATGAGACGGGTACCGACGCTCCGCCCCCCAAATGAGCCGAAGGCGCGACATGGACCTGGTCCACGCGCGCCTTCGACCACCCGCAACCACGTGGCTGCGGATTCCGAGGAGGCTACTCCTCGCTCTCGTCACCCGCCGGAGCGGCGGCGACGACCGGAGCGGCCGCCTTCTTGGCGGGCGCCTTCTTGGCGGGCGCCTTCTTGGCGGCCGGCTTCTTGGCGGCCGGCTTCTTGGCAGCGGCCTTCTTGGCGGCCGGCTTGGCAGCGGCCTTCTTGGCGGCCGGCTTCTTGGCGGCGGCCTTCTTCGGGGCGGCCTTCTTGGCGGCCGGCTTCTTGGCGGCGGCCTTCTTGGCGGCCGGCTTCGCAGCAGCCTTCTTAGCGGCCGGCTTCGCAGCAGCCTTCTTCGCCGCCGGCTTCTTCGCCGCCGGCTTCTTGGCCTTGGGGGCCGCCTTCTTCTTCGCAGTTGCCATGGAACTACCTCCCGTCATGAGGATGACTGTTAGGTAATGTATCGTCGCTTGGGCTGGTGTCAAGCATGGCCCTGCATGGCGAAGTACGTTCCCTCCTATATGGGGGGGTTTCTTTTGACAATTTCCCGGAGCTCTGTTTAGCGTCGCCGCGCCCGCAGGCGGGCATTTCGGAGGCGATGGCGACGTGAATCGACGGCTGATCGGGTTCTTGGGGTGCATGGCCGTCGCGTCGGCCTGCACGCACACCACCGGCGAGTGGAACGCGAAGCTCGCCGAGATCGCGGGGCTGCAGCACCAGCTGCACGACCTCACGGGCGAGCGCGCGCATCTGCAGGAGCAGCTCGACGGGATGCAGGCGTCGAACACGGCGATGGCCCGGCGCCTCGCGGAGCTCGGGGAGAACGTGTCCCGGTTGCAGCGCGAGGGCGCCCAGACGGCGACGGCGCTCACCGAGGCCCAGCAGCGCGAGGCCGAGCTCCGCCGCCGGCAGCAGGCGGCCGAGGCGCGGCTGAGCACCTACCGGAACATGCTCAGCCAGTTCCAGTCGATGATCTCCGCGGGCCAGCTCCGCGTGCACACGGTCCGTGGACGCATGGTCATCGAGATGCCCGCGGGCATCCTCTTCGACTCGGGCCGCGCGGAGCTCCGCAGCGAAGGCCAGCAGGTGCTCCAGCAGGTGGCGGCGGTGCTCGCGCAGATCCAGGGCCGCGACTTCCTCGTGGCCGGGCACACCGACAACGTGCAGCTCGGCCACAACGGCCGCTACGCCGACAACTGGGAGCTCTCCGCGGAGCGCGCCATCAACGTGGTGCGCTTCCTCGCCTCGAACAACGTGGGCTCGGTGCACCTCGGCGCCGCCGGGTACGCCGACAACCAGCCCGCGCAGCCCAACGACACCGACGCGAACCGCGCCCTGAACCGCCGCGTCGAGATCGTGCTCATGCCGAACATCGAAGAGCTCCCGGACCTGTCGTCCCTCGACGGCGCCCCCGCGGCGCACTGATTTCCCCCAAATTCCTGCACATTGCCGTCACACGACGGACGCGTTCGCGGAACGTCCCCGCCCCGCCTCGGCGCGGCCGGGTTGACGGCGGCGCCGTCTTCATCTAGAGTTCCGCTCGCCTCCCGCGAGTGTCCGCTGAGTCCGTAGGCGAATTGCCCGGCAGCGTCGGCACCTGCGCATCCCACAGGCCCTACCCCGCGTCGAGTTCATTCGTCGCGCAGGGGCGCTTTTTCGTCCGGAACGCAACGTCCGGGCGGTGGGTTAGGGCGGCGATCGGTGACGGGCCGAACCCGTCGTCTCGAAAGGCAGGAGAAGCGATGCAGCAGGAACAGGGCATCTCGGAGTTCAAGGTGGGGGACAAGGCGGTCTACCCGGCGCAGGGCGTCGCGGAGGTCGTCAGCATCGAGGAGCGAGAGATCGCCGGCTCGAAGCAGCGCTTCTACGTGCTCCGGATCCTCGACTCCGAGCGTCGGATCATGGTCCCGGTGAAGAACGCGGGCGTGGTGGGTCTCCGCACGGTCATCTGCGAGGCGGAGATCCGAGAGATCTTCGAGATCCTCCGCGAGCGCACCGTCGCCTACGACAACCAGACCTGGAATCGCCGGTACCGGGGGTTCATGGACAAGATCAAGACGGGCAGCATCTACGACGTGGCCGAGGTGCTGCGGGACCTGTACCGGCTGAAGACCGAGAAGTCCCTGTCCTTCGGGGAGAAGCGCATGCTCGAGAACGCGCGCGGCCTCGTGGTGAAGGAGCTCGCCATCGCCCTCACCCGCACCGAAGACTCGGTGCGTGAGGAAATCGAGTCGATCTTCACCTGTAACTGATCCCTTCCCGCCCCTCGGGCCACGTTTGGCCCTTCCATCCCTCCCCCTTCGGAGTACCCTCCGGCCTTCGCCGCGGCGCATTCGGGTGCTGCGCGCACAGCTTTTGGTTTTCGATCCATGACTGGCAACCAGATCGTCATCAACGTCGACATCGGCGAAACACGCGTGGCCCTCATCGAGGGCGGCATCGTCACGGAGCTGCACATCGAGCGGCGCGGAGAGCGAAACGTCGTCGGCGACGTGTACCTCGGAAAGGTCACCCGGGTGCTGCCCGGGATGAACGCCGCGTTCGTCGACATCGGGCTCGAGCGCGCTGCGTTCCTGCACGTCGACGACGCGCTCTCGGAGAGCGAGTTCCGCACCCTCATGCCCGGAGACGACGACGACCTCGACGACGAGGGCGGCGATGCGTCGGAGTCCAACGGCGACGACGGCGCCGCGACGGCCGACACGGACCTCGACACCGGCAAACCAGACACCGGCAAGCCCGCGGCGAAGTCCGGCGGCGGACGTCGTCGCGAGCCGCGGCCACAGCGCCAGCAACGGGCGCCGAAGGCGATCCGCGAGGTCCTCAAGGAGGGCCAGGAGATCGTCGTGCAGGTGTCCAAGGGGCCCATCAGCACCAAGGGCGCGCGGGTCACGTCGCACGTCTCGCTGGCGGGCCGCTACGTCGTCTACATGCCGACCATCGAGCACATCGGCGTCTCGAAGCGCATCGGCAACGAGAAGGAGCGGCGCAGGCTCCGCGAGGTCATCGAGTCGATGAAGCCCGAGAAGGGCGGCGTCATCGTGCGCACGCTCTCCGAGGGCCTCACGAAGAAGCAGCTCAAGACCGACGTGGCGTACCTCGCGCACCTCTGGTCGGACATCTGCCACAAGCGCGAGGCCAGCAAGGGATCGACGCTGCTCTACTCGGAGCTCGACGTGATCCTGCGCACCGTGCGCGACGTCTTCGGTCCCGAGTTCGACAAGATCATCGTCGACGACAAGGACACGCACGGACGCCTCGTGCGCTTCGTCGAGCAGTTCATGCCGGACCGCAAGGACGACGTGGAGCACTACTCCGGTGCCGAGCCCGTCTTCGACGCCTACGGCATCGAGGACGAGATCGGTCGCGCCCTGGCGCGCAAGGTTCCGCTGAAGTCCGGCGGGTACCTCATCATCGACCAGACCGAGGCGCTGACCGCCGTCGACGTGAACACCGGCCGCTTCGTCGGCAAGAAGGACGTCGAGGAGACGGTCACGGCGACGAACATCGAGGCGGTGTCGGAGATCGCGTACCAGCTCCGGCTGCGCAACCTCGGCGGGCTCATCGTCATCGACTTCATCGACATGGACCGCATGCAGAACCGGGAGCGCGTCGAGCGCGCGCTCATCGAGGCGCTGAAGAACGACAAGGCCAAGACCACGACGGTGCGCATCTCCGAGCTCGGCCTCGTGGAGATGACCCGCAAGCGCACCCGCGAGTCCCTTGGGCGCACGCTCTTCGAGCCGTGCTTCTACTGCGACGGCACCGGGCACACGTCGTCGAAGCTCACCGTTGCGTACGAGATCCTCCGGCAGATCCGCCGCGAGAAGGGCGAGCTGCGGGGCTACTCGGTCACCGTCAACGCGCACCCCGCGGTCATCGACTGCCTCAAGCACGAGGCCCGCGAGGACCTCGAAGAGGCCCAGCGCCGCTACATGCGCCAGATCCTCATGCAGGGCCGGCCCGAGTACCACATCGAGCAGTTCGACCTCGCCGGGGCGTGACGAGGGCGCCGCTTGACCATGAACGACGACCACCGCCGCAGCGATGACCGGTTGACCATCAACCAGGAGTTCGAGTCCTTCGATGCGTTCATCGAGGAGTACGTGACGAACCTGTCGCGCAGCGGCGCGTTCCTCAAGACCCGCGCGTCGCTCGCCGTCGGGACGAAGGTCAACCTGCGCTTCACGGTGCTCCACGACGAGATGGATTTCATCCAGGGCGTCGGGGAGGTGGTGCGCGTGCAGGACGATCCTCCGGGCGTGGGCGTGGTGTTCACCGAGCTCGACGAGGCGTCGCAGGCGGTGCTCGACCGGCTCCTCGCGCAGCACGCGCGGCGGGAGCGCTGATGGGACTCTGGGACCGGCTCTCGGTGGGCGTGCGAAGCGCCCTCGACGCCGCGCCCGGAGGCTCCGCGGGGCCGCTCGCGGACCGACTGAACCTTCGAGGCCTCACCGACGAGTCGCTGCGCGCCGAGCTCGAACGCCGGCGCCGCGCGCGGGGGCGTCCTGCGCACGGACGGCCCGCGGCCGACGACGAGCTCACGGCGATGGGACAGGCTCGCCGTGATCGCATGCGGGAGCGCTCCATCGCCCGCAGCTACGCCCTCCTCGAGCTCGCGCCGGGCGCGCCGAAGGCCGACGTGCAGCGCGCCTTTCGGACGATGCTCCGGCAGTTTCACCCCGACCGGTACGTCGGCGACGCCGAGCAGCACGCGTCGGCGGTGGCGCTGGTGACGTCGCTCGTCGACGCCTACCTCGCGCTGCTCGCGCACCTCGACCGACGAACCTAGTCGGCGCGCAGGTACTGCCGCGCGAGGAGCTTCGCGGTGAGCTCGCTCCCCTCGAGGTCGGTGTACGGCACGCGGTCGAGGGCGGCGTCGAGGCGGCCCGCGTTCATCACCGCCTGCAGCATCGTGAGCTCGCGCTCGTCGAGGTCCTTGAGGGGCGGCTGCAGCGGGAGCGCGAGGGACAGCCGCGCGCCGCCGCCGGGAAGCGTCGAGAGCACGCGGCGCGTCTCGTCGAGCTGGCGCATGCCCTCCATGAGCACGCCCTCGGTGGACAGGTCGATCTCCTTGTCGAACTCGCGCTCGTCGGGCGGCTGCAGCTCGAAGAACCCGGTGTCCCACGCGAGCATCCGGTAGATCGCCTTCAGCGGTCCGATCTCGGCGCTCTCGTTGATCGTCGCGAAGACGACCTGGCCCTTTCGCAGGAACACCTTGCCCAGGTACGGGTCGCGGGTGATCACGAGCACGCCGCTCTTCTTGCTCGTCGCGAAGAGCTGCAGCAGGTCGACGAGCGGGACCTCGTCGATGGTGCCGCTCATGGTCTTCACCGTGGCGGTGCGCTGCGCCGCGGCCTGCATCCGCGAACGCGCCTCGGCCTCGCGGGACTCGCCGGAGCCGGCGACGGCCTCGGTCACCGCGACGCGCACGATGCTCGTGCCGATGAGCACGCGGTCGCCTTCTTTCAGGCGCGCGCGGCGCACCTTCTCGCCGTTGACGAAGGTGCCGTTGGTGCTGCCGAGGTCTTCGATGTTCAGCGCGTCGCCGGTGGAGACGATCTTCGCGTGACGCCGCGAGACCATGTCCTCGACCAGAACGACGTCGAGCTCGTTGGCGCGGCCGATGACGATCTCTCGATCTGCCGCCACCGGAAATTCACCTCCCTGGTATTTTCCGGAGATGAACTTGAGGAGAAAATGCTTCGTCGAAGCGTCGGCAGGGGGCATTGATGAGGCCTGCGCGCAGTGTAGGAAACCGCTGTGCAAAGGGTCAAGGAATGCTTGCTCCGAACGCGCGTTGACATGCGATCGGCGCGCAGCTTAGTTTCCGCGCCCCTCCCCAGGGAGCCCACCCGAAGCCACCGGAGTTGCCATGTATCTCGTTGGAAAGAAGATCAAGCAGGACAAGGTTCGGACCCGCACCTCGCGCTTTCGCGCGAAGCTGAAGAACAAGGCGCGCAAGCGCTACGCCCACCTCATGGCGGGCTGAACCTCAGCGCCGGTAGCCGAGGTTCTGGTCCACCAAGGACGACAGGAACCCGGCGATCATCCCGTCGGCGACCCGAAGACGTCGCGCCAGTTCGCGCGCGATGTTGAGCACCACCAACAGGTACGATTTCATGTCGCGGCGATAGAGCCGGTCGAGGTCCTCGGTCGTCACGACGAGGAGGATCGACGGCGCGAGCGCGCGCACCGACGCCGAGCGCGGCTGCGGGTCGATGACGGACATGTCGCCGACCCAGTTTCCAGGGCCCAGGAGCGCCACGCGGCACTCGGCGCCGTTGGCCGAGCGGCGCACGACCTCGACCTCGCCGGACAGCACCACGAACATCTCGCGAGCGTGCTCGCCCTCGCGCATCACCAGCGCGCCGGGGTCGAAGAGCGCCGCCCGGAGCTCGCGGGTGAGCATGTCGATGGCGTCGTCGTCGAGGCCGCCGAAGAGGCCGATGTCACGGAGCTGTTCGGGCCGGACGAGCGGCCGCGGCGTCACGGATTCTTGCACGCGCGAAGTCTAGAACAGACGGCGTGCGGAGCGCGACGGCTCCGGGGTTACAATCGCCGACGAGACAGCCTCCGGTGAGCCCACGCGAGTTTCCCCGCACGTTCGGGGCCTACGAGATCGATCGACGCATCGCAGGGAGCGCCACCGCGGAGGTGTACCTCGCGCGAGCCCGCGCCATGGCGGGCTTCGAGAAGCACGTCGCGCTCAAGATGGTGGCGACGCGCGCGCTCGACGACGCCTCGGTCACGCAGCGGCTCATCGAGGAGGCGCGGCTCACGTCGCGGCTGCGGCATCGCAACATCGTGCAGGTGATCGACCTCGGCGAGGTCGAAGGGCGCCACTACATCGCGATGGAGTACGTCGACGGGCTCGACCTCGGGAAGCTCCTCGACCGGCTCAAGACCATCGGATCGCCGCCGACGCCGGTGGTTGCCGCGTTCATGGTGCGCGAGCTCTGCGAGGGCCTGGAGCACGCCCACCGCGCAAAGGGCGACGACGGACGCCCGCTGCGCATCGTGCACCGCGACGTGTCGCCGTCGAACGTGCTGGTGTCCTTCGACGGCGAGGTGAAGCTCGCGGACTTCGGGCTCGCGCGCTCGGCGGACCGCCCGTCGTCGACGCAGGCGGGGATGATCCGCGGGAAGTACGCGTACCTCTCGCCGGAGCAGGTGCGCGGCCACGCCGTCGACGCGCGCAGCGACGCGTTCTCGGCCACGGCGCTGCTCTACGAGCTCGCGTTGGGGCAGCCGCCGTATCCCGAGGCGCCGCTGCCGGTGCTGCTCGAGCGCGTGAGCCGCGGGATGATCCTCGACCCCGGATCCGTGGGGCGCACGCTGCCCGAGGCCCTCACGACGGTGCTTCGGCGGGGGCTCCAGGCCGACCCCGCGCAACGCTACGCCTCGGCCCGGGATCTTTCGGCGGCGCTGTCGGCGTTCATCTTCGCGCAGGGCGGCGCGGGCTCGGACGAGGTCGCGCAGCTCGTCGAGATCGCCATGGGCAGCCGGCAGGACTCGGTCGCGCCGCTCGCGGCGATCCTCCCCGATCAGCGCTCGGACGAGGTGACGCGCATCGAGGCCTTCGCCGACATCCGCGCGCGCTTCTCGGGCGGTGCGCCGAGGGCGGTGCCCACGACGGCGCCCGCGCCACCGGAGGATCTGAACTCCGAGGCCGCACGCTTCTTCGAGACGGCGCCCGCGCAGAGTCCAGCGTTCCGACCGGGGCCGCCGAGGGCTCCGCAGCCGCTTCCGCCAGCGTCGACGGCGCCCGTCGCTGCCTCGCCGCCGCCGACGGCGCAGAGCGTCGCGTCGGCGCCCGAGGCGTTGGACTTCCCTGCGCAAGATGCCCTCGTGCCGCTTCCGGTGCCGGCGCCTTCGGTGCCCGGCCCGGCTCCGATGGAGGCCCACGTCGCGGCGCCGCCGATGCGCCCGTCTTCGATGCGCGCGTGGCTGCTCTGCTTCGTCGCGGCGTTCGCGGTCCTCGCGGTGCTGGCCGGGGCAGCGCGGCGACGGCGGCGCGCGGGGGTCAGGCCACGGCCGGTGCCGACTGCGGTTCGTCCTTCCGAAGGCGCACGCTGACGAGCTTCGAGACGCCGGGCTCCTGCATCGTCACGCCGTAGAGCACGTCGGCCATCGACATGGTGCGCTTGTTGTGGGTGATGAGGATGAACTGCGACCGATCGGTGAGGTCGCGCACGAGGTCCACGAGACGGATGACGTTCGCCTCGTCGAGGGCGGCCTCGACCTCGTCGAGGAGGCAGAACGGCGACGGGCGGTGGAGGAACAGCGCGAAGAGCAGCGTGACCGCGGTGAGCGTCTTCTCGCCGCCGCTCATGGACTCGAGGCTGATGAGCTTCTTGCCCGGCGGCTGCGCCACGATCTCGACGCCGGTCTCGAGCAGGTCGTCGGCGTCGGTGAGCTGCAGCATCCCGTGGCCGCCGCGGAACAGCCGCGGAAACAGGGCCTGGAAGTGCGCGTTCACGGCGTCGAAGGTCTCGCGGAAGCGGCGCCGCGACTCCTTGTTCATGGCCGCGATGGCCTCCTCGAGCTGGGCCACGGCGCGGTCGATGTCGGCGCGCTGCTCGCTGAAGAACGTCTGGCGCTTCTCCTGCGCGGCGCACTCGTCGATGGCGGTGAGGTTCACGTCGCCGAGGCGCTCGAGAAGCCGCACCAGCTCGTCGACGCGGGCGCGGTCCGCGGCCTCGGGAGCCCCGCGGTCGGCGAAGCGCTCGCGCTCCGTCGGCAGCGCCACCTGATGGCGCTCGGCCACCGATGACACGAGGTGCTCGATGGCCAGGGTCTGCTCGCGGCTTCGAAGCTCGAGCGCCGTGGCGTCGCGACCGAGCGCCTCGCGACGTCCGCGGATCTCCCGAAGGCGACCGTCGACGGCCCCGAGCGCTTCGCGGCACGTGTCGAAGGCGCGCCGGGCCTCGGCCGCGACCTGCTGCCTACGGGCGGCGTCCTCGACGGCACGGGCACCGTCGGTCGACAGCACGCCCTCGCGCTCGGCGGCGACGCGCTCCGATGCCGCCAGCGCGTCGAGCTCGGTGCGCAGGCGGTCGCCGCGCACGCGGAGCTCTTCGACGGAGCGCTCGAGACGCTGCACCGCGTTGCGCGCCGCGCTGGACTTCTCGCGAGCCCGTGCCGCGACCACCTTCGCGTCGGTGACCCTGCCGTTGGCGTACTCGACCTCGCCGCGGAACTGCGATCCTTCGGCCTCGCCCGACGCCAGCGCCTCGCGGGCACGGTCGCGGCGGGATCCCGCTTCAGAGACGGTGCGATCGAGGGCGGCGTCCTCGCGCAAGGCGTCGGCGACGACCTTCTCGGCGACCTCGAGCTCCCGCCCGAGCGACGCGAGGCGCAGGCGACCCTGCGCGAGCTCGGCCTCGTGGGCCTTGGCGTCGCGCTCGGCCATCACCAGCGCGAGCTCGTGGGCGTGCAGGTCGGCGCGCGCGGCGTCGAGGGCCTCGGTCGCGGCGGCGACGCGCTGCGCGGCCTCGGCGACCGCGGCGACGCAGTCCGCGACCTGGGCGTCGAGGGCGGTGACGCGCGGCTCGAGGGTGCGAATCTCCGAGAGCGTCGTCAGCAAGCCCGCACCGGCTGCCTCGGGAACGCCTCCGACGACGCGCCCGGCGGGATCGAAGAGCTCGCCGTGGGCGGTCACGTAGCGCCACGCACCGGGACATTCGGCGGCGAGGCGCGCGGCCACCGCGAGCGACTCGACGACCACGACGCCGCGCAGCGCCGCGGCCACCGTCGGAGGCAGCCGCTCGGGGTTGCGCACGTGCGACAGCAGCAGACCGCGCACGCCCTCGCCCGCAGGCACCGCCGATGCGGACTCGTCGACGACGTCGGCGCCGATCGCCGCGGGGACCACCGCCGCGCGTCCGACGCGCCCGGCACGCAGCGTCTCGAGCAGGCGCACGCCGTCGTCGAGGGTGGCCACGAGCACGTCCTGCCAGCGGTCGCCGAGGGCGGTCGCGATGGCGAGGGCCCACTCGCCGTCGGACTCGATGGCGTCGGCGGCGAGGCCCCGCACGGCGGGATCGCGCCCGTCGAGGAGCGCACGCACGCCCTTGCCGACGCCCTCGTGGCGCTTGGCCACCTCGCGCAGGGCCACGAGCCGCGCCGACGCACGCTCACGATCCCGGCGCGCCTCGACGAGGGCCCGCTCCGCAGCTTCGCGCGCGGCCCGCGCGGGGGCCTGCTCGCCCTCCAACGTGGCCCGCACGGCGACCTTCTGCTCGCGCTCCCGGCGCACGCGCTCGAGCGACACGCCCGCCAGCGCAGCCTCGCGCTCGATCTCGACGTTGCGACGCTCGATGGCGCGAGACTCCCCGCGGAGCCGCGCCCCGCGCTCCTCGGCGTCTCGGAGACGGCGCCCGACGCCGGCGCGGGTGGCCTCGGCGGTGGCGAGAGCGCGCTCGGCCTCCATGGCCGCGTCGCGGTGCACCTTCAACGCCGAGTCGACGGCGGCGAGGCGCTCGCGCACGTCACGGAGCTTCGCCTCGGCGGCGATGAGACGCTCGGTCTCCTCCTCTTCGACGTACGCCGCTCGGTCGAGGTCGACCTGCAGCGCGTCGCGCTCGGTGGCGAGGGTGTGGTTGCTGGCGTCGATCTCCGCGAGCTCCCGGCGAGCGTCGACGGTGCGGCGCTGGCCCGCGGCGCGCTGGTCCCGCACGCGGTGCAGCTCGGCGTCGAGGCGGCGCACCTCGTTGTCGGCGGCGTAGGAGTCGCTGTTCGCGCGCTCGAGCGACGACTCGGCGGTGAACGTCTCGGCGCGGAGCCCTTCGGCCTCGGCCTCGCTGCGACGCAGCGCCAGCGTGGTGCCGTCGAGGCGCGCGGTGGCGGCCTCGAGCTCGATGACGGTGCGCTCGGACTGCGCCGAAAGTTCGCCGTACCGGAAGCTCGCGACGAAGAGTTCGAGCTCCCGCTGCTCGGCGCGATAGGCCTTGAAGCGCTCGGCCTTGGCGGCCTGCCGTCGCAGAGCGCCGAGCCCCTTCTCGATCTCGCCGAGGAGGTCGCTCACGCGGAGCAGGTTCTGCCGGGTCAGCTCGAGGCGGCGTTCGGCGAGCTTCTTGCGCGCCTTGAAGCGCGTGATGCCCGCGGCCTCTTCGAGCAGCGCGCGGCGGTCCTCGGGCTTCGACGTGACGATGAGGCCGACGCGGCCCTGCTCGACGATGGAGTAGGCCTTGGTGCCCGCGCCGGAGCCGAGGAAGAGCCCCGTGACGTCCATGAGGCGCACCGGGGTCTTGTTGATGAAGTAGTCGCTGGTGCCATCGCGCGCGAGGCGGCGGGTCACGGCGATCTCGGGGTACGCCGAGAATTCCGGGGGCGCGAGGCCGTCGCGGTTCTCGAAGGTCAGCGTGACCTCGGCGAAGGCGTGCGGCGGACGGCTGTCGGAGCCGTTGAAGATGACGTCGTCCATGGAGCGACCGCGCAGGTGCCGCGCGCTCTGCTCGCCCATGCACCACCGGATCGCGTCGACGGTGTTGCTCTTGCCGCAGCCGTTGGGACCCACGACGGCGGTGACGTCCTGATCGAAGGTCAGCACGGTGCGGTCCACGAAGGACTTGAAGCCCTGCATCTCGAGCTTGCGGATCTTCATCGGGGCACCGGCGCGGCGGCACCCTACCAGAAACCCCGCCCCGCGGAATGGTACCGTCCGGCTCCCCGATGCTGCGCTCCGCCCTCCCGCTCACGCTCGCCCTCACGGCCTGCGCCGCCGGCCGCCCGGCCGTGCAGCACGCCGCTCCGCCCACGCCCGCCACGTACCGCGGCGTCGTCCGGTACGAGGCCCGGCACCCGACGCCCCACGGCGCCTCGCAGGACCTCGAGCGACGCCCGGCGCGCTTCGTCGAGGTGGTCGCCGAGGCCGACGATCACCGTCCCCTCGCCCGCACCGTGACCGACGCCGAAGGCCGCTTCTCCCTCGACGCGCCCGCGCCGGCAACGGAGCTCGCGGTGTACGCGCACGTGCTCCACGACGGCGGCGATCTTCGGGTCTCCGGCGAGGCCGACGGGGTGTCGACGCACGCGCTCCGCGTGCCCAGGCCGGACGCCTCGCACCCCCTCGATCTCGTCGCCGCGGACGCGACGCCGGGCGGCATCGCGGGCGCGTTCCACATCGTCGACACGGCGCTGCGCGGCTTCGACGCGACGCGTGCATGGACCGGCGTGACCCTCCCTCCGCTGATGGTCTACTGGGGTCGCGGGGTCACCACCGAGTGGAGCTACTACCGCGGCGAGCGCCCGGTCCGATCGGGTCGCTTCTGCCTCGAGCTGCTGGGCGGAGGGCCCGGCCAGCAGCGCAGCACCGACACCGACGAGCACGACGAGGGGATCATCCTCCACGAGTTCGGGCACTTCGTCTTCGACCGCCTCTCGAGCAATTCGTCGACGGGCGGATCGCACCCCGGCGGGTTCCTCATCGACCCCGGCCTCGCGTGGGAGGAGGGCCGCGCGACGTGGTTCTCGAGCGCCGTGCGGCGAGATCCGCACTACCGCGACACCATCGGCCTCGAGCCGGGCGGGAGCATGCGCGTCGACGACGACCTCGAGCGCACCCCGTCGGGTCCGCGCGGCATCGGCTCGGAGCTCACGGTCTCGTCGGTGCTCTGGGACCTCATCGACGGTCGCGACGGCTGGGACGACGAGGACCATGACGGCGTGGCCGTGGATCCCGCGGTGGTGCTGCGCGCGATGATGGCCGCGCACGACGACCCCGCGGCGTACCCGGCGCTAGGAACGTTCCTGCGGCAGGTGTCGTCGGGATCCGCTCCGGTGGTGACGCGCGAGGCGCTGCTCGCGATGCTGCGGGCCACCGGCGAGCCGGCGACGGAGCACGGCGCCAACGCGGTGCTGCCGGCCGACGACGACGGCGACTGGCCCTCGACCCTCGCGGTCCCCGGCTCGGCGGGTGGAAAGATCGATGGCCTCTCGAACCCGGCGCCGAGCGGCGGCGGAGCGCGACCGCAGAACGGGCTCGACGCGCTGCGCGTCTACCGGGTGCAGATGCCCGGGCGCGGCTGGCTGGGTCTGGAGCTGCTCATCGAGGGCTCGGGCCAGCCCGGCGACCATACGGACATCGACCTCGAGCTCCGCGACCACCGGGGCGAGCTCGTCGCAGCATCGCGTGGAACGGGCCCCCGGGAGACGCTCTCGCGCCTCGTCGACGCCGGCTACCACTACGTCTACGTGCGCGACGCGGGCACCGGAAACCGGGCGTCGTACACGCTCCGCACGCGCGGCCGGGTGCTCCCCGCGGAGCCCGCGACCGTTGCACCGGCCGCCCGAACCCGATAGGTCTGCAGGCATCGTGATGAGACCGTTCGCAGTGGGGTTGGTGGCGTTGCTGGCGGTGGCGTGCGCGAAGCGCGAGGAGGACGGCGGGCAGACCACGCAGACGGCGGCCCCGGCGGCTCCCGTAGCGATGCCGCAGCCGGGCGTCGCGCAGCCGCTGCCGACGGCGCCCACGGCGGGCTCGGCGGACGTGGCGAACCTGCAGCAGCGCGTGGCGATGCTCGAGCAGCGCAGCGCGGCGATGGAGCAGCAGGTGACGGCGCTTCAGCAGCAGCAGCAGGCGACGACGCAGCAGCTCGCGGCGACGCAGATGGAGGTTCGCCGCCTCGCCGAGCAGATGCAGAACATGCAGAGCCAGGCTCGCGGCGCGCGGCGCGAGGTGAGCAACATGATGCAGCGCGCCCAGGGCCAGCAGTAGCCACCGCCACCCCCGCCGCCACCCCCCGCCGCCAGTCCGCCAGGGTGGCGGAGACACCCATCGCGCCGCATTTTCCATCGGCACATCGCGTGAAGTCCGTCGGGGCATGACCACGCTCCCGGCCAACGATCAGGACCCTCGGCCCTCGGCGCCGCCGCTGCCCCGCTGGCGCCAGCACGCGCTCGACGCGCTCAGCGACGTCGAGGTGCTCGCCCTCGCCCTTCGAAGCGGCCGCGCGGGGCTGACGGCCGACGACCTCGCTCGCTTCCTGCTCGCCGCGCACGGCGGGCTTCGCGGGGTCGTACGGGCGAGCCTCGGCTCCCTCGCGCTGGACCTGGGCGAGGTGCGCGCGACGCAGCTCCGCGCGGCCCTCGAGCTCGCCCGGCGCGCGCGCTGCGACGTGCCGCGCCGCGGGATGCCGTACACGTCGAGCGCCGACGTGGTGCGCGGGTGGGCGCCGCGCCTCGCGGACCTCCCGGACGAGTGCGTCATGGCGCTGGTGCTCGACGTGAAGCAGCGGCTCGTCGCGGAGCGCGTGCTCGCCGTGGGAACGCCGTCGGGCGTGGGCCTCGGCGTGCGCGAGGTGCTCGGCCTGGCGCTGCGCGAGGGCGGCGCCTCGATGGTGCTCGTGCACAACCACCCCTCCGGCGACCCCACGCCGAGCGCCGAGGACGCCGAGTTCACGCGCCGCGTCGCCGCCGCGGGTGCCGCCGTGGAGCTGCCGCTGCTCGACCACGTGATCGTGGCGCGCGACGGGTCGTACTCCTTTCTCGACGCCGGGGCGCTGCCGGCCCGATGATGAAGGCCGGGCCCAGAGCTCCTCGCGAGGTCGTGGGCGCGCGATCTCGGTGCTCGCATGCGTCGCGCCCCGTCGGCTTGACACCCGGCAGTGCCCTGTGGTTGGTTGCGCGCCCCGTTCGAGGAGAAAATCGTGAAGCGCACCTATCAGCCGAGCCGCACGCACCGCATTCGTACCCACGGGTTCCGCGCGCGCATGAAGACCGCGGGCGGTCGTTCCGTGATCAAGAACCGCCGCGCCAAGGGCCGTCGGCGCCTGTCGGTCACGACGTACGAGAAGTAGCCCCGCGGGCCTTCAGGGCCCTCGGGTCTTCCTCACTCGTTCCCTTCGATGAGCGCGGGCTTCGACAAGTCCCAGCGCGTGCTTCGCAGGGAGGATTTCCTCGCCACGCAGAAGTCCGGCCGTCGGCTGCACGCCGCGCACCTCGTGCTCGTCCAGCGAGCACGAGGCGACGACGGGCCTGCGCGTCTGGGTCTCGTGACGAGCCGCAAGGCGGGCACCGCGGTGCGGCGCAACGGCATCCGTCGCGTGCTCCGCGAGGTGTTCCGCCTGCACCCGGAGCTCTTCGCCCGGGGCACGGACCACGTGGTGATCGCCAGGGACGGCTGTCCGGCCCTTGCATTTGCGGACGCGCATGCGGAGATTCGCGCCGCCCTCGCCCGCCGTCGCGTGGGTGGCCGACCGCCACCCCCTGCGACCGCTGGTCCGGCAGGCACCCCCACGTGATTCGCGCCGCCCTCCTGCTGCTTCTCCGCGTCTATCGTGCGGTGCTGTCACCGCTGTTCGGCAACGTGTGCCGCTTCGAGCCGTCGTGTTCGCGGTACGCCTCGGCGTGCATCGAGCGCTTCGGTGCGGCCCGCGGCACGCTGCTGGCGGCGCGGCGCCTCGCCAAGTGCCACCCGTTTCACCCCGGCGGCTTCGACCCGCCTCCGCAACTCCATGCCCACTGCGGCGCCTGCGCGCCGACGGACGGTCGTCCATGAAGGACTCGCTGCGCACCATTCTGTTCCTCGTCCTCGGCGGCCTCGCGGTGTGGATGTTCCTCGGCCGCGGGCGTACGCACGCCCCGCCCGGCGGGCACACGCCGATTCCGGCCCCACCGGAGACCGGCCGGCCACCGGAGCAGACGTTCCACGTGCGCAGCCCGCTGAACCGGGCGCAGGCGGGCTTCGACGCCGCGATCACCACGCGCTCCGGGGGCCTGCGCGAGCTTCGTCTCGTCGGTCCTCAGTTCGTGATGCGCACGGCGCCGGTGGACCCGCGCACCGGGCGCCCGTCTGCCGACCACCGCATGAACCTCGCGTCGACGTGGAATGAGAGCGTGCTCTCGCTGCGCTCGGACCTCACGGTGATGCGCGGCGACACGACGGTGGTGCCGATGTACCAGGACTTCACAGGTCGCCAGATCAGCGACAACGAGGTCGAGCTCGCGTGGTCCGGCGACGGCGTGGAGCTCACGCGCACCTACCGTTCGACGCGGCCGTACACGCTCGACGTCGAGACCCGCGTGGTGAACCGCGGCGCGCCGCTCTCCGTCGAGGCGCGCGTGCCGGTCTACCAGTGGGTCCTTCGCGAGGACGAGAACGGCAAGATGATGCAGCGTCCGTGGCAGGTCGCGGAGGGCATCTGCCGGCACGGCGGCGAGCTCTTCCGCGAGCCGCGCGACAAGCTCCTCGAGCGCCGTCGCACGGACGACCTCAGCGGCGCAGCCAGCTTCGCCGCCATCGGCAACACGTACTTCGCGATGGCCATCGTGCCTCGCGGCAACGACGAGGCCCGCTGCCGTCTCTACGCCGAGGACCGCATCGCCGCCGCTGGCGAGGAGCCCATCGGCAGCGTCTTCGGCGCCTCCATCGGCTGGCCCCGGACGACGATCGCGACGGGCGAGACGCAGCGCTTCGAGGCGACGGTGTTCCTCGGGCCGAAGGAGCCCGAGGCGCTCGCCGCGGTGACCGACGACCACCGGCTCACGGACACCGTGAACCTCGGGTTCTTCTCCTTCATCGCGCGGCAGCTCCTGCGGTTCCTGCGGTTCCTGTTCAGCATCGTCCACAACTGGGGCGCGGCGATCATGCTGCTCACGCTGTGCATCCGCGTGGCGCTGCTGCCGCTGCTCGCGCGGTCGATGAAGTCCATGGCGATGATGGCGAAGCTCAAGCCCGAGCTCGACGACATCAACAAGCGCCTCGCCGAGAACCAGGAGGCGAAGACCCTCGCCACGATGGAGCTCTACCGCAAGCACGGCGTGAACCCCATCAGCGGGTGCCTTCCGCAGCTCGCGCAGCTCCCGATCTGGTGGGCGCTCTACACCACGCTGCAGACCTCGGTCGAGCTGTTCCACGCGCCGTTCATGCTGTGGTGGCACGACCTTTCGGCGCCGGACCCGTTCTATGTCCTGCCGCTGGTTCTCGGGGCGATGATGTTCCTGCAGCAGAAGCTCATGCCCCCGCAGGGCATGGATCCCGTGCAGGCGAAGATGATGACGTACTTCTTCCCGATCTTCCTGACGGGCATCTCGTTGTTCCTGCCGGCGGGTCTGGCTTTGTACATGCTCGTGAACTCCTGCCTCGGCATGCTCCAGCAGTGGTACACGAAGCGGCAGTTGGACCAGCTGAAGTCCGGTGGCGGCCCAGGCACCGGCGGCGGTCAGGCGATCCAGGTGAAGGCGTTGAGTGGAGGCTGAGCGGTGTCTGACGAAAACGATCCCTCGTTCCGGCGACCGGTGGACCCGAAGGCGGTCGACGCGGCGAGCGTGTTCCTCAAGGACACCGTGATCGCCATGGGCCTCGACGCGGACGTCAACGTTCGCGAAGAGGGCGGCGATACGGTGCTCGAGCTGAGCGGCCCGGACGCGAAGAACCTCGTGGGGCGCAAGGGGGTCACCATCGACGCCCTGCAGCTCCTCGCGAACCGCGTGGCGTCGAAGACGGTGCACGGCGACCGCGTGAGCCTCGTCGTCGACGCCGAGGGCTACCGCGCGCGGCGCGAGCGAACCCTCACGACGATGGCGCAGGAGCTCGGCGAGCGCTGCGTGCGCGAAGGCAAGGTGATCCTGATGGAGCCGCTGCCGCCGCGCGAGCGACGCACGGTGCACATGGCCCTCGCGCGCTTCACCGGCGTCACGACGCAGAGCGAGGGCGAAGGCGACGAGCGGCGCATCAAGATCATCCCGATGCCGCCTCCGTGACGTCCACCGGGGAGCGCATCGCTCCCCGTCCAACGAAAAATCTTCACGTTCGGCAGGGCATCGTTGCGACGGCGGGCGCCGTGCGGCGCAGCCGGTGACCCCTCGGAAAATGTCGTGGAGCCGTGGCGCCTTGCGCCGAAGCATCCTATCCGTCGAGGTGGAGAGGTGGCGGCGGAGGCGATGGCCATGTCGATGTCGGCGGGAGCACCGAGCCCGGAGGTCCTCGAGCGCGTGGCGCGGGTCTACGCGCGCCTCGACGTGACCGACGCGCACGCGCTGCTCGGCGTCGCAGCCGGGGCCGACGCGCAGGTGGTGCAGCGTGCGTACGCCCTCCGCAAGGCGTTCTACCGGGCCCTCGACGACGGCGCGCCGCCGGACTTCGCGCCGAAGCTCCGCGCGATCCACGTCGCCCTCGACCGCGCGCGCACGGCCCTGCTCGGCCAGGCGCCGTCCGTTGCGGAGCGGCCGTCGTCGACGCCGACGCCTTCGATGCCGGACCTCGCGGCGTTGGTCCTGGGCGCGCCGGTGCCGGGGGAGTCGGTGCGCGCGCGGCGGCCCTCGAGCATCCCGCCGCCGCCGTCGTGGCGACCCTCGGGGGGGGCACATGGCAGCGGTGATCCTTACCTCGCGATGGAGCCCACGGTGGCCACGCTGCGAGACGAGCTCGACACGGTCTGCGGCGTGCTCACGGTGGCGCTGTCGCTGCTCGCGTCGCAGCGCCCGGACGACCCCGGCCTCGACGAGGCGCGGCGCAGCGTGAATGCGATGCAAGCCCGGCACGCCGCGCAGGAGGCGCTGAACCTCGAGCGTCAGGAGCGCTGGCACCACGCCGCGCAGGCATGGATCCGCGCCGGGCGGCTGAACCCCGACGACCCATGGCTTCCGGCGCACGCCTCGCGCGCCGCGATGCTCTCCAACGCCCCGCTCGAGGACGCGGCCCGGCTCGCGCGGGTGGCGCTGCAGCTCGACCCGTCGAACCCCCTCGCGCAGACCGTGCTCGCGCGGGCGTCGCGCTGACGCTACTCGAGGCTGATCTCGACGGAGTTCACGACGGCGACGGTGAGCGTCGACTCGGGGGCGAAGCCCACGATGGGCTGCGAGGTCTCGCGCTGCAAGCGGATGCGCCACTCGACGAGCTCCGGGCCGAACGATCCCGCGGCGATGACGGCGCTCCCCAGGTCGGGTACGACCCGCGGTGGCTCCGGGAGGATCAGCGTCGTCACCGCTCCGCCGAACGGTGACCAGGCGATGGTCAGCGGAAGGCTGCGCTGCACCCGGTCGTGGTTGCGTGGCGCCGTGAAGCTGAACACGGGCACCGTCGAGAGCGGCAGCAGATGGTCGACGCCGTCGTCGCCGGGCACCGTGAGGTTCAGCGTCCCGTCGTAGTCGCCGACGGCCGCGGTGGTCTGACCGACGCCCTCGACGGTCCATGGCACCGGCACGCCCTCGTGCTCCAGCGCGGTACGGACGTTCACGAGGCGGTCGCCGCGCGTGGTGGTGACGCGCACGACGGCCGAGAACGCCGACGGCGAGTTCACGTTCTCCACCCCGGTGGCGGTCACGTAGATGCGCAGCGCGAGCGGAAGCGATGCGTCAGCGGCGACGTCGACGGCCGCGTCGGCAGCCCCGTCCGTGCCCACGTCGGCGGGCCCATCGGCCGCGGCATCGATCACCGAGGCGTCGGTCACGGCGACGTCCTGCGCGACGACATCGACGGCCGGCGCGTCGGCGGTCGCGGCATCGCTGGACGCCGCGTCGGCGAGGCGGCGTACGACCACCGCGTCGCCCACGCACCCGCTCACGAGCACGAGCGCGACGACGCCACCCCTCACCGCGAAGCGTCCTGCATCGCACGCACCTGCGACGAGTAGATGCCGCTCGGGTGCACCGCCAGGAACCGCGCCGCCGCGCGCGCGACCCCGTCCGGCGCCGCACCGCGGGACCCGGCGCGGAAGGTGAGGTAGTCCCGCTCCTCGGCCAAGGCCGAGCGCGGGTAGGTGCGAGCATGCTCGCGCAGCGTCGACAGCGCCTGCGAGGTCTCCCCGAGAGCGAGCTCGCGCCGCGCGCGCTCGAGCAGCTCGGACTCCGAGGGCGCCACGCGGCGATGCGTCGCCGAAGCCGGAGCGACCTGGGCCTCGGGAACGGCCACCACCGGCGGGACGGCTTCGGCAGCCGCTGCCACGGGCGCCGCCGGCTCGGGTGCCGACGGCTGCGCCTCGACGTTCGGCGGCACGACCCGCGCCGCCGCCGGAGCGACGTGGAACCGCGACACGTGGCGCTCCTGGACGTGGTGCGCCGTGACCGCCGCCGCTCCCGCGGAAGCGAGCAGGCCGACCACCTTCAGCGCCGTCCACGCCGGCGTCGCGGCGGCCGCGCCCGTGGCGACCTTGGCCACGGCGTGCGCCGAGGCGAGACGCACCGCCGGAGGCATCCGCGGCGTCGACGAGCGTGCCGCGGCGAGCAGCGCCCGCACCTCGTCCGGCGCGCCACTGGCCGGATCGGTCCATCGCAACGGATCGTTCATGGGGCTCCTCCCGGCGCCGCAGCCTGCAGCGCGAGCACCGACTTCGCGAACGCCGCCCTCGCAGCGTGGAGACGAGAATAGACGGTCCCGACGGGCGTGCCCATGACCGCCGCGATTTCGACGCAGCTCAGCTCTTCGAGTTCGAACATCACGAACACCGCCCGCTTCTCGACGTCGAGGGCGTCGAGGGCACGCCACACCAGCGTCTTCGCCTGCGACGTCATCAGCTCCTGCTCCGGCGAGCGGGCCGCGTCGTCCCAATCTCCCTCGGGGGTGACGTCGGTCAGCGTCTCGGGGTGACGCCGGCGCCGACGGCGCCAGCCGAGCACCACGCGCAGGCAGATGCCGAAGAGCCACGTCGTCATGCGCGACGACCCGTCGAAGGAGTCGAGGCGCCGATGCACCACGACGAAGACCTCTTGGAGCAGGTCCGGACGATCGCTCTCGGGCACCCCGAGCCGATGCAGCGACGCCCACACGAAATCGGCGTGCGCCGCGTGGATCGACGTCACCGTCCACGGCACCGCTTCGCCGCTCGGAACGTCGGCTTCACTCACGACCATGTTCGTACGCCCTTGCTCGGACCCACGCCCATGCATGGCCGACGGCGTTCCGCTCCATCACTGCAACCGCGCCCCGACGGACACTTCGCCCTCGAAGGCGAAGGGCGACGGCGAGAACGACGGCTCCGACGCGCCCTCGACGCGCGGCGCCCAGCCGAACACCGGAACGACGCCGCGTGCGTGCACTCCCACGACGATCCAACGCCACGGGATGAAGCGCGCGTGCGCCTCGACAGCCGCGCCGAACCATCCGCGATCGCCAGGGGCCACGGGGTCGAGGGAGAGCGCCGTCATGTGGACCACGCCGCCCACGACGTCGGCGCAGCCGCCGAGGCGCACCCATCGCGGGCCGACGTCGAAGCACGCGCCGACGCGTCCGATGGTACGGCCGACGCCCACGGTGCCGTCGCGCGTCGGAACGATGGGCGTGAACGACGCACCGAGGTCGAGGCTCCACCGCGCGTCGAGGCCCACGACGGCGCTGACGCCGAACACACCGGTGATCGACGGCACCAGCCCCGCCGACACGCCTCCGGTCAGCGCCACGAACACCGGCGGCCGGGGCACGGGCCGAATCGGCGGTGGCAACGGCGGCGGCGGTGGCGGCGGCGGTGGGCACACGGCGCACGCAGGGCAGGTGACCTCGGGGCACGCCACGGGCGCCGGCACCGGGGGCGTCGGCGCCGGCGGCGGTCGAAGGAGGACGTCGGGGTCGATGGCCAGCGTCACCGCGAGGGTCACCGCGTCGGCGAGCCGTTCGCAGGTCGGTCCCGGCTGCACGAGGTGCCGCAGGGCGACCGCCGAGGCGCCGTCGTGGATGGAGATGCGCGCGCGGCGCGGACCGCGGGTGGCCGGTGCGAAGCGAACGTCGATGCGCCGCGTGGCGTCGGCGGCGAAGGGGTCGCGGCCCAGGCGCGCAGCGACGGCGCGGGAGAGCCCGGCTTCGTCGGGGCAGTCCGTCGACGGCGGCGCCGTGACCTGCAGGAGCGCGGGCGGAGCGGGCTGCGCGCGCGCCGTCGCCGGAGCCAATGCCCAGGCACCCCCTGCAGCCGCGAAAACCCATGAAAATCTGCGCAAAACCGCCAACCGGCGGCGAAGCTACTTGCCAGCGTGAAGGTGGGTCAAGGCGGCGCCGGGGTGGGCGCGCGAAGGATGGGATGGCTCAGACCGCGACGCGGGTCGCGGCGGCGACGACGGCGGTCGGATCGACGTTGAGCACGCCGCCGACGATGGTCAGCTTGAAGTGCTCGAGGGCGGTCCGCGCGGGCCCCTGGATCACCGCGCCGGTGCCGTCGAAGCGCGATCCGTGGGCGGCGCACGTCGTGGTTCCGGTCGTGCTCTGCGACGAGCACCCGGCGACGGTGGAGCACGAGGTGCCGCTCGAGAAATCGATGGCCACGCCCTGGTGCGTGCACGACGTGGAGTACGCGTAGAAGCCCGCGGCATCGCGGCCGATGATGGTGCCGTTGCCCGAGAACATCCGGAACGTACCCACGGGGTGGTCGGCCGCGTTGCCCGCGGTGAAGGGCGCGGTGGAGGGGCCCCCGCACCCTTCGCTGCCGAGCGCCAACGCTCCGGCGGCGGCGCCGAGGACACACAGGAACTGCCTTCGGCAGGGCTGCGCCCCGCCATCACGATCGCCGGTCTCGCTCATCAAGCATCTCGTTTCTGCGCGGTGCGCACTGCGCCGTTTCGCGCACTTCATGAGTGGCCGCAAGGGGCTCGAACCTTCGACCCCGGGGCGACGTGCGTCAGGTCGAGCTGGCGTTCTTCGCGGAAGCGCGCTCGCAGAGCCCGTCGACGTGGCGGCCGAGCACCTCGGTGAGCAGCGCGGCGGACAGCGCGTTGGAGACCGCGGCGACGCCGGGCACGAAGGCGAAGGCGAGGTTCCCCGCCGCCCGGAGCGCGAGCCCGGCCCCGGCTGCGACGGCGGCGCGACGCCACGGCGCACGAAGCAGCGGGACCCCGTGGGCGCGCGCGATGGACCCCGTCATCAGGGCGTAGACGGGGACGAGCAATAGTTCGTCGGCGAAGGGGATCGGCGAGAGCACGACGCCGAGCCCCGCGGACGCCAGCCGTGTCGTGCGGATGACCCCGCGCACCTTCATTCGCATCGTCTAGGACCTCCTCGCGGCGGCGCGGAAGAGCGGCCTCAACGCCGCGATGCCGGCCACGACCGTGGAACCGTTGTTGACGAGCGCGGCGCCCGCGGGTCCTAGCAGCCCGAGGGCCGCGAGGCCGAGCGCCGCAGCGTTCGGGGCGACGACCATGGCGACGCTCGAGCGCACCGACGCGACGGCCTCGTCGGCGAGTCGGAATGCGTCCGGGAGCTTCGCGAGGCCGCCGTCGAGGAGCACCACGTCGGCGGTCTCCATGGCCGCGTCGGTGGCGCCGTGGAGCGAGATGCCGACGTCGGCCACCGCGAGGGCCGGTGCGTCGTTGATGCCGTCGCCGACCATCGCCACGATCCGTCCGCGCTCCTTCTGGGCGCGCACGTAGGCGACCTTGTCTTCGGGGAGGAGCTCGCCGACGGCCTCGGAGATGCCGATCTCGCGGCCGAGGGCGTCGACGGTGGCCTTCGCATCACCGGACATCACCGCGACGTGGCGACGACCTCCAGCCTCGAGGGCGCGCACGACGGCCGCGCTCTCGGGGCGAGGACGGTCCGCGAGGCCGAAGAGACCCACGACGTCGCCGTCGATGGCGAGCGCCAGCGGCGAGACACCGTGCGCCTGCAGGCGCTTCGCCGGGAGCTCCGCGGCGCCCGCGGACAGGCCTTCGCGGCGCAGGAACCGAAGGCTCCCGAGGTGCACCACGCGCCCGTCGACGACGGCCCTGAGTCCCATGCCGAGCACGGCCCGCTCGCTGCCCAGGTCGGCGCTGCGAGGCGATGCGCCGCGGCTCGAAGCGAACCGTCGCACGGCCTCGGCGATGGGGTGGTGCTGCCGCGCCTCGGCGCCGGCGGCGAGGGAGAGGGCTTCGTCGGCCGTCATCGCGCCGAAGGTCGAGAACTCGACGACGTCGGGGTGGCCGAGGGTCAGCGTTCCGGTCTTGTCGAAGACCACGACGTCGGCCTTGGAGAGGCGCTCGAGGAACTGCGCGCCCTTCACCAGCACGCCCGCGCGCGCCGCCGCCGCCATGGAGGCCAGCGCGCTCGCGGGCACGGCGATGCGGAGCCCGGTGCCGAAGTCGGTGATGAGCACGCTCGTCGCGCGCTGGATGTCGCCGGCCAGGAACGCGGCGCCCCCCGCGAGGCCGAAGGTCGGCAGCACGACGCGGTCGGCCATGCGCTCGGCGTCACGCTGCAGCGTCATGGGCTTCGTCGCGGCCGTCTCGAGGATGCGCACGATGCGCGCGGCCGCGGTGTCGTCGCCGGTGCGCTGCACCTCGACGACGATGTGCCCCTCGGTGACGACGCTGGCGGCGAGCACGCGGTCGCCCTCGCGGCGGGCCTTCGGCGCCGACTCGCCGGTGAGCGCCTTCTCGTCGAGGAGCGCCTCGCCGCGGAGCACGCGGCCGTCGGCGGCCACGCTGCCGCCCGCGTCGATGACGAGCAGGTCGCCCGGGCGGAGCTTGTCGACGGAGACCTTCTCGACGCCCTCGCCCGCGACGCGCCACGCGTCCCGCGCCCCGATGCCGACGACCTTCGACAGGGCCGCGCGGGCGCGGTCCGACGTGTGCGCGAGGAGCAGGTCACCGAGGCCGAGGAGCCACGTGATGAACGCCGCGGTGGCCGGCTGCCCAGTGGCGACGGCGATGGAGACGGCGGCCACGTCGAGGTGGTCGACGCTCGCGCGGCCCTCGCCGAGCGCCCGCAGCGCGCGACGCACCGAAGGGACGGCGGACACGGTGATCCCCGCCGCGAGGGCCGCGGGCGGGGCCACGCCGGCGACGCTGGCCGCCAGCACCGCGGTGTTGAACGCCGTGGGCCACCATGTCGGACGAGGGTGCCCTTCGGGCGGGGCGACGGGCCAGAGCGCGGGGTCCGACGCCTCGACGGCCGCGGCGAGCGCGGGGGCTCCGGTCTGCGCCGGGTCGAAGCGCACGACGAGCGAAGCGCCGTCGACGGAGGGCTCGCACAGCGCCACGCCCGGGAGCCGCCCGACGAAGGCAGCCGCGCGGCGCACGTCGCCGTACGAAGGGCCGTGGAGGCGCAGCCGGGCACGTCCTTCGAGGGCATGGGCCACGGACACCGCGGGCTGCAGCTCCGGAGCGGGGCGCTCGACGGCGTCCTGGTCGCGAAGCGCGCGGAGCAGGCGTCCTTGGGCCGCGACGCCGTCGCGCACGTGCACGTCGACGGTGCGCGACTCGGGGAGGAATCGCCACGCGGCGACCTCGGGCCGCATCGAGAGCCACGTGGTGAGGCGATCGCGCGCGCCGGCGTCCTCCGGCGCGTGAACCCGGAGCCGCGATGCGCCCACGCGCTCGACGCGAAGCGGTGCGCTCACGTCCCTTCGCCGCCGTCGGAGGCTGCGATGGCGCGGGAATTGTAGTCGCGGAAGACCGAGTAGCCCCACCACAGCAGGTTGTCCCAGCGCGGCATGAGCTGCTTGCGGTCGCTCAGCGCGAAGGACATCACCGCCGCCGCTCCGAAGGCCGCCGGAACGACCAGCGGGAGCCCGACGCGGGCGCTTCCCACGGCCCGCACGGCACGGTCCACGGTGCGCACGGCGCGGGCGATGCCCTCGGCCGGATCGCGCCGACGAAGCCTCGCCGCGACGTCGTCGACGACCTCGGTGAGGCCCGCGGCGGCAGCGATGACGTCGAGGATGTCGTCGAGCTCGACGAGCGCCGGGGCGTAGTCGACGAGCACGCTGCCGGCCCCGACGCCATGCGCCACGGCCTCGATGCCAGGAAGCGCCGCCAGGGCCGAGCGAACCCGGTCAAAGGCCTCGGTGCCCCCTTCGAACGCACGCGCACGAACCCTCACCCGACCGGGGTGATGGTGCACGAGGTGGAGAGGTTCCGAGGGGTCGCTCACGCCGCGCGGTCGGACGCGCGCGAAGGCGCCTCGGGCCGCACCGCCGACGCCGCGCTGCGAGCGCGACGACCGTCGTACACGGACCGCGCCTCGGCGAGGAGGTCCTCGATGTTCTCGCGCTCCACGGCGACGCGACGCAGCGTGCGGTCGCGCAGCGCGTACGCCGCCGCCAGCACCCTCACCGCCGCATCACGCTTCGAATCGACGCCCGCGCGTGCAGCCCAGCCCGCCGCGAGTCCAAGAACGAGCACACCGAACATCTCCATGATCCCGAGCACCTCCCTGCAAGGCCAACGAAACGAGGACCGTAGGGTACCGGAGCCCGGTCGTCACGCGCCGGAGCCTCCAATTCGGCCCTCCGCTCTGTGACATGTGAGGCCGCGCAGGTACGCTTGCGGGCCGATGAACGCGCCGAACGAGAGCGAAGTGGTCCCGGCCGTCGAAGGTCTGCAGCGCGACGAGGCCGACGAAGGGTCCGCGCGCGGCGCCTGGTTCCCGCGGCTCGTGTCGGCGTACCTCCGGCGGCGTTACCGCGAGGGCGCGAAGGCTCGCATCGGCGCCAGCGAGCGCTCGGCGGCGGACCGCGCGGAGTGGGCCATCAAGCGTGCGTGCGCGCTCTCCGCGATGACCGGCGCCACCTCCGGTGCGATCTCGACGGCGGCGGAGATCCTGACCGCGGAGACCGAGGGGATCGCGGGGCTGGTGACGCTGCCGACGGCGGCGGTGACCATCGGCGGCGAGATGGTCTTCCGATCGTGGGTGCACCTGCGGCTCACCTGCGACCTGGCCGACATCTTCGACGTGCGCATCGACCCCGACGACCCGTCGGACCTCTGGCGGCTCTACGCGCTCGCGTTCAAGACCGAGGAGCACGCCGCCGAGAGCGAGGACCCGGGCCACGACCTGGTGCACCGCGTGGTGCACGTCGAGAGCGAGCAGGTGGGCGAGAAGATCGGCGTGCGGCTGCTAGGCGAGAGCATCGTGCGCAACCTCGTGCCCGTGGCCAGCGTGGTGACGTCGTCGTGGTCGAACTGGCGCATGACGCGGCACGTGGGCGACACGGTGCGCCGCTACATGCGCTACCACCGCGCCCTCGAGGACGCGCTCGAGCACGCCGAGGCCGCGTGCAGCTCGGTGCTCGACCTGCTCCTCGAGGGCATCTGGCACCTCTTCACCGCCGACGGGAGGCTCAGCTCCGAGGAGGCCGCGCTGCTGGCGAACGTCCTCCGCAAGCTGCCTGCCGCCGAGCGGGGGGCCGTGATGCGCCGCTTCACCGACGACGAGCACGACTGGTCCGAGCGCATCCAGGCGATCCCAGAGCCGGTGCGCGAGCCATTCCTGCGGGCCCTCGAGGTCGCCGCGGCGGTGGACAAGAGCGTGTCGCTGCCGGAGCGGAAGATCCTGCGGCGCGCGGCCCGAAAGCTCGGCCTCGGCTTCGACCTGTCGCGGGTCGAGGGGATGATCAAGGAGTTCGACGAGCGCGGCGTGGTGGCGCTCGGCTGAGCGGGACGCTCAAGGGGCGGTGGCGAAGGTGTACCTGCCGCCGGTGGTCACGCCGCAGGACGCCGACGGGTTGCAGAGCGTCACCGCGGCGTTGCCCGCGGGGTTCTCGATGCCCGCGGCGATGTTCTGCAGCGCCGGCGGCGCGGCCATGGTGTCGTAGTTCAGCTCCACGGTCTGAGCGGCCTCGTTGAGGATCACCTCGAAGGTGACGACGCGCGAGCGGTCCGAGAACAGCACCGCCTGCGGCCACTCGACGACGAAGCGCCGCGACGGGGCCACGCCGAGGGTGGCCACGCAGACGCCGGTCGCGCTCAGCACGAGGTCCGTGAAGTACGGCGCGATGGTGCCGTTCGGCTGGTTCGGATCCGGCAGCGACCCGTAGAGCACCGTCGTGGCGACGCCGTTGAGCGAGAGCCAGCCGTTGCTGCAGAGGTTCACCATGGACCCGGACGCGTACGTCGCGTTCCAGTAGCGAAAGGCGAAGGGCAGCGGCACCTGCGCGTTCGCGTCGTCCTGGTTCGGCATGTACGTGGTGTGCGGGACCGCGGCCCCGCAGATCTCGACGAACGCCGGGACGATGGTGGGACGCGTGATGACCGCGCTGCCGGGGCTGCCCGCGACGCACACTCCGGTCGCCGAGCACGACGGCGTGGTGCCCGAGCACACACGTCCGCAGGCACCGCAGTTCGCGTTGCTCGCGATGGACGCCTCGCAGCCGTTGGTGACATCGCCGTCGCAGTTCGCGAAGGTGGCGGTGCACGCCGGGGTGCATGCCCCGCTGACGCAGTTGTTCGAGCCTCCGAGGCCGGCGCGGCACTGGGTCCCGCAGGCCCCGCAGTTCAGGATGTCCGCCGCGGTGTTGATCTCGCAGCCGTTCGGCGTGAGGCCGTCGCAGTTCGAGAAGCCCGCGTTGCAGCGGGCCACGGTGCACACGCCCGCCGCGCACGCTCCGGATCCGTTGGCAGGTGCGCACGCGCTGCTGCACGCCCCGCAGTTCGCGACGTCGGTCTGGAGGTTCGCCTCGCAGCCGTTCGCCGGGTTGCCGTCGCAGTTCGCCCAGCCCGCCGCGCACGCGCCGAGCGCGCATGCACCGTTGGTGCACACCGCGGCGCCGTTGGCGAAGAGGCAGCGGTGGCCGCAGGAGCCGCAGTTGTTGATGTCGTTGTTGGTGTTGGCCTCGCAGCCGTTGGCCGCGTTGGCGTCGCAGTTGCCGAAGCCCGTGTTGCACGCACCGAGGCCGCACGCGCTCGCCAGGCACCGGGGCGCGGCGTTGGCGACGGCGGGGCACGCGCGGCCGCACATGCCGCAGTTGGCGACGTCGGACGCCGTGTCGACGCAGCCTGACGCGCACATCATGTTCGGCGCCGCGCACACCGCGGTGCACACGCCCGCGACACAGGACTGACCGCTCGGGCAGAGCCGGGCGCAGGCGCCGCAGTTCATCGGGTCCGTCGCGACGGCGGCCTCGCAGCCGTTGGCGACCATGCCGTCGCAGTCGCGGAAGCCGGCCCCGCAAGTGATGCCGCACATCCCCGCGGCGCACGTGGCCGTTCCGTTCGTCGACGCGCACGCCCGCCCGCAGGCGCCGCATTGGGCGGCGTTGGTGTTGAGGTCCGTCTCGCAGCCGTTGGCGACGTTGCCGTCGCAATTGCCCCAGCCGGGGTTGCACGCGACGGTGCACGCGCCCGCCGCGCAGCCCGCGGTGCCGTTCGCCGTGCTGCACGCGTTGGTGCAGGACCCGCAGGTCGTCGCGAGGGAGAGGTCCGCCTCGCAGCCGTCGGCGGCGTTGGCGTTGCAGTCCGCGAAGCCGGTGTTGCAACGGAACGAGCAGGCGCCCGCGGAGCAGAGCGGCGACGCGTTGGCAGCGCTGCAGCGGACCCCGCAGACGCCGCAATTCGTGACGTCGGCGTTGGTGTCGACGCAGGCGCCCGCGCAGATCGTCTGCCCGGCCGGGCACGACGCATCGACGGGCAACACCACGTCGGCCGGGGCGTCGGCGCTGGCGGCGTCCGAGGCGTCGGAGAGCATGGCATCTGCCGGCGCGTCGACGGTCACCGCGTCCGTGCCGGCGTCGACGGCGACGTCCATGACGGGCGTGTCGAGGGTCGCGGTGTCCACGCCCTGAGCGTCGACGGCCGGAACGTCGACGGGCGTTCGCGCGTCGGTCACCGTGGCGTCTTCGCCCAGCAGATGGAAGTCGCTCGTCGGGAACGAACAGCCGCCGAAGAGCGGAGCGGCGCAGAGCGCGATGAAGGCCAATCGGGACGCGCTCGGAACGGAAATGCAAGCCATGGAAGGTACCTCTCCGCCTCCACGGTACCCGACTCCGAGGCGCCTCGCGCGGCGGAATGGAGCGGGGTCAGCCGTGCAGCGCGAGGACCAGCACGCTCACCGCGGAGACGCATGCGGCGGCGGTGGCCACGGCCACGACGACCCAAGCCGCGGTGCGCGCGACGACGGCTCCGTCGGGACCTTGTGCCGGCGGAGACGCGAGCGGCGTCCACGACGAGCGCGCCGGGACGACGCCGAACGGATCCTCGTCGTCGACCTCGATGACCATCGCCGCAGGCTCGTCGGTGTCCTCGGCGGCGCGCGCGTCGGACGGCGCGTCGGGCTCGGGCTCGACGCCGGCGATGGGCGACGGCGGCGTCACGACGGCCTCGGCGGCGGGCGGGTACGACCGGCGTCCGTCGTCGTTGGCGGTGGGCACGTCGACGGCCATGAGGTCCTCGGGGCGCCAGCCCTCGGGGGCCACGGCGTCGGGCGAGACCTGCGGCGCCAGGATGGCTCGAAACCCGTACGAAGGAAGCGTCGGACCGCGCAGCGGGCTCGGGCGCATGGCGCGCACGCCGGAGTCGCCGTCGCGCTCCTCGGTCATCGCGTGGAGGAGGTCCGGGAGCGCCAGGTGCAGCTCCTCGTCGAGCACCGGGATGACCTCGTGCACGGGTCGCGACGCACGCAGCGCGCGGCGCTCACGCTCGATCTTCGCGCGGGCGACGGACTCGACGAAGGCGCCGAGCTCGTCGTCGGTCGCGGGCTGCACGCCGGCCTCGTCGCGGAGCACGCGGGCGAACTCCGCCGCGGTGACGTGGCGCTCGGCGGGGTCGATGGCGAGCGCGCGGGCGACGGCGTCGCAGAGCCGCGGCGAGAGGTCGGGGCGCACTGCCGAGAGCGACCGCGCGGGCACCCGGGCGAGCTGCCGGGCCGTGAGGTAGTCGGTGCGATCGGGGAAGAGGCGCTGCAGCGCGAAGGCCTCCCAGAGCATCACGCCCGCGCTGAACACGTCGGCGCGGCGGTCGAAGCGCAGCGCGAGGAGGACCTCGGGCGCCATGAACGCGAGCTTGCCCTTGAGGATCCCCGGAGCGGTGAACGCGACGCGGCCCTCGGCGCGCGCGGATGCGAAGCCCGAGATCCGCGCCACACCGTCGACGCCGATGAGCACGTTCTGCGGCGTGACGTCGCGGTGCACCACCGCCATCGGGAGCCCCTCGGCGGTGCGGAGCTCGTGCGTCGCGTGGAGCCCCTCGAGGACGTCGGCGACCACGCGCACGACGATGCCTTCGGGGATGTTGCGGCCGAGCGCAGAGGCGACGCGCTGCACCGTCGCGAAGGTGTCGCCCTGCACGTACTCCATGGCCGTGTAGAGCGACGCCGCGTCGCAGGCGCCCTCGAAGAGCGACACCGCGTTGGGGTGCCGCAGCGCCGACAGGATGCGCGCCTCGTCGAGATAGACCGCGGCGAAGTCGGGGTCCGCGCCGAGGTGCCGATGCGGCGTTCGCAGCGCGACGACGATCTCGGGGAGCACCCGGTGCCGGGCGAGGTGCACGGACGCCATGGTCCCGCCGCCGAGCCGCATCACGATCTCGAAGGGCCCGACGGCGCTCGGATCCGACGCCTTCGGCGAGGCCGGACGCGGACCCGCGAGACGGGGCGCGCGCACCAGGGATTGGGCGAGGTTTCCCATGCCTGCCGGGGCCTATCACCGCCCAAGAGCTCCTGACAAGAATCGTGCAGAACGAAACCGTGCGAACGCACTGATTGCGCGCCGGCTGTCGCTCCACCGCCGCGTGCTCTACCTTTCTGCGGCCGTGCGCCGCGCCCCTCGTTTCCTGCTCGCCTGCGTCGTCGTGATCGCGGCCTGCGCGCCGCGGCCGGGCGGTCCTGCGGACGTCCTCCGAGCCTACGCGGACGCGCTGCGCGACGGACGCCTGCGGGAGGCGTGGACGATGCTCTCGTCGCCCGGGCGGGCGGCGTTCCCCTACGAGCGCTTCGAGGCGGCGGCGCAGGCGCACCCGGAGGAGGTCGCCGAAGCGATCCGTGCGTACGGGGCGGTGGAACCCGACGCACCGGCGACGGCGAGGCTCGCGTTGGGCAACGGCGACGCGCTGACGCTCGTGCAGGAGGGCGGGCGTTGGCGCCTCGACCCGTCGTCGCTGACGTTCTACGCGCAGGACACGCCGGAGCGCGCGCTGCGGTCCTTCGTGCGGGCGGTGGAGCGCAGCCGGTGGGACGTGCTCGTAGCCCTCGCCCCGCAGCAGGTGGCGGCGGAGCTCACGGCGGACGGCGGGACTGCGGGGGCCGAGGCGAGGCTGCGGTCGTCGTGGGGCGGACCCGACGCCGGACGCGTGACGGCGCTCGCGCGGCGGATGCGCGACGCGATGGACCGCGGGGCGGCGCTCGAGGTGAGCGGCGACCGCGCGACGATGGCCTTCGGCCGCGGGGGGCAGTCCCTCGTGCGCCTGGCACGGGAAGACGGACGGTGGCGCGTGGACGTCTCCGACGCGGACTGAAAGAGGACCTCGCACGATGTCGACGGAACGGGATCTCGAACGCCTCGCGCTCGCCGGAGAGCTTGCCTACGCGCAGTCCATCGCGAGCGGCGCGACGGGGCGGCTGCTCTTCGAAGACGCCCTCGCGGAGGTGGAGCAGCGCGCGGCGTCGCTGTCGGCCCTCGGCGAGAGCGTCGCGCGGGCGCGGGCCCGGGGCTACGTGTGGGGTGCGGACCTCGAGACGACGCTGGCCCAGGCGACGAGCGGTGCGGCCCAGCACGTGGCGGCGGCACGCACCGAGGCCCGGAGCGCGGGAGCGGCGCTGCGCCGTCAGGCCGAGGAGCTCGACCGGTCGGTGCGTCGCGCAGGCTCCGGCGACCTGCTGCGCCAGGCGGGAGAGGTGAACCGGACGGCGGCGGCGGCGCGGGGCCTCGACGAGGCCATCAACGCGGCGCGCGCGCGAGTGCTCGCGGCGGCGGGACCGCTCAACGCTGCGGTGGAGAGCCTCGGAGCACGGCTCCAGCGCGCGCACTGGACCCTCGACTGCTTCGAGTCGGCGAGCTTTCGCATGCAGCCCGAGGAGAACCCGCTCTTCGCCGCGAAGGCGACGTGGGACGACCACCCCGGCGGCGCGGTTCCGGGGTTGCTGCTCTGCACCGGCCACCACGTGCGCTTCGAGGTCGTCGAGGAGGTCGTGCTCGAGCGGTCTTTCGTGTTCTTCGCGTCGCGCACGGAGCAGCGCCGCAAGCTGGCCTTCGACGCCGCGGTGGGCCATCTGCGCGCCACGGAGCCCGGCGAGCGCGGCCTCCTCATGAAGGACCAGCTCGTGACGCTGCGCTTCGCGTCGCAGCCGGGCCTCCCGTCGACGGTCACGCTGGTGCTCCCCGACGACCGCGGGCAGGACGTCCACGGCGTGCTGTCGCAGATCCGTGCGGGGGACTTCGAGCGCGGCCGGTTCCAGGGCGCGATGCCCGCGGGTAGCAACGTCGGTCGACCGGTGAGGTGGCCCGAGGAGTGCTCGACGTGCGGCGCGCGGCTGCAGCCGCCGGTGCGCGGCCAGACCTACGTCACCTGCGAGTACTGCAACGCGCGCTTCGACGTCGTGCTCGGCGAGGGCTGAGCATCGATTTCGCTCGCGATCGGCTTCGCCGCGGGCTGAAGCCCTTCCACTTCTACACATCGCGAGACCGCGACCACAGCTTCAGTTCTGCAAGTTGTTCAGCCATCTTGACCCGCCG
>CAIMWA010000407.1 GCA_903845045.1 uncultured delta proteobacterium | reverse complement strand
GGCGGCGGCGCGGGTGCGGCTCACCTGGTCGGTCTCGTGCGCGAGGGCCTCGAAGCGCGTGCGCACCTCGGCGGCCGTGAGGCGAAGGAGCTCCCGGTCCTGGGCGTCGGCGAGGGCGGCGCCGGCGCGCTCGCGAAAGAGCACGCGGAGCGCGTCGGCCTCGGCCCGGAGCACCGGCACGAAGATCCACGCGCGGTGCAGCGACGAGGCGTCGGATGCGGCGGCGCCGAGCAGGGCAGCGACGCGGAGCAGACGAAAGTGCGCGAGGAACGCCACGCCGGCGAAGCGGTGCGACGCCTCGGACTCGCAGAGCTGCAGGCTTTCGAGCACCTCCGTCGCGCGGATGCGGTCGAACTCGGGGCGGAACTCGAGGAGCGACAGCGGGTTGAAGCAGGCGTTGCGCTCGATGTCGCGGCGCAGCGCCGTGAGGGCCGCGAACAGAACGCGATGGCCGAGGCGGTCGGTCTCGCCGAGCGCCCCGATGATCTCCGACGCCACCACGATGCCCGAGCGCAGCGCGGCGAGGGACTCGACGGGACCGAGCGGCGCACCCACCGCGGCGGCGTCGGTGCGGGGCGCCTCGGTGAAGCCCGCGGGCAGCGTGCGCGGGAGCGATCCGTTGGGGCGCCCGGCGCCGAGGAGCCGATCGCAGAGCGTGCGGGCGCGCGCGAGCGCCTCGAGCACGATGGCTACGTGCGGACGGAAATCGCGGTCGCGAAGCGGAGGCATGCCGCGTCGCGAGGGCTGCAGCCGCGGGTTGGCCCACAGCACCACGCCCTTCAGGATCATCTCGAGCTCGAAGAGCAGCTCTTCCTTGCGTTCGAGGGCGAGCGCGCCGAGCCAGGTCTCGCGGGCGACGGCCTGATCGCGCGTCATGGGGCGCGTATCGCGGAGCAGGTCGGCGTGCGGGTCGCGCATCCGCCGCGGCACGGCCTCGGCGCGAACCGCAGGAAAGACGCGGGATCCGGTGCTCATCGGAAAAGGCTCCCGGAGCTCGCCGCCGCGGAGGTGTTTGGCTCGACGCCGAGGTGCTCGTACGCGCGGCGGGTGGCGACGCGGCCGCGGGGCGTGCGCGCGAGCAGGCCCTCGCGTAGGAGGAACGGCTCGTGGACGTCCTCGAGGGTGTCGCGGGGCTCGGCCATCGCAGCGGCAAGCGTCTCGATGCCCGCGGGGCCGCCGTCGTAGAACTCGATGAGCACGCGGAGCAGCCGGCGGTCCATCTCGTCGAGGCCCATGCGGTCGACGCCCTGGCGGTCGAGGGCCGTGCGCGCGGTGGCCTCGTCGAGCTCGAGGAGCCCGGCCACGTCGGCGAAGTCGCGGCTGCGTCGCAGGAGCCGGTTCGCGATGCGGGGCGTGCCGCGGGCGCGGCGCGCGATCTCGAAGGCCGCGGCGTCGGTGATGCCCATGCCCATGAGCCGCGCGCTGCGGTGCACGATGGCCTTGAGCTGCTCCGGCGTATAGAAATCCAGGCGCATCACGATGCCGAAGCGCGACTGCAGCGGACCGGTGATGAGGCCGGTGCGCGTCGTGGCGCCGACGAGCGTGAAGGGGTGCAGCGCGAGCGGGATCGTCGCGGCGTGCGGACCATCGCCGGTGACGAGGTCGATGCGAAAGTCCTCCATCGCCGGGTAGAGGTTCTCCTCGACGATGGGGCTCAGGCGATGGATCTCGTCGATGAAGAGCAGGTCGCGCGGCTCGAGGCGCGTCAGCATGCCCGCGAGGGCGCCCTTGTGCTCGATGGCGGGGCCGCTCGTCGTGTGCGCGTGCACCCCCAGCTCCTGCGCGAGGATGAGCGCCAGCGTGGTCTTTCCGAGGCCCGGCGGACCGGAGATCAGCACGTGGTCCAGCGGCTGCCCGCGCATCCTCGCGGCGCGCACGAAGACCTTGAGGTTCTCCCGCTCGTTGTCCTGGCCGATGTACTCGTCGAGGGACTTCGGCCGCAGGGCGACGTCGTAGCGCTGCTCCTCGTCGGACAGCACCTCCGACGACGTCTCGGCGTGCTGCTCCGGGGCCGGCGCGGGGTTCTTCTTCCGTGGAGCCATCGCGGTGCGCAGTGTACCGGAACGGCGCTCAGCCAGTGGGGCGGAGCTGATAGATGATCGTCACCACGAGAAGCACCCACCCCAGCACCGTGAGCACGAACGGCACGTCGCGGAGCATGGCGTCGGTGGGCGACTCGCCGTCACGGGAGCGCAGCAGCTTCACGAAGCGCAGGATGCCGAGGAGCACCAGCGCCGTGGTGATCCAGAGGTAGCGCGACGCGAAGGCGAGCTGCGGGGGCGGATCGAGGGTCCAGGCGAGGTAGACGCCGACGGTGAGCAGCGCAAAGACCCACAGCACGACGCGCAGCACCCGCGGCGAGTACGAGCGGAGCGCGCTGCGCGACTTCGACTCGTGCACCTCGAGCTCGTGCGCGCGCTTGCCGAAGCCGAGGAAGAGGGCGAGCGCGGCGGTGCAGAGCAGGAGGTAGTGCGACGGCGCCACGGGGTGCGTGGCGGTCGAGACGGCGTACGAGCCCGCGACGACGCGGAGCACGAAGCCGGCGGAGATGCACACGACGTCGAGGTAGGCCACCTGCTTCAAGCGCAGCGAGTACGCCAGGTTCAGCGCGAGGTAGACCGCGGCCGCGGAGCCGACGCGCACGTCGATGAAGAACGCACCGGCGAGGGCGAAGGTCACCAGCGCGCCGGCGGCGACGCGCGCGACGGGCACCGGCACCTGGCCCGAGGCGATGGGCCGGGTGTGCTTCGTGGGGTGCCGCCGGTCGTCTTCGACGTCTACGATGTCGTTGATCGTGTAGACCGCCCCAGACAAGATCGAGAACCCGACCACCGCAGCCAGCGCGCGGAGCACCACCGACTCATGGAAGAGATCCTTCGTAAACACCATCGGCGCCAGGACGAAGAGGTTCTTCACCCATTGCTTCGGGCGCATCGTTCGGAGGAGGCCGGGAAGGATCAAGGGAGCGCGGGACACTACCCGCGGCCCTGGGGTGTGTCCATCGGGCTCGCGTGCCTCGTCACCGCGCTCGGTGCCGCGGTGTTTCCGGGCGTCGCCGAGGCCACGCCGGAGGAGGACCTCGTCGCGGCCCCGGTGCAGGCTCGATCCCGCGACGCCATCGAGGCCGAGGTCGCGGTGCTGCGGCTTCGCGGACTTCGTGAGCGCGTCGATCCGTCGCGGCTGCGGGCCGTCGTGGCGTCGGTCGCGCACGATCCCGCGGTGGTCCCTTCGGCGCGGGCGCTCGCGGCCTTCGCGGGCAGCGAGCTGCGCGCGGACCTCGGCGAGGAGCCGGCGGCGCTTCGCGAGTCCGCTGCGCTGGGGTTCCTGACGCGGTGGTCGGTCGTCGGTCCCTTCGAGAACGAGGGGCGCGCGGGGCTCGATCGGGCCTTCGCTCCAGAGGTTCAACGCGGCGGGGCGGTGGACCCGGCGCAGGAGATCGCGGGGCTCGCGCGCACGGTGCGCTGGCGCGTGATGCCCGACGTCGCGCGGCTGGGTCGCGTGCCCCTCGACGCCGTGGTGCGTCCGAGCGTCAACGCTTGCGCCTACGCCCACACGACGGTGCAGGCCGCGGGGCCGGCGGTGCTGCGCGTCGGCGCGAGCGGTGCGCTCCGGGCGTGGGTCGACGGTCGCGAGGTCCTCCGTGACGCGGGCGTGCGCCGGGCCTTTCCCGACCGCTTCGCCGCGCCGGTGACGCTCGCTCCGGGCCGACACCGGGTGCTTCTCAAGGTCTGCACCGACGACCACGGCATGGCGTTCTATGCGCGCTTCACGCGGCCCGACGGCACGGCCCTCGCGCTCGATGCGACGGCGGATCCGACGGCCGCGCCGGCGCTCACGCTGGACCCTGCTCCCGCGGAGGTGCCTGCCACGCGTGGGACCTTCGACGCGGTGCGAGCGCTTCGGGACCGCGCGGTGCGTGCCGAGGACCTCGAGCGCGTGGCGCGCTGGACCCTCGCGACGGGCACCGACGACGCGAACGAACTCCACGCCGCCGACGACGCCGAGCGGGCCGCGCGCGCCACGCCGACGGCGCTGCGGTGGCTCTTCGCGGCGGACATCACCACGGACCGCGGTCGTCGCATGGAGGACCTCCGCCAGGCCCGGGCGCTGGCCCCCGACGATCCGCGCGTGCTCCTCGCGATCGGCCATGACCGCCGCGGAGGCGGGTACGCCGAGGAGGCGCTGCCATATCTCGAGGCCGCGCTGCGCATCGACGGCCTCTCGGCCGACGCGACGGTGGAGCACGCGCGGGTGCTCGACGCGGTGGGGCTCCCGCTGGCCGCGTTCGAGGAGCTGACTGCGCTCGCCGCGCGGTATCCGCGGGTGCCCTTCGTGCTTCGCGAGGCGATGCACGCGGCCGAGCGGGCGCAGCAGGGCGAGGCCGCGCAGCGCCTGCGGCGGTCCTACGCGAGGGTTCGATCGGCGGACCTCGAGCCCTGGGAGGCGCTGGCGCGGGATGCGAGGCAGCGCGGCGATCGCGCGGCGGTGATCGCGCTGGCCGAGCACGTGGCGTCCATCGACGCGGGGCGCTTGGACGTGTACCCCGTTTGCGCCGATCTGTACGAGTCCGTGGGCGAGGGGGATCGTGCCGTGGCGTCGCTCGTGCGCGGCCTCGAGATCGCGCCGGAGGAGCCTTCGCTGTGGAGCGCGCGCGGGTCCCTCGAAGAGCGCCTTGCCCGCGTGGACGCGGCGCGCGAGTCGCTGCAACGGGCCCTCGCCCTGCGCCCGCAGGACGCGACGCTGCGGCAGCACCTGGAGGCCCTGGCGCCAGCGCAGCAGCGGGCCGACGAGCGCGAGGCCGAGGCGCCCGATGCGTTTCTCGCGAGGCGCGCGGCGGCGGGAGTGCGTGACGACTTCAACGTCTCGACGCTCACGGACCTCACGGCGCGCACGGTGTATCCGAACGGTCTGTCGGGCACGTTCCGGCAGGTCGCCTACGAGGTTCGCACCGCGCAGGGAGCGCGGGACGGGCGCGCGTACACGATGCAGTACGACCCCGACGCGCAGCGCTTCGCCCTGCGGGTCGCGCGGGTCCATCGTCGCGACGGCGGAGTACAGGAGGGCACGCAGGTGCAGGAGTTCAACTCCAACAGCGACCCGTCGATGCGCATGTACTACTCGCTGCGCGTGGTGCAGGTGACCTTCCCGGACCTTCGGCCCGGCGACGTCGTGGAGCTGCGCTGGCGCGTCGACGACGTCTCGCCGCGCAACGCCTTCGCGGACTACTTCGGCGACTTCCAGTTCGTGCAGGCGGCGATCCCGCGGGCCCGGTGGCGCTATGTTCTGCGCGCACCGACGGCGCGCGAAATGTTCGTGCACGCCGCGGCGCTCCCGGGCGATCACACCATCGAGGCCGCCTCGCGGGTCGACGGTGACGACACTGTGCGAACGTGGACGGCCGACACCGTTCCAGCGGTGCCGCCGGAGGATCACAGCCCGGGCTTCGCCGAGCGCGCGGCGTACCTGCACGTGAGCACGTACCGCGACTGGGCGGCGGTGGGCCGGTGGTATTGGGGACTCGTGCGGGATCAGCTCGTGGCCGACGAGCACCTGCGCGGCATCGTGCGCGACCTCGTCCGCGGCCTCACCGACGACCGCGCCCGCGTTCGCGCGATCCACGGCTGGGTCATCGCGCACACGCGGTACGTCGCCCTGGAGTTCGGCATCCACGGCTTCAAGCCGTACGCGGTGCCGCAGATCTGCGCGCGCGGCTTCGGCGACTGCAAGGACAAGGCGTCGGTCATCGTGACCATGCTCCGCGAGGCGGGCATCGATGCGTCGATGGTGCTGCTGCGCACCCGCGCGAACGGCAACATCGCGCACGACCCGGCGTCGCTCGCGGTGTTCGACCACGCCATCGCCTACGTGCCCTCGCTGGACCTCTTTCTCGACGGCACCGCGCAGCACAGCGGCATGGACGAACTCCCCGGCGGCGACCAGGGCGTCATGGCCCTCGTCGTCGACGTCCACGGCGACGCGCGCCTCGTCGAGACCCCGGTGTACTCGCCGGACCGAAACCAGACCGTGGCCCGCGCCGAGGTCACGGTGCACGCCGACGGGAGCGCCGCGCTGAGCGTCTCGCAGGAGCTGCACGGTCCGACGGCGGCGGGCGCGCGAAGCGTGCTCGAGGTGGCGGCGACGCGGGCCGAGCGCGTGGAGGACGACCTGCGCGAGATCCTTCCCGGGGTGCACGTGGCGAGCGTTCGCGCCGAGGGCATCGACGACGTCGAGCGCCCGGTGCGCCTGGCCTACGAGGCGACGGTGCCGACGCTCGGGACCCGCCAGGGCGACGTGCTGCTGTTGTCCGGAGCCTCGCCGCTGAACCTCTCGCGACGCTTCGCCGCGCGGTCGAATCGAACGACGGACCTCGTGCTCGGCGTGCCGAGCGCCGTCGAGGAGACGCGCACCATCCACTTGCCCGCGGGGGCGTTGGTGGCCGATGCGCCGCCGGCGGTGCACCTCGCCGGTCCCTTCGGAACCTTCGACTACACGGTGACGCCGGGCAGCGGGGGGTACGTGGTGCACCGTCGGACGGTGCTGAGCCGCGACCGCGTGCATCCGGCGGAGTACGAGGCCTTCCGGGCGTTCTGCCAGGCGGTGGACGAGGCGATGGAGCGGCGCGTGTCGGTGCGGATGCCGGCGCGTGCTGCGGAGGTGGCGCGATGATCGGTCCGATGCGTCTCGTGGTGCTGGGCGCGCTCGCGGCGTCGTGTGTGCGAGGGCCGCGGACCATGCGCGCTCCGGCCCTCGCAGAGCTGCGGCGGGCGGCTGCGGCTGCGGCGCCGGACTCCCCCGCGGCGATCGACGCCGCGCTCGCGGAGCTGGTCGCGCCGGGCGGCGTGGTCGCGACGGCCCTCGACCACATCGACGCGTTGGCGGCGCGACGGCCCGACGATCCGAGGCTGGCGTTCGCCGAGGGGTTGCTCGCTTCGCAGCACGGCGACTTCGAGCGTGCCCTGCGCGCGTGGTGCCGGGCCGTCGACGCCGCGCGCCGCAGCGAGGATGCGCTGGGCCCGGTCATCGCCGAGGCGCTGGCGACGCGGTTCGTCTCGCTGCGCGGCAACGTCGCGGATTTCGCGACGCCGTTCCGTGCGCTCGTCGATGCAGTGGTCCTCGACCCTGGGCGTCTGGGGCCGGCGGCGACGACGAAGCTCACCGAGACCGCGGTGCGCTGGGCGCGCGAGGCCGGTGACCACGACGCGGCCGCACGCTGGACCGCCGCCTCGGGCTGCGTGACGTCGTGGACCGTGGCGGGCCCCTTCGGCCCGTTGCCGATGCTTCGCTTCGACGAGCGCCTCGGGCCGGAGTCACCCGAGCCGGTGCGCGCGGCCTACGACCTCGGGCCCGGGCGCGGGATGACTCCGACGTATGCGGTGCACGCGCGCGGATGCGCGGCGAACCTCGGGCGCGCGGTGACGCTCACCGGCGTTCTCTTCGCGGCCACGGACCTCTCCGTCGCGCGGGCCACCGACGTGGCGATCCGCGTCGAGTCACCGAACCTATTCTCCGTGTTGCTCGATGGCGTGGAGGTCGCTCGGATCGATCCCCGCCGTCGCGCCTCGGGCTCCGTCGCGTTCGCCCGCGCGCACCTCCAGGCGGGCGTCCATACGCTGCGGCTCAAGGTCGCGAGCACGTATCACTCGCCGCTCGTCATCGCGAACGTGACCGACCTCGCGGGGCGCCCCATCGCGACCTTCGCGCCCGCCGAGGCCGGCGCCGCGGTGGTGCCGCCCGCCGTCGCGAACGACGCTCCATCGCCCGCCGACGATGCCTTCGTCGCGGCGCCCGGTGCATCGGCGTTCGCGCGTTACGCGCTCGCCGAGCTCGCCTACTCGCGGCGGCACCCCATCGCGGCGCGGGAGCTGCTCCGTCCCCTCGTGGGGACCAGTGCGACGCCGACGGCGCTCATCGCGTGGGGCTCCATCGCCCAAGCAGATCCCTTCGTCCCAGCAGCACAGGCGCGGGAGCGTGCCCGCGACGCCTTCGACCGCGCCGCGCACGGCGACGACACCGCGTACTTTCCTTCGCTCGCGATGGCGCGCCTCGCCGCCGAGGACGAGCGCGCCGACGAGGCTCTCCGCCTCGCGCGCGACGCCGCACGACGGTTCCCGGACAACCCCGAGGTGATCGCCGACCTCGCGTCTCGCCTCATGGACCGTAACTGGGATGGCGAGGCATCGACGCTCCTCGAGCGCGTGCACGCCCGCATCCCTCGCACCTGCTGGTCGTCCCGAGCGCTGCTGACCCTGGCGCAGAGGCACGGCGACGGTGCTCGCGAGGCTGCGCTCGCCGACGAGCTGCGCGGATGCGACGCGCTCTCCGACGCTCCAGCCTCGGTGGCGCTGCGCATGCGCCGCTTCGACGCAGCCGATCGGGAGTACCAGCGGCTGCTCGCCGATGATCCCGAGGGCCGCGGGCTTCGCCGCGCGAGGGTGGAGCTTCTTCGCGCGAGCGGGCGCCACGCCGAGGCTCGCGCCGCGGC
>CAIMWA010000406.1 GCA_903845045.1 uncultured delta proteobacterium | reverse complement strand
GTGGTGGGACCTCTTCGTGTTCTTCGACGGCAACCGCGAGCGCCTCGAGTCGTTCCGTGCCCAGGGCTTCGCCGCGTGGTGGACGGACCTGCACCTGCGCGTCGCCTTCTTTCGCCCGCTCTCGGGCCTCACGCACGCCCTCGACGACGCCCTCTGGCCCGACGTGCCCGCCCTCATGCACGCGCACTCGGTGCTCTGGTACCTCGCCGTCGTCGCCGTGGCCGCGGGGCTGTTTCGTCGCGTGATGGCTCCGCGCGTCGCGGCCCTCGCGGCGGTGCTCTACGCCGTCGACCACACGCACGCCGGCGTCGTCGGGTGGGTGGCCAACCGCAATTCCCTCGTTGCGGCGGCGTTCGGGCTCCTCGCCGTGCTGCTCTACGACCGCGGCGTGAAGGGCGACGCGCGCGCTTCGAGGGTCGCTGCGCCGATGTTGGGGCTCGCGTTGCTCGGCGGCGAGAGCGGCCTCGGCGCCGTGGGCTACCTCGTGGCGCACGCGCTCTGCCTCGACGAACGTCCCTGGAGGGAACGCGTCCGCTCCCTCGCGCCGTTCGGCGTCGTGCTGGCCGTGTGGGCGGCGTTGTATCGCCTCGGGCACTACGGCACCGAGGGCTCGGGCATGTACGTCGACCCCGCGCGGAACCCGCTGCGCTACCTCGCCGGCGTGCCCCGCGCGCTGATGCTCAACGTCGCCTCGGAATGGGGCGGCCTCGCGCCGGAGACGGGCCTCGTGCTGTCGCAGACGGGCCGCCGGGTCATCGTGGGCGTGGGCGTCGTCGCCGTGGCGCTCTCGCTCCTCGGCCTCGCGCGGTCATTGCGAACGCGGGCGAGCACGCGCTTTCTGCTGCTGGGCGGGCTCCTGGCGCTGCTGCCGTCGTGCAGCACGATGCCTGCCACGCGGCTGCTGCTGATCCCCGGCATCGGCCTCGTCGGCGTGATGGCCGAGGCGCTCACGGACCTCGTCGAAGGCGTCGACGCAGGCTCGCTCGCGTCACGCGTGGGGCTGCGATGGATCGGCGGCTGGGCCGGCGTCGCGCACCTCGTGCTGTCGCCGCTGCTGGTGCTCCCGCTGTCGTGGTCGATGCTGCTGTTCCACAACGTGATGGTGGGGTGGGCCGAGAGCTTTCCCCCCGACGACCACACGCTGAGCGCCCAGCGCCTCGTGGTGGTGAACGCCCCCGACAGCGCCTTCGTGGGCTACACGCAGCTCATTCGCGCGCAGCACGGCAGCATGCTGGCGCGGTCGCTCTTCGCGCTCGCCTCGGGCTCGCACCCCTGCTCGCTCACGCGGCTCTCGGACCGCGAGGTGCTCGTGCACGCGCCCGGCGGCTTCTACCAGCGCGACACCGAGCTCCTCACGCGCGACCTGCACGTCCCGATGCCGGCGGGCAGCCGGGTGTCCGTGCCCGACATCGACGTGATCGTGCTGCGCACCACGCCGCGGGGCGTTCCCGACCTCGCGCGCTTCACCTTCGCCGGCGGCCTCGACGACCCGCGCTACCGCTGGACCCGCTGGCAGGGCAAGCACCTCGTCCCCTTCGCGCTCCCCGCCGTGGGCGTGCGCGTGGACATCGAAGGCCGGCTCCTCGAGCCCTGACCCGGCGCCGAATGCAACAAGTTAACTGTGTCCCCGTCGCTACTCGACCTCGAGCTCGAGGCAGAGCCGCGGCGCCGGCTTGAAGCCCGCGTGCTGGAAGAACCCGAGGAGGTTGAGCTGGTCCCACTCGACCTGGGTCTGCAGGCGCTCGATGCGCAGGCCGCGGAGGTTCAGCTTGAGCTGGCGGAGCAGGGCCTCGGCGACGTGCTTGCCCGTGAAGGCCCGCGCGACGACGATGGTGTCGAGCTGCGCCACGGGCTCGGGAACGCCGAACTCGCCGTAGTACACGCGTCCCATCAAGAAGCCCGCGGGCGTGCCGTCGACGAGCGCCGCGAGGGAGATGCGCACCGACGTGTCGCGCACCGCCTCGGCCAGCTTCACCTCGTAGTAGCCGCGCCGGCCAGAGCCGCTCCACTCCTTGTCGATGCGCACCATCCAGTCGAGGTCCGTGGGGGCGAGCGTGCGCACCTCGATGCCGTCGGTGCGCAGTACGCCAGGGTCGTTGCCGTCGTCTCGGGTGCTCATCGCGTGGATCTCCCTCGCGACGCACATAGGTGCCGCGAGCCCCGCGGGCAAGGCCGCGAGCCCGCCCGCGGGACCTCGCGCGAGCCCCTCAGTGCAGCGACGCGCGGATCTTCGAGAGCTGCTTCACCGCGCCGTCCACCGCCGTGCGCGTGGCCTCGCTGAGCTCCGCCGCGGCGCGCTCCACCTCGGCGACGTGGGGCTCGAGCGCGTTCCACTCGTCCTTCACGTCCATGCCCGCGAGGTGCAGCTTCACCCGCACCTCGTCGCGCAGCGTGCGCATGAGCCCGAGGCTCTTCTGGATCTCTTCCTTCAGCTCCGTCGTGGTCTGCTTCATGGTCGTCTCCCGGGTCCCCTCCCACTGGGAATCCTTGCGAATTGCGACGCAACGCACATGCCGCCGCGAATCGCCTTGGCGTAGGTGATTCCGCGTCGCCGGCCGCGCAGTGCTTGCGAGTCATGCGCGCACCGGTGCACCCCACGCGCGTCCCGTCGTGAAAGAATGCGCGGATGTCTTCCTCGCAAGGGTCACTGCTTCGGAGGTCCGTGATGGCGTGGCTCGGCGTCGGAGCGCTCGTCGCGGGATGCTCCTCCGGCAGCGCCTCCACCGACGCGGGTGCGGACGTTCCGGTGCTCGCCGCCGATGCGCCCGACGCCGCCGACGCATCCGCCCCCGACGTACCGACGAAGACCGACGCTCCCGCCGTGCTCGACGTCCCCGCGGTCGTCGACGTTCCCGTGGTGCTCGACGTCCCCGCGGTCGTCGACGTTCCCGTGGTGCTCGACGTCCCCGCGGTCGTCGACGCTCCCGCGGTGACGGACGCCGGACCGCGGCTCGCCGCGTGGAGCCGACGCTACGGCGACGCCGCCGACCAGGACTGCTTCGCCATCGCCGTCGACCCCGCCGGCGACGTGTTCCTGAGCACGTACATCCTCGGGACGGTGAACTTCGGCAACGGTCCGCTCAGCGGCACGGACCGCATCGCCATCGCGAAGCTCGACCCCGGCGGCACGTCGCTCTGGAGCCGCATCTTTCCCAACGGCGGGCACCAGTACTCGACGGGCATCGCCGTGGCGCCGTCGGGCGCCGTCGTCATCGAGGGCGGCTTCAAGGGCACGCTGAACTTTGCGGCTCCTGCGCTCGTGAGCGCCGGCGGCGACGACGTCTTCAGCGCGGGCTTCGGACCCGACGGAGCGAGCCGCTGGAGCCACCGCTACGGCGACGCGATGCTCTACCAGAAGGGCCTCGACGTGGCCGTCGACGCCAGCGGCAACGCGGTGTTCGTGGGCGAGCTCACCGGCGGCGCGAACTTCGGCGGCGCCGCGTTCACCGGGAGCAACCGCGACCTCTTCGTGGTGAAGCTCGACGCCGCGGGCAACCACGTGTGGAGCCACTCCTTCGGCGACGGGAGCATGCAGGTCGCCACCGGCGTGGCCGTCGACGGCGCGGGCAACGTCGCCGTGGTGGGCCGCCTCGACGGAAGCGTGAACCTCGGCACCGGCGCCATCGGATCCGGCTCCGGGCTGTTCCTCGCGGGGTTCAGCGCGGCGGGCGCCACCACCTTCGCGCGGGCGCTTCCGGCGGCGATGGGACAGCCGCTGCGGTCCCGCGTGGCCTTCGACGGCGCGGGCAACATCTACGTCGCGGGGTCGGTGACGGGCTCCATCGATCTCGGCGGCGGAGTGATCGCCGGACGCGGAGACTTCGACGCCTACGTGGCCAAGTTCGACCCCGCCGGGCGGCTGCTCTGGCACCACGAGTACGGCGACGCCGCGCGGCAGCAGGCCATGGACATCGCCGTGAACGCCGCGGGCGAGGTCGCCGTCGTCGGCGTCTTCGATGGCACCATGGACCTCGGCGGCGGTCCGCTCACGAGCCACGGCGGCGACGTGTTCGTCGGCGGCGACGTCTTCGTGCTCCGCCTCGGACCCGATGGATCGCATCGCTTCAGCGCGCGCTACGGCGACGCGGAGGCGCAGCAGGGCGAGAGCATCGCCATCGACGCCCGCGGCGACGTCGTCGTGGCGGGAGCGTTCCGCGGCGTCCTCGACTTCGGCTCCGGCCCGCTCACGGGCGCCGGAGGAACCGACATCTTCGTCGCGCGGATCCAGGTTCCGTAGCGCCGGGCCCGGTCACGGCGCCCCGTAGATCACGTCGTCGTGGGAGGTGTGCGCGAACGCCGGAATCGAGAGCCCTGCGAGAGCCCCGCCCACGACGAGGAAAGGGATGCCGAGGCCCCGCGTGTCGGCGCTCGCCGCGAGCACCGCGCCGGCGATGACGAAGGGCAGGCCGTTGATGACCAGCAGCGACCCCAGCAGCGCGCCGCCGGACGTCACGCGGTCGCGCACCTCGAAGACGTTGCTCCAGGGTGTGCGTACGTCGACGGCCATGCCGCGCGCACAGCCCGTGTCGGCGCCGGCGTTGGGCACCGTGGCGAGGGCGTAGCCGGTGAACCCACCGCGGCTGCTGCGGCGCTCCGGGGCCACGCAGAGGTGGGCGAAGAACGGCGCCTCGTCGCCGCTGCGGGGCGTGAGGAACGTGTGCGCGGCGCTGCGCACGTCGGCGAGGCGTCCGTCGCCGTGCACGACCTCGACCTCGTCGCCGGTGAGCAGCGCGACGCCCGTGGACCAGTCGAGCACGCTGGTGCCGTCGTGCTCGCGGGCGAGGCGCACGGTGTACGACGCGCGGGTGTCCGCCCCCTGCTCGCGGATCAAGCCGCCGCCAGCGGCCACGGCGTGGACCTCTGCGCCGGCGGGGAGTTCTGCGACGGTGCCGTCGGGCGCGCGCGTCGACACCCGCACCGCCGACGGATCGCGAAAACGCACCACCGTCGAGTGCACGTCGAGGTACGCACAGCCCGCGAGAACCATCGGAAGCAGCACCCATGCACGCATGACGGCGATGGTCAGCAGCCGCCGTGCCGGGGCGTCATTCCCCGCGTCGAGCGCGCGCGACCGCGGCGTCGTTTCGCGCTGCCTCGTCGTCGCTCGCACGGGCGGGCGCCATGTCGTCGGTGGCGTCGACGCGCACGCCGCTGCGCTGCGCGAGCACCTTCTCGAGGGCCACGCACACCTCCTCGGCCGCGTCGAACTGGAACCACGTCGTGCGGTCGCGTCCGCGGTCGTCGCGCCAGTCGACGCGCAGCGCCCCGCGGGACCCGGCGTGCACGATGACCATGTCGCGGCCGGTGAGCCGTCGTCGGGTGAGGCCGCGCGCGTGCCACCACGGGAGCGCGTCGAAGCCCACGCCGGTGATCGTTTCGAGGGCCAGGTCCTGCGTGAGCACGCCGCGGTGCACGCGGAGGTGCGTCGGCGTGACGACCACCCGCGTGAGGTGGTTCAGCAGCGCGCCGAGGGCCATGAGCATCGTCGACACCGCGAAGGTCGCGACCACCGCCACGAGCATGCCGGTCATGGGACCGACGCCCCGATGCAGCCAAAGCTCCGAGAGCGCCGGGAGCACCGCGAGGGCCGTCACGGCGATCTGACCGAGGAGCAGCAGCACCATCCAGCGCGGCTGCCGTTGGCGCACGCGGAGCACCGCGCGGTCGGCGTCCATGAAGCGTCGCTCGTAGTCGTCGGGCTCGCCCGCCATGGTGTGCGAAGCGTAGCGCGCCGGGCCCGTCAGCGTCGTCGTCGCGGGCGGGCGGCGCGCGGACGCCGCGGTGGACGTGCCGGTGCCGGGGCTGCCAACGGAGGCGGTGCAGCGGTCGCCTCGGCCTCGCCCACGGTGTGCCAGACGCGGGGCTCCTCGGGGTGTGCGACGACGGTCCAGCGCTGCGCGGGGTCCGCGGGCGGCGTGACGTCGACGGGGCCCGGAGCCGGCGTCACGGGAGCCACCGCGGTCGTCGGGGGGGCCGTGCGCCAGCCGGTGTCCTGCGCGAAATACGGACCGAGCCGCGAGCCGCCGCGTCCGCCCGACGCGCGGGTCGTCGTCGTCGCCGTCGCGGGAGGGCCGGTCCAGGGTGTGGGGGCGTGGTACTGCTGCGCCGCGGCGGGCAGCGGGAGCGTCGTCGCGAGGGCGAGGAGCAGGGGCCGGAGGGCGGCGCGCATCGTCGGGAGCATGCGCCCGCGGGAGCGCGCGGCAAGAGGGGCGCTCGAAGCGTCAGCCCCGCCAGCGTCCCATGGCCCCGAGGTCGTGCACGGCGGTGAAGCCGGCGCGCGCGAGCGTTGCCTTGGCGCTGGCGCTGCGCACGCCGCTGGCGCAGTAGACGACGATCGGGCGGGTGCGCTCGCCGAGCTCGCCGATGCGCTTCGCGAGCTCGTGCACCGGAACGTTCTTGGCGCCCTCGAGGTGCCCGCCCGCGAACTCGGCGACGGTGCGCACGTCGAGGAGCAGCGCCCCGTCGCGCACGAGGTTCCGTGCGGTCTCCGGGGACACCTTGCCGAGCACCATCTGCGAGACGCGCCAGCCGACGAAGGCGAGGGCGGCCACGGACACCACGTTGTTGAGATCCATCGGGGGGGTTGGAGCCACGGTAGTCTGCAAAGGGTTCGCCCGCGAACCGCTCGCGGGGCACACGGGCTCTCACGCCCGTGCGGAGCGCTCGTGGCGCTTCGCGGAAAGGTCCTTCGATGCGCTCGCGGTCTTCGTTCGTCGCCGTTCTCGCCCTCGCCGCCGTCGGCACCCTCGGGTGTCCCAGCCCCTCGACCGCCACCGGGGCGGGACGTCCCGTCGCGGGGGCCGAGGCGCATCGTCTCGTCGCCGCGGGGGCCGTGCTCGTCGACGTGCGCTCCCCCGACGAGTTCGCCGCGGGGCACAACGACGGCGCCCGCAACATCCCCGTGGACGAGCTCTCGTCGCGGCTCGGCGAGCTCCCGCGCGACCACCCCGTCATCGTCTATTGCCACTCGGGGCACCGCAGCCACCAGGCCGCCGGCATCCTCGGCGCCGCGGGCTACGACGTGCGCGACCTCGGCGCCATGGACGCCTGGAACCGCTGACCCTGGGCGGTGGGGACACAGTTACGTTGTTGCATTCGCGGGATCTCCGACGCGGCTGAATGCAAGAACGTAACTGTGTCCCCGTCGGGTCTACGGGCAGCGCACCGGCGTGACCGTGTAGCTGATCGCGGGGCCCGTGCCGCCGCGCAAGGTGACGCGGTAGACGGTGCCTGCCGACGGGGTCCAGCCGCTGGGACGCCAGGCCACCGCGGCGCTGTTGCCGTAGTTGCCCGTGGTGCTCACCGGCGTCGTCGCGAGCACGGCGCCGGTCGCCTCGTCGCGCATCTCGACGGTGCGCCCGGCGACGGAGACGGTGCCGTCCTGCACGTGCCACACGCCCTGCGCGTTCTCGAAGGGAGCGACGCCCTGGTTCGGGTAGGCCACCCACGCCGGCCTCGTCGCGCTCGCCGTCGCCGCGAAGGAGTTCATGCTCGTCGTGGTGTCCGTGGAGCCGAAATCCGTCGGTCCGAGCGGCGGCGCGAGGCACCAGCGCGCGTGACCGAGCTCCTGGGCCGGCTCGTTGACCCAGAGGTCCACGGCCGCCGCCGGGTTCATGCGCGTGCCCGCCGCGAGGTTCGAGCGCCCCGCCTGCGCCGCGCCCGCGGCCGTGTAGCACCGCCACGTCGCCGGCGGCATGTGGTTCAGCGCGCCGTTGACGCCCTCCATCAACGCGCACTGTTGCTGCGCCGCGGTGAGCGACGGGTCCACGGCGCTCGCGTCGAGGCCCGACAGCCAGCGGTACACGTTCAACACGCGGAACCCGTCGGCCCGCGCCTCGGGGTCCAAGGTGCCCGGATCACACGCCCCGGCGGTGCCCTGCACCCACGTGCGCGTCGCGCGGAGACGGCGATCGGCGGTCCATCGCGCGCACACCTGGTCGCGGGTGCGCAGCGACGGATCGGACGGCACCGGACCCGTCGATGGACCGGTGTCCGTCGGGGGAACGTCCACCGTGGAGACGACGTCGACGACGTGGACGTCGGCGGGCACGACGGTGTCCGCGAAGACGACGTCGGCGGTGCGCACGTCGGCGGTGCGAACATCGACGACGGCGACGTCCCGGGCGGATGCGTCGAGGGTCGCGTCGGCGGTGATCGCGGCGTCGCCGAAAGTCGTCGCGTCGAGGTCGGCGAAGCCCAGCGTGTTGTTCACGGCGCCGCCGCAGGCCCCCAGCCCGAGGAGCGCGGCGATCGCTGAAAATGCTCTGTTAGTCGGTGAATTCGACGTCATCGAGGAGCAGCGATCCTTGCGCGAGGCCTGCCACCGAGAGGGCGACCTCGACGCGGCGGAGGTGGTGCAGATCGAGCGGGGGCGTGCTCCGCGCGGCGAGCCCCGCGAGGGGGATGCGCACCGTCTGCAGCACCGCGCGCGCGATGAGCGACGGGTACAGGTGCGGGATCGTCGTGACCTCCGACGCCATCGCCGCGGCGGTGTTGCCCGAGGCGTCGGTGAGCTGCACCACGAAGTCCTGCGAGGCGCGGTCGGCGGGGTTCAGCGAGCTCGAGCGCGAGGCCACGCGCAGCGACAGGAACGGCGTCGCCGACGCGTCGAAGGAGCCCGTGGCGTCCGACGACAGCGGGAGGGTGATGACGGCGTCGGAGGCGGTCCAGTCGACGGCGAGGGCGCCGCGGCGGGGCGTCACGAAGGCGTTGTCGTGGGGCCACGGAACGCGCTCCGGACCGGTCATCATGTCGAGGGTGTAGATGCGGTCGCACGCGGGGTGCCCGGTGCCCGTGCAGGCCTGCGGAAAGCCCGTGGAGAAGCTCCCGCGCGACGCCACCGCGGCGCCGGAGGAGGTGAGCATGGCGCCGTCGCCCTCGAAGTTCGCGACGAGCGAGGTGTGCGGCGCGGAGTACGAGCGGCGCAGGTCCAGCGGCTGCGTGACCCCCGCGCGCAGCGTGAGCCCCGGCGGAACATCGCCGGCAGCGCGAAGCCACGGCTCGAGGGGCTGCGACTTCAGCGTGGCGTCGAACCACGCCGCCACCGTCGCTTCGAGCACCGACTGCTGGGCGTCGGCGCCGTCGAGCTGATCCGCGGCGCAGCTCGCGACGCCGGCCTGGTTGTCGTCGAAGCGCCACTCGCGGTTGAAGAGGTCGTGGTCCGCGCGGGCCATGAAGAGCTGCACGGCCATGGATGTGTCGCCGGCGTGCTGCAGCGTGCGGTCGTAGAGCTGCACGCCGTTGTACGTGTAGACGTCGCCGTCGCAGACCGGCACCAGCGTCGCGAAGGGAACGCTCCCCGGCTGCGGGTCGTCGAAGTTCGTCGGCGCCAGGCTGAACACCGACGCCACGGTGAAGCCGTCGACGTCCGTCGCAGCGTCGACGGTCTGCGGGACCTCGGCCACCGCCTCGGCGCCGCGCGAGTGCCCGAAGAGGCCCACGTGCGCGAGGTCCACGTGCCCCGCGAAGCGCGCGTCGAAGGGGGCCGCGCCGGCGCCGTTCCAGCTGCGCCAGCGGCGAAGGTGCTCGACGAGGAGCTCCGCGCGCGGAGCGATGTACCCGTCGGCGCGCCCACCGTGCATGCCGTCGCGGCAGTTGATGGCGTTGGCGTCGACGCTCGCCACGACCATGCCGTGCGCCGCCAGCGTCTCGGCGAGGTACGCGAGGCCCTCGGCGTTGGGTGCGCGCGAGCTCCCGCGGCACAGCCCGTTGTTGGTGATGACGCAGGCGTCGTCGCGGCGCGGGTCCGAGCCCGACGTGTCGTAGTCGCCGGTGCGGCAATTCCCGTGGTTTCCGTGCAGCAGCAGCACGAGCGGAAAGGGCCCCGAGGCGAGGTCTGCGGGGTGCCGCACGACGGCGCGCAGCGGGGTCGAGTGCGTCGCCGGCGTGCCCGCGGCGGCGTTGGCCGCGAGCGTGAGGTCGGGCACGGGCTGCACGCCGAGGTCGTAGTCGGCCGTGGCGAGGGCGAAGGCGCGCACCGGCGCCGTGATGCCGCCGTCGGTGCCGTCGAAGGCGCTCACCACGCGGTAGAACGCGCTCGAACCACTCAGCGCCTCGGTGACCTGCGTCGCGTCCGGACCCACCGTCGCCACCGCCGTCCACGGACCGTCGGCGGAGGCCGCGCGCTCGAGGCGGTACGCGTCGGTGTCGGCGTCGGGGGGGTGGTCCCAGAGCAGCGTGACGGTGGTGGTGTCGGCGTCGAGGGAGGCGTGGGCGACGCGCAGTCCCGTGGCCGCCCACACGTCGCGCACCTCGACGGCGGCCGTGCACGACGCGTGGTTGCCGGCGCCGTCGGTGGCCGTGAACACCACCGACATCTCGCCGTGGCCGTCGAGCGTCGCGGGCACCGTGGTGATGGCCGGGTGCGCGGCGCAGAGGTCCGTGGCCGTGACCGCAGGCGTCGGGGCGGGGGTGCCGCGGGTGGTGCGAAAGACGCGCGCCGCAGTGGGGCACGTGATCGTCGGCGCGACGGCGTCGGTGACGGTCACGCGCGTGGTGCACGCGCCTGCCGAGCCGCGTTGAAAGTGCACCTCGGTGGTGCCCACGGGAAAGCCAGCCGCCGGCGTGTCGCTGCCGAGCGCGCAGCCGTTGGACGAGTCCGCGCGCGACCAGGCGAAGAGCGTGAGCGGTCCCGTGCATGCGACGGTGGCCGGCGCGGGGCACGCGGCGTCGGAGCAGTCGTCCTTGCAGGCGACGGCGGCGGCGGCGAGGAGCAGGAGCGGCGCGGCCCTCATCGCGGCTCCGGGAGCGACGCGGCGAGCACGCGGCTCACGGTGACGTCGGGGCCGTACTGCAGCGCCACCTCGGCGCCCCGCGGGAGGTCACGCCCGTCGGCGGCCACGAAGCGCATCGTCGTCGGTGTGGGATACCCAGGGGTGTAAAACTGCCGGTCGCCGACGCGCAGCGACAGCGCGAGGCCGCGGCCGGGCCAGCCGTGTTGAGCCTCGAGGTCGATGGCCACGGGGTCCGCGGCGCGCACGGTGTTGCCGTGGCCGTCCTCGCCTTCGGCGGTGCGCACGCGCACGACGCGGATCTGCACCGGACCAGGGTCTGCGAGGGCGGGCGCGCGGGGCGCCGGCAGCGGGCGCGGCACCGCGGGAACGGGAGGTGTCGCGCCGGGCTCGAGGAGGCTGCTGCGCGGCGTGGCAGCGGGGGGCACGTAGCGACGGTTGGACTCGAGCGGTGACACCGAGCGCGAGCACCCGGCGACGGCGCCGAGCGCCACGAGGAGCGTGGCCGTGCGATCGATGGAGCTGCGCTGCCCGCCGCGGGAGTTCATCGGTCGCGAAACGATCCGCCCGCGGGGGCCATGCGGTCAACCGTTGCCGGGGGCCCACGCGCGGGGCGATTCGTGCCAGAACGCGGCGCGCCGACGCCCATGGGAGCACCTCGCACGAACGTTTCGCTGGCGGCCCACACGACGCTCGGCCTCGGAGGTCCTGCGCGGACCTTCGTCGAGGTCGAGACCGACGACGCGCTCGTCGAGGCGGTGCGTGAGGCCGACGCGGCGGGTGCGTCGGTGCTGCTGTTGGGGGGCGGGAGCAACCTCGTGGTGGCCGACGCGGGCTTCGACGGACTCGTGGTGCGCGTGGCGACGCGGGGGCGCGCGGTGTCCTCCGAGGGCGATGTCGCCGTGGTGCGCCTCGCCGCGGGCGAGCCCTGGGACGCCTTCGTCGCATGGTCCGTAGCCGAGGGGCTCGCGGGGGTGGAGTGCCTCGCGGGCATTCCCGGCACCGTCGGCGCGACGCCGATGCAGAACGTGGGCGCCTACGGCCAGGAGGTCGCCGACGTGGTGCGCAGCGTCTCGGTGTGGGACCGCCGTGATCGTGTGCATCGGGAGGTCCCGGCGTCGGAGTGTGCCTTCGGCTACCGCGACAGCGTGTTCAAGGGCGCCGCGCGCGGGAGGTACGTGGTGCTCGCGGTGACCTTCGCGCTGCGCCGCGGGGGGCCTCCGTCGGTGCGCTACGGGGAGCTGCAGCGCGCGCTGGGCGAGGCTCCTCCGACGCTGGCCGCGGTGCGCACCACGGTGCTCGCGCTGCGCCGTGCGAAGGGAATGGTTTGGGACCCGAACGATCCCGAGACGCGCTCGGCAGGGTCGTTCTTCACGAACCCGGTGGTGACTGCGACGCAGGCCGTCGAGGTGGAGCGACGGGCTCGGGCGATGGGTGCGCTGCGCGACGGCGATTCGATGCCACAGTGGCGCGTCGACGGCGGCTCGGTGAAGCTCGCCGCGGGCTGGCTCGTCGAGCGCGCCGGCGTCGCCAAGGGCTGGACCGTCGATGGCGCTGGCGTGAGCCGCGTGCACGCGCTGGCGCTGGTGAACCGCGGGGGCACGACGGCGTCGCTGCTCGCGATGGCGGCGGCGGTGCAGGCGAAGGTGCGCGAGGCCTTCGGCGTCGAGCTCGCCATGGAGCCCGAGCGCGTGGGGTTCGACCGGGGACACAGTTAACTTGTTGCACTCACGGTCGCCGTCCGGCGCGGATGCAACAACGTAACTGTGTCCCCGCTGCTCCGTCCCCGCGGCTTCCGTCCGGCGCGGATGCAACAACGTAACTGTGTCCCCGTGTCGCCTCACCCCGCGCGGCGCTCGGTCCACGCGCACGCGGCGCCGACGAGCACCCAGACGAGCTGAGCGCCGTGCAGCGCCGCCGCCGTCGCGAGGGCCGTGCCCGTGGGGACACCGAGGTGCGGCGCCGCGAGCGCCATGGCCCCGCCGAGGGCGCCGAGCTGTCCTGGCACCGCGTCGCCCGCCGTGGCGCCGAGCATCGCCGCGCCCTGGAGGCCGAGGGCCCGCAGCGCACCGGGACACCCCGAGACCGCCAGCAGCAGCGCGCACTCGAGGGCAGGAACGGCGCGGTGCGCGGTCATCCATGCACACGCGCGAACGAGCGTGGCGGTGTCGAGGTGCGCGGGCGTCGGCGCCGAGGGCCACCCGCGTCGCAGCCACGCCGCGGCGCGCGCGCTCCGCAGGGCGACGAGCAGCGCCACGCCCGCCGCGCCGAGCGCCACGGATTGCACCGCGAGGGCCGTCGCGACGCCGTGGGCTCCGAGGGCGCGCGCGGCCAGCCCGCACGGCACCGACATCGCAGCCACGCCCAGCAGCGTCGCACCTTGCAACGCAGCTCCGGCGCTCGCCGCCCTCGCCGCTCCGAGCGAACCCGCGAGCACCACGGCCTTGGCCGCCTCCGCAGCGGTGCGTCCTGCGGGGAGGGCCATGGCCATCGCGTAGCCCGCGGCCTGCACGCGCAGCAGCCGCGCGAAGGGCACCGCCGCGTCGGCACCGTAGAGCGCGCGCGAGGCCTGGAGCTCGAGAAGGATGCGCGTCCCCTCGAGCGCCGCGACGGCCCCGAACCAGGGACCGATGGCCCGCAGCGCGCGGAGGTCCGTGTGCCGTGCGAGGAGCGCCGCCGCACCGAGCCCTGCGAGGGCGAAGAGCGCCCGCTGGGTGCGCGCCGAGGGGAGCTTCACGCGTGGGTCAGTGTGCGGCGGCCGGCGCCGTCGACGCCGGGGCCGGCGTGTTCACGTCGAACTCGAAGTCGCGCAGGGCCTCGACGAGGCGCACGCGGCGCTCGCCGATCTGCGTCTCGAGCTCCACCACGCGGCGAATGGCCTGGTCGATGTCCGTGGCCGCGCGCGCGAGGCGGGCGGTGAGCTGGGCGCGAAGGTCCGCGGCCGTGGGGTTGCGCTGGATCGCCAGGAGGTTGCCGCGGGTCTCCTCGGCGCTGCGCTGCAGCTCGTCGCGGCGCGTGGCCTGGGTGTCGCGCTGCATCGAGAGGTCCGCGATCTGCTGCCGGAGATCGAGGGCGTTGCGCAGCGTCGTCGCCGCGGCGTCGGGCGGGTGTCCGTCGCGAAGGAAAGCGACGATGGCGTCGCGCGCCTGGTCGTCGCTGAGCGAGATGCCCACGGTGAACGGCGTGCGCACGGTGACCACCACCTCGGCGCGTCCGCGGGCCGGAAGCGCGAGCGGAACGAGGGCGTTGCCGTTGCTCGTGTCGGTGCCCGCGGGCGGCTCGAAGAGCGCGCCGCCGTAGAGGTTCTGGCGCACCGCGAGGCGCACCGCGTGATCGATGCCGTTGCGGGCGCGGTACGTCGTGCGCGAGACCGAGTAGCGCTCGATGGTGAGCGTGTCGCGCACGATGCGCACGAGCCGCGCGCCCTCGGTGGCCGACGTCTGCGACGACTCCACGGCGACGCCGCGCTCCAGGGCGAAGGGCACCGTGGTCGTGGCCGCGTCGGGCAGCGCCTCCATCATCCCCTGTCCGAGAAACGCCCCGCGCTCGAAGATCGCGATGGGTCCGCGCTCGAGCGTTCCGCCGGTGCGGTTCTCGAAGCGCGCGACGTGGAACGGGTGCGACCCCGAGTCGGCCACGCCCGGGTCCGGCGCGTACAGGTACATCTGCTCGCCAGGAACGTCGCGCGAGGTGAGCATCACCATCGTCGCGCTCCGATCCGGGATGGTGACCGTCTGCGGAAGGTCGTAGCGCGTCGATCCGCCCTGCACCGCGAGGGCCGCGAGGGCCGCCACGTTGCGCGGCGTCGACGTCGGCGGAGGCTGGTACGACGGAGGCGGCGCCGGCGGCGGCTGCCCTGCGTGGCCGTAGTACCCGCCCATGGATCCGGCCGCTGCGGGCCTCGCCGGGGCCGCGATGCGCGTGGCGGCACGCGCGCGATACGGACCTTGCTGCGCCTGCAGGACGTCGGCCTCGGCGCCGGCCATGGGCATCGACGGCGACGGCGCGGCGGTGGTGGTGGGACCTCGCTCCTCGGCGGGCTGGTTCTCGGTCTGCGCGAGCGTGGTGTCGCCCACGGGAACGGCGTCGATCACCGCGCCGCGGTCGGTGACGAGCGGGCGCTGCGGCACCACCGGCGTCGCGAGCTCGTTGCGGAACGACACCGGCGACCCCGACACGAGCGACAGGTGCACGTCGGTCCAGTCCTCGCCGGAGAGGTTCTGCACGATGCCCCAGGCCTGCACCTGCGGGTGCTCGCCGTCGAAGACGAGGCGGTACGTCGGGCGCCAGATGGGCGTCTCGACGGTGTAGCCCACGGTGAGGTCGTGGTCCCGGCCGTCGAGGGCCACGCGCACCGTGCGGCGCTGCTCCGGGGCCGGCGGGGCGTCCGCGGCGCGCTCCTCGGGCATCGGAAACGCCGCCGAGCGCACCGTGCTGCCGCCGCTCTCCATCACCGCCAGCGTCGCGAGGAAATCACCCACCTCGGACTGCTGCACGCGAAAGCGCACCTCGCTGGCGTCGACGTGCCCGGCGCGCTCGAAGTAGCCCACGCCGTTGCGGTAGACGACCACGCGGTGCAGCGGCAGCGTGGGGCCGGTCTCCACCGCCGGGTGCCGGCAGCCAGCAGCGCCGGCGAGCGTCAGGGTCAGCGAGAGGGCGGCGAAGGGGCGCCGTGCGCGGTGCGAGCGGGGATGGTCCATGGGTTCCTCCAGTGCGGGCGGTGGCGCACGGTGACACCCGCGACCCCGGAGGGTCCTTGGGTGCCGTCGCACGATCGGGGGGTCTAACAAACGCCGGCGTCGGGCACCACGGCCCGGGGGGCGTCGGAGATCGTCACGGGCTGCGGCGCGCCATCGCGACGCACGGTGTGCAGCAGCGCCACGGCGCACGCGAGCAGCAGCGCCCCGTTGGCCTGGTGCATCGAGGCCAGCGACACCGGCACGTACCGCAGCACCGTCAGCGCCCCGAGGAGCACCTGCATCGCCACCACCGCCAGCACCGCGCGGGACGCGAGGCGGGCCGCCGGCGTCGGGTCCTCGCGCAGCACCGACACCGCGGCGACGGCCGCGACGAGGGCCGTGAGGTACGCGAGGGCGCGGTGGAGAAAGTGCACCGTCAGCGGGTTCTCGAGGGCCGCGCGGCCGCCCACAGGGAGCGCGCTCGGGATCCACTGTCCGTTCATCGTCGGGAACGTCGGCGCCGCGAGGCCGGCGTGGAGGCCCGCCATGAAGCCTCCCCAGGTGATGGTGACGACGACGAGGGCGACGAGGGTCGCGACGGCGGCGTGGGCGAAGGTGCGCGGTGCCGGTCCGTTGCGCTCGCCGCGAAGCTCGTCGAGGCCCGCCCACACCAGCGCCGCGAGGATGCCGAGGGCCATGAGCAGGTGCACCGTGAGGCGGTAGTGGCTCACGTGCGGCTCGTTCACGAGGCCGCTGGCGACCATGAACCAGCCCACGAAGCCCTGAAGGCCGCCGAGGGCGAAGATGCCGCCGAGCTGGGCGATGCGACGCCGCGAGAGCCGCCCCTTCGCCGCGAACCACCCGAGCGGCAGCAGCACCGCCACGCCCACGAAGCGCCCGAGCAGCCGGTGGAACCACTCCACCAAGAAGATCGACTTGAACCCCTCGAGGGTCATGGACCGGTTCACCAGCAGGAACTCCGGGCTGCGCTGGTACTTGGCGAATTCCTCGGTCCAGGCGGCGGGCGAGAGCGGCGGGAGGGCGCCGGTGACGGGCCTCCACTCGGTGATCGAGAGGCCCGAGCGGGTGAGCCGCGTGACGCCGCCGACGACGACCATGGCGAGCACCAGCGCGGCGCAGGTGAAGATCCACGCGCCGACGGCGCGCGAGGCGGAGGGGCGATCGGTGTCCGGGCTCATCGCCCGAGAGGTATGGAGCGCCTCGGCCCCGTTGACGAGGGGGGCGCCCGCATCGAATTGCGTGCCGGAGGCTCAATGTCGGGCGCCGACGGCCGTATTGAAAGAGCTGTGAGACCGCTGCAATTCGACGTCCCGACGGTGCTGGCGCTGCAGATCGCGTCGTCGGCGGTGGCGGGTGCGCTGCTCGCGTCGTCGGGCCGGGGTCGCGGCGGTCCCGGTCTCGGCGAGGCGTACCGCGCGGCGTTCTTCCTCGCGGCGGGGTGGACGTTGCAGCTCCTGCGCGGCGTCGCGCCGGACGTGCTCTCCATCGTCGCCGGCAACGTGTTGCTGTGGGTCGGCGCCCTTCATGTGCGCCAGTCCTACGAGCGCTTCGCGAGCCCGACCCGGAAGGCGCGGTGGCCGGCGATGCTGGTGGCCGGCGCCTCGGTGCTGTTCTTCGCGCTGTGGCGCGCGGGAGGCGACTACGCCTCGCGGGCCATCGCGACGTCGCTGGTGGGCGCGGCGCTGCTGGCGTCGGCGGTGTGGGAGCTCGTCCGTGCCAACGGCCTCGAGGCCGAGCCGTCGCGAAGGATCTGCGCGGCCATGGGCGCGCTGACGGCGGCGTCGCTGCTGCTGCGGGTGGGCATGCTGGTGCCGCAGGTGGGGGCGCCGCCGGTCGCGTTCTTCACGGCGACGCTGGAGCGCACCCTCGCCTTCGTGCCGTCGCTGCTGCTCGCGCAGGGCTTCGGTCTGTCGTTCGTGGTGATGCAGCGCGAGCGCAGCGAGGCGAAGCTGCGCGCCGCGGCCAGCACCGACGCGCTCACCGGCTGCGAGAACCGCCGCGGCCTCGAGGAGCGCGCGCTCTCGGAGCTCGAGTACGCCCGTCGCAAGGGCGTTCCGCTGGGGCTGGTGGTGATCGACCTGGACCGCTTCAAGCGCGTCAACGACCAGCACGGGCACGCCGTGGGCGACGCGCTGCTGCGGCACGTGGCGCGGGTGCTCGGCGAGGCGCTGCGCCCGTCGGACGTCGTGGCCCGCTACGGCGGCGAGGAGTTCTGCGTGCTGCTCCGCGACGCCGACGCCGGCGCCGCCACCGCCGTCGCGCGGAGGCTGGCCGGGGCGATCCGGCGCGCGGAGATGCTCGCCGCGGGCACGCGGGTGCCGATGACCGCGAGCATGGGCGTCGCGAGCTTCGACCCGGCGAGCGACGAGGAGTGGGAGGCGCTGTTCCGCCGCGCCGACGCCGCGATGTACCGCGCGAAGGAAGGCGGCCGCGACCGCGTCGAGGCGGCGTAGGCCGCCCACGTGGGGACACAGTTACGTTGTTGCATCCGCGGACGCAGGTGCAACAACGTAACTGTGTCCCCGCCACCGTCACGGGGCGCTGTAGACGAAGCTCCCGGTGACGTGCTGCGGGGTGCCGCCGGCGGGCGCGAAGGTGGCCATGAAGGTGATGGTGCGGCTCGTGGCGTCGGGGCCGGCGTCGACGTCGACGGTGATCTGCGACGCGGGCTGGTCGAAGGTGTAGTCGTCGCGGCGCGGTCCCGAGCAGCCGATGGCGTGCACGAAGAGCGGCACGACGCCGGCGCTCGTCATCGCGCCGCCGGACGGCGTGAACACCAGGTGCGCGCCGGGCACGAGCAGAGGGTGCGAGAGCGTCCCCTCGACGGTGAGGCGGGTCATGGCCCACCAGCGCGCGGAGGTGTCCTCGGCGTCGATGCGCACGACGCTCGTGCTCCCGCCGTCGGTGCCCTGCACGACGCCGGGCACGCTGCCGAAGCCGCGCACCGAGCCCATGTCGCCGGCGTACTGCGCGGTCTGCGCGGTCCACGTCGTGGAGGGCGTCGAGACCGAGGACGGGGGCGTCGCCGCGCGGCCGGAGCTCGAGGAGTCGAAGCCGTAGTAACAGCCGCCGAGGGCGACGGACGCGACGGGGACGGCGAGGAGCGAGGCGAGCAACCGGGTCGAGATCATGGGAGCCTCCGGGAGGGGATCTTGGGGTGCGAGCGCCATCGCGAAGACCGTGCCAGCGGTCACTCGGCGTCGCCGCGCAGCGCCTCGGCGGCCTCCGCGGGCCCGAGGTCGAAGGTCCAGGGACCCGTTCGGGTGGGCATCGCGAGCGCCGATTTCAGCGCGTCCATGAACTCCCGGCGGGTCCAGGGCACGGCGCCGAAGCGCTCGAGGTGCTCGGTGCGCGTCTGGCAGTCGACGAAGGCGAAGCCCCACGCGCGCAGGTTCGCGAGCAGCGTGGCAAAAGCGACCTTCGACGCATCCGGGGCAATTGCGTACATCGACTCGCCGAAGAACACCCCGCCGAGGGAGAGGCCGTAGAGCCCGCCCACGAGGCGACCGTCGCGCCACGCCTCGATGGAGTGCGCGAGCCCGAGGTCGTGCAGCGCCATGAAGCCCTCGCGAAGCTCGGGGATGATCCACGTGCCCTGCTGGCCCGGCCGGGCGGCGGCGGCGCAGCCGTCGATGACGCCCTCGAAGACCGTGTCGCAGCGCACCTCGTAGACCCCGCGGCGCATCTGCTTGCGAAGGCTGCGCGGCAGGTGGGCGTCGGCGGGGCGCAGCGCCCAGCGAGGGTCCGGCGAGAACCAGAAGACGGGGAGCACCTCGGAGACGGGCCACGGAAAGATCCCGCTGCGGTACGCGAGCAACAGGCGCTCCGGCGTGCAGTCGCCGCCCACGGCGACGATGCCGTCCTCGTCGGCGCTGAACGGGGAGGGGAAGCGCAGCGACGGACCGAGCCACCGGAGCGCCATCGGAGCTCAGTACGAAGGCAGCGGCCGGCCGTGCACCTGAGCGACGATGCTGTTGAAGACGTCGTGCTCGTAGAGGTCCTCGTCGGCGGCGCCGTTCCCGATGGACTTCACGTGCCGCATCATCTCGACCTGCGTGGTGTTCGCGTCGATGGCGCGCGCGACGATGTCGCCCTCCATGAGGGAGATGAAGCTCGTGCCCATGACCTTCTGGTAGCGCGCCGTGACCACCGTGGGCGCGCTGTCGGTGCCCTCGAGCGGACCGAGGTGCCACTCCTCGTCGAACTCCACGGTCACGACGTCGTGGATGACGTTGTGCACGAGATAGCTGTGCGGGTAGAGCGGGGCGACGTCCTGCGTGGCCGTGAACGACGAGATCTTGCGGCGGTCGGCGGTCACCGCGGGGTCGCGCAGCGCGGCGTACACCGCCGTCACCGACGCGTGCACGTAGCCCGTGCCCTGCGCCCACTCCCAGGCGTCCATGCGCCCGTTGGTGGTATTGAACACCTCCGGGTGCGGGTCCGTCGGCGTGGCTGCGGGGGGGGGCACGGTGACCGCCTCGACGGGCTGCAAACCCGCGAGGAACGGGCTCGCGATGTCGGATTGGCACCCGGCGTCGAGGGCCAGGAGGAGCAGCGACGAGAGGGCGAGGGAGCGACGCACCATCCCGTGTCCTTACCGCAGGATCGTTCGGAAAAGAAACACGCGCCGCGTCATCGGGCGACCGTCGTCGGCTGCGTCGGGACCTCGACGGGAGGCGTGTCGCTGCCGCCGAGCGAGGCGCACGGCGTCTCCATGGAGACCTCGACGGCCGATGCGTTGGGCCCGTAGCAGACGTGCGTCGTCGCGGCCGCGCCCCTCGGGGGTGCAGCCGATGGCGTCGCGACGTGCGCGTCCGGCGGCGCGGGCGTGCGGCGCGGACACGCGACGGCGAGCGAGGCGAACACGGCGAGGACGGCGATCACGGGACGGCGCAGCACGCGCTCACTCTCCCATGGATCACCGTCCCCGCGGTGCCCCTCGTCAGGACGCGGTGCCCGTGCGCTTCACCTCGATGGTGCGCGCCTTGGCCTCGGCGCGCTTCGGGAACGTGATGCTCAGCACGCCGTTCTCGTACGCGGCCTCGGCGTTGTCCGTGGCGACGCGTCCCGGCAGGCGGAAGGTGCGCGACACCTCGCCGTAGCCGCGCTCCGCGAGGTGATAGACGGTGCGGCGGTCGTCGCCCGGGGCCGCGCGCGTGGCCTTCACCGTGAGCACGTTGTTCTCGACGCCGACCTGCACGTCGGACTGCTGCACGCCGGGGAGGTCGATGCGCAGCGTGATGGCCTCGTCGGTCTCGAAGACCTCCGCGGGCGCCTCGGGGCGGGCGCGGTGCGCGAAGGACTTGTCGCCGAGGAGGCGCTCCACCTCGCGGTCGAGGGTGCGGAGCGAGCCGTCGAAGCCGAAGGGACGCCAGAGGGTCATCATGGTGGGATCTGCCTTTCCGGTCACGGGTGGTCAGCGGCGACGTGCGCGCTGCGATGGACCGTCGGCGAGAGCGGAAGCACCGCTCCGGGAGCGTCAAACGGAGGCCGCGATTTTCTTTCGGCGGGCCGTGTTAGTGTCGCGCCGCGCAGCGGTTTCCGTTGCGCCGTGGCGGCGGTCCGCACCCCCTTTCGCAAGATGCTGGCACTGCTCGTCCGCGTCGATCACCTGCAGGAGAACACGTCGCGGTCGCTGGTGTTCGGCTCCGGGCCGGTGCGCATCGGCCGCAACGCCCTCAACGACATCGCGCTGCCGTTCCCCTTCGTGTCGCAGTGGCACGCCGTGGTGGCCTTCGACGCCACCGGCGCGGCCTACTACGACCTCGGGTCGACGAACGGAACGAGCATCCAAGGGCAGCGCCTGCCGCCGAACCAGGCCGTGGGCATCCCCGGGCCCGAGTACGAGTTCCGCATCGGCGCGCTGCGGCTGACGTTCCAGCTCTCGAACGTTCCCGAGCACATGATCACCGGCGCCCAGGGCGGCGCCACGTCGGTGGCCGCGGGGCTGCTGCGCCAGGAGCCGGGGCACCCGTCGCTGCAGGTGGACATGGGCTCCACGATGATGATCGACACCGCGATGATCGACGCGGCGTCGATGGTCGCGGCGCGCGCCGGCGCGGGGCCCCAGGGTCCGTCGCTGGGCGCGGCGCGGAACCAGCTCCTGGCGCTGCGTCCGCTGTATCAAGCGCACCGCCGCGCGTGGGCGGAGCTGTACCAGGGGCTCCACGCGGTGCTGCAGCAGACGCCGCCGGGGCAGCTCGCGGCGGCGGTGTCGTTCTTCGCCGAGAACTTCCCCGAGGCGACGGGCGAGGCGCAGTTCCGGGCCGTCGCGGAGTCGCAGCAGGTGGCGCTGCCGGGCGCGGGCGCCGCCGAGCAGCTCGTGCAGCGGCTGGCGCAGTACCTCGTGCCGGGGCGTCCGCCGCCGGCGAGCGCGCAGGAGATCGAGGGGTTCCTGGTGCGCGCGATGGCGGCCATGGAGACCTTCGCGACGGCCTACGTGAGCCTTCGCCGCAGCCAGGAGGAGTTCGGCGCGGAGATGGCGGGCTTCACCAAGCGCAACGCCGACCCGGACCCCATCGAGAACCCGCAGGACCCCAAGGCCCTGCTCGCGCACCTGCTCGACTGGACCGGCGACGGCGACGCGCGCATGCGCAGCCTGCGGCGGCAGTACGCCGAGATCATGTCGCACCAGGTGGCCCTGCTCGGCGGGCTCATGGAGGGCGTGCGCAAGCTCGTGCAGGTGCGGCTCTCGCCGAAGGCGATCCTCGAGCACGTCGAGCGCGCGGGCGGCCTGGGCTTCGGTCCGTTCAAGGGCGCCGCGGCGTGGAAGCGCTACCTCGCCCTCCACGACGAGCTCACCGAGGACAAGGAGATCACCTCGGCGATCTTCGGCCGCGACTTCGCGCGGGCCTACTCCGCGGGGCTCGGCGAGAATTTCGGCGGCGACGATCCGAGGCGTGTAGCATCCGGGCGCGGGCACTAGACGTCCGCGCGCTCAGCAGGGGTAGAGGCCGGTTCCATGAGTGAGTTCTCGAGGTTCGGGGTCGTTCGGTGGGTCGGGCTCGGCGCCTCGCTGGCGCTCGCGGGCGCGGTGCTCCCCGCGGCGTGTGCGAGCAATCGTCCGCCGCCCCCGGCGCCGCTGCCGGTGCCGCTGGTGTGCTCCGCGCAGGCCCCCGCGGCCGTCGCCGGAGCGGTGCCGACGCTGCGCGCCGACGGCTGGGCGCGGCTGATGATTCGCGGGTACACGGCGGGCATCGCGCCGGGCAACGTGCGCGACTGCACCGAGCAGCCCATCGAGTGGCGCGAGCCGGCGATCCGCTGCCGCGAGCCCGCCGACATGAGCGCGCCCGTACCCCAGCGCGCCATCGGCGAGGACGACGTCGTCGTGCAGCGCCTCGGCCCGACGCTGCGCCTCGTGTGGATCATCGTGGACCGCTACGACAACGGCGAGGCCGTCGGTCCGGTGGCGCTCGCGGAGTTCGCCAACGACCGCGTGGGGGTGCGCGCCATCGGCACGCTGCGCACGTTCCCGCGGCGCCCGCGGCTGCGCATCGAGACCATCGGCAACCGCCGCGTGCTCGTGGGCGAGGGCGAGGTCTGCACCGACGAGAACAACCCGCTCACGTGCCGCCGCGAGGCGCGCTTGATGATGCTCCGCGGGAGCCGCTTCGTGCAGGAGCCGCTGCGCAGCCCGAGCGGCCGCTGCCTCGGACCGGCGCGCTTCGAGTTCAAGAAGGAGTGGAGCGACGTGCTCGCCGAGACCGGCTGGCAGCGCACCTTCTCGCTGCAGACGTCGCTCGACTACCGCGCCGAGGGCGTGCAGGTCAGCGAGCAGGTGATCGTGTCGGACATCGATCGTGCGCGTCCGCAGGTGCCCGCGCGGGTGTTCCGCCGCGCCGCCGCGGACCGGGCGATCTACGTCATCAACGACGCCTTCGTGGCGAGCGACCCGTCGCTGTGGAGCCGGGTGATCCGGCAGGACGCGCGGGTGGGCTGGCTGCGTGACGGCGGCCTCGGCGACGCGAGCGTCGACGCCGACACGCCGGACGCCGACGACGAGTCGGACATGGACCTCGTCGGCAACGGGATCTGAAGCGCCCGGATCGGGCGCAAGCGAGCGGAGAGACGCGATGAGCAGCACGGACGATGGAGCGGGAGTGCGCGTGCGGTGGCTGGTGGCGGGCGCGTTCACGGCGCAGCCCGTGGGCCGGCGCTTCACGGCCACACAGGCGGGCTTTGCGGCGGCCCTCGAGGCCGCGGCGCTGCGCACCGACGCGGTGGTCAAGGACCGCATCGGCGCCGGCGAGACGCGCACGGTGCGGGTGGCCTTCGGGTCGTTGAAGGCGTTTCAGGCCAGCGAGGTCATCGCGGCGTCGCCGGAGCTCGGCGCGCTCATGACCCTCGCGGCGGCGCTCGCGCAGCCCGACGCGACGAAGCGCCCGGACCCGGCGACGGCCATCGGCAACGTGGTGGAGCTCGTGGGCGACGGACGCCTCGCGGCGGCGCTGCGTGCGAAGCTCGGCGTCGCGGCGGCGCCGAAGCCTGCGGCGCCGGTCCCGACCCCCGACGACGCGACGGTGGACGCCATCCTCGCGGCGGCCAACGCCCCGGCGCAGGCCCCCACGGCGAGCACCGCGGTGGACAGGTTCCTGAAGGCGGCGCGCGGTCCTGCGGCGGGCACGTCGGCGACGGCTCCGGCGGCGGGGCGCGGCGCGCGCGACGTCATCGAGGCCGAGGTCTACGGCACCGCGGTGGACGTGCTGCGCTCGCCGCAGGTTTCGCAGCTCGAGGCGGCGTGGCGCGGTCTCAAGCTGCTGCTCGACCAGTGCCCGGCGAACGCGGGCATCGGCGTCGAGGTCCTCGACGTCGACGCGGCGCACACCCTCGAGGCCGTGCGCGCGGCGCTCCCCGAGGTGCCCGAGGACGAGGCCCCGGACGCGATCTTCCTCTTCGACGCGGTGAACGACCCGGAGCGGCTGTCGGTGCTGGCGAACCTGGGCGCCGACAACGACGTTCCGGTGGTGGCCGCGGTGACCGAGGCGCTCTTCGGCCAGAAGGACCCGCACGCCGTCTCCGCGCGCATCGAGGACGAGAGCGGCTCGGTGCCCGAGACCTGGGCCGCGCTGCGCGAGGACGAGGCGACGCGCTGGCTCGCGCTGGTGGCGAACCGTCCGGTGCTGCGCGTCGAGGGCACGGGCGCGGCGCGGCGCGTGGTGTTCGGCTCGCCGGCGGCGGCGCTCGCGGCGATGCTGTCGGCCAGCTACCACAAGAGCGGGGCCTTCGCGCGCATCGTGGGACCGGCCAACGCGCTCAAGGCCGCGGGCTCGTACGAGCTCCCGTCGGGGCGCGAGGCGGGCACGCTGGTGCCGACGGAGGCCTTCTACACGATCCGCGCGCAGAACCGCCTCGCGGAGCTCGGGGTCATCGGCCTCGGCAGCGGGCGCAACTCCGACGCCGTGGTGCTCTCGACGATGCCGACGATGCGCGCCGGCACCGACGTGGTGCCGCTGTCGGCGCAGGTGCTCACCGGGCGCGTGGTGCGCTTCGCGCGGTGGGTGCTCGCGCAGCTCCCGGCGGGCGCCGAGGAGCAGGAGGTCAAGCTGCTCTTCGAGCAGGCGGCGTCGGTGTTCCTGTTCCCGACGGCGCAGGAGGCCTCGCGCGTCGAGGCGCAGGTGGTGACCTCGCCCGAGGGGCGCAGCGTGGTGCTCCAGGTGTCGGCGCGGGCCGACCTGGCGGGCATCCCGTTCCACCTGGGCTTCTCGCTCCCGCTGAAGTGATCGACGGCGTGGCCGCGGCGCAGCGCGGGGAGCAGAGTACGGACATGAACGAGTCTCGGTGCAGCGACGCCCCGCGCGTCGCGACGTTGCGCGACCTGGTCGCGCGCGACCACGCCCACGACTGCGGCGGCTTCGGCGTGCACCACGTGTGCGTGAAGGTCGACGCGGTGGCGGAGCTCCCCACGCGCTTTGGCCACTTCCAGATCGTGGCGTTCTGGAACAACCGCGACGCCAAGGAGCACATCGCCCTGGTGCACGGCGACGTCATGGGCGCCCACGACGTTCCGACGCGGCTGCACTCCGAGTGCCTCACCGGCGACGCGCTCGGGTCGCTGCGCTGCGACTGCCGCGACCAGCTCGAGGCGGCGCTCACGAAGCTCGCGGCGATGCCCCGGGGCGTGCTGCTCTACCTCCGCCAAGAGGGGCGCGGCATCGGCCTGGTGAACAAGGTCCGCGCGTACGCGCTGCAGGAGCAGGGTCTCGACACCGTCGACGCGAACCGCGCGCTGGGCTTTCGCGACGACGAGCGCGACTACTCGGTGGCGGCGCACATGCTGGCGAGCCTCGACATCGGGTCGGTGCAGCTCATGACGAACAACCCCGACAAGATCCGGCAGCTCGAGCAGCACGGGATCAAGGTGTCGGGACGCCTTCCGCACGAGATGGCGCCGACGGCGCACAACCGCTTCTACCTGCAGACCAAGGCCGCGCGGTCGGGGCACTTTCTCGACGGCGGGCGGCTCCTCGAGCAGGACGACGCGGTGCTCGTCGACGGCGCCGACAAGCCCTCCGGCACGTAGGGACCACACCGGGGACACAGTTACGTTGTTGCATTCAGCGGTGAATGCAACAACGTAACACTGTCCCCGATGGGCGCCGATGGGCGCCCCGCGGCGCTACACCCCGTGGGCGTGCGCGAAGGCGAGGACCTCGTCGGCCACGAAGGCGCGCATCGCCTCGGTGAGCCCGGGGTAGACGCCGAACCAGAGGCCCGACGTCATGACGTGGTCCGTCACCGGGAGCGCGCCGACGGAGCGGTACGGGGCGGGGAGTCCGTGCGCGGCGCAGTCTTCGGCGAGGCGCGTGAGCGCGGGCTGTCGCGTGAGGTTTCCCGCGAAGAGCATGCGCGTCTGGATGCGCCGC